>CBIFVU010000403.1:0-3041 GCA_966185905.1 uncultured Lysobacter sp.
GCCTCAACGATGTGCTGATCCCGCATCTGAAGGCCGTGTTCCAGATGAACTACGCGCAGTCGATGCTGATCCAGTCGACCTTCTTCGGCGCGTACTTCCTGATGTCGTTGCCGGCCAGCCGGGTGGTCGCGCGCTTCGGCTACAAGCACAGCATCGTCATCGGCCTGGTGGTGGCGGCCGTGGGCGCGGCGTTGTTCTTCCCGGCCGCGCGCATCCCCTCTTATCCGCTGTTCCTGGGCGCGCTGTTCGTGCTGGCCAGCGGCATCACGCTGTTGCAGGTGTCGGCCAATCCCTATATCAGCCTGCTCGGCGACCCGGCCGGCGCGCCGAGCCGGCTCAACCTGGCGCAGGCGCTGAACTCGCTGGGCACGACCCTGTTCCCCTCGCTGATCGGCCCGCTGATCCTGTCCGGCGCGGTGCTCGGCGCGGCCGAACTGGCGGCGCTGCCGGCGGCCGAGCAGGCGGCGTATCGCGCGCACGAGGCGGCCTCGGTGCAGATGCCCTACATGATCATCGCCGCGGGCCTGCTGTTGCTGGCGGTGTTCGTCCACACCATGCGCATCCCGCCGCTGACCGAAGCCACCGAAAGCGCCGACCCGGCCCACCACAGCTTTTCCGAAGTGCTGGGCCAGCGCCATCTGTTCTTCGGCGTGATCGCGATCTTCCTCTATGTCGGCGCCGAGGTCTCCATCGGCAGCTTCCTGGTCAATTACTTGTCCGAACCGCAGATCCGCGGCTTCGACCACGCCAAGGCCAGCACTTACCTGGGCTATTACTGGGGCGGCGCGATGGTCGGCCGCTTCATCGGCGCGGCGTTGTTGCAACGGGTGGATGCGCGCCGCCTGCTGGCATTGTTCGCCGTCGCCGCCATCGCCCTGCTGGCGATCACCATGACCACGCGCGGCTCGGTGGCGATGTGGACGGTGCTGGCGGTGGGCCTGTTCAACTCGATCATGTTCCCCACCATCTTCACCATCGCCATCGAGCGCCTGGGGCCGATGACCAGCAAGGCCTCCAGCCTGCTGATCATGGCCATCGTCGGCGGCGCGGTG
The DNA here is from genome assembly GCA_966185905.1 of uncultured Lysobacter sp. Taxonomy (GTDB): domain Bacteria; phylum Pseudomonadota; class Gammaproteobacteria; order Xanthomonadales; family Xanthomonadaceae; genus Lysobacter. The sequence continues at coordinate 1,053 of CBIFVU010000403.1, forward strand.
ATCCCGCTGTTGCAAGGCTTGCTGTCGGACCGCATCGGCATCCAGCTGTCCTTCGCGATCCCGGTGGTGTGCTACGTCTTCATCGTCTGGTACGGACTGCAAGGCTCGCGCATCCGCGCCGGCCAGGGCCAGCACGCCAGCGCGCAAGCCTCGGGAGTGATGCATTGATGTCTGCCGTACCCACGCCGCCCACCGGCGCTGCGCCCGCCGCCATCGTCTGCTTCGGCGAGGCCCTGATCGATTTCCTCGCCCGGCCCTCCAGCCAGCCGGGCCAGCCGAGGCATTTCGTCGAGTACGCCGGCGGCGCGCCGGCCAACGTCGCGGTGGCGGCGGCGCGGCTGGGCGGCAACGCGCGCTTTCTGGGCATGCTCGGACAGGACATGTTCGGCGACTTCATCGCCGAGCAATTGCAGTCCTATGGCGTCGATACCCGGCACCTGCGCCGCACCGCCGAGGCCAAGACCGCGCTGGCCTTCGTCTCGCTCGACGGCGAAGGCGAGCGCAGCTTCAGCTTCTATCGGCCGCCGGCGGCGGACTTGCTGTTCCGCGATGCCGACTTCCGCGCCGACAGCTTCGTCGATGCAGGCGTGTTCCATGTCTGCTCCAACAGCCTGACCGAGGAGGCCATCGCTGCGGCCACCCTGGCCGGCATGCGCCGCGCGCGCATCGCCGGCGCGCTGGTCAGCATGGACATGAACCTGCGCCCGTCGCTCTGGCCGGCCGGTTTCGACCCGGCGCCGCGGCTGCTGGCGGCGCTGCTGGAAGCCGACCTGGTCAAGCTGTGCCGCAGCGAGCTCGACTTCCTGGCCCGCCACCTGGGCGGCGAAGAGGCTGCGCTGCAACGGCTCTGGCACGGCTACGCCACCTGCGTGCTGATCACCGACGGCGCCACGCCGATCCGCTGGCACACCCGCACCCGCAGCGGCGAAGTGCCGACTTTCCGAATTGTTCCGGCCGACACCACCGGCGCTGGCGACGCCTTCGTCGGCGGCCTGCTGCAGCGCTTGTCCTCGCTGGGCGTGGACGCCTCCAACTTCGCCGCCTTCCTCGACAACCCGGCCGATTTCGCCGCTGCGCTGCGCTACGCCGCCGCCGCCGGCGCCCTGGCCACCACCCGCCACGGCGCGTTCGCGGCCATGCCCAGCGCCGCCGACGTCGAACGCCTGATGCAGGAACAAGCATGAACCTCCCGCTCGATCCGCTGCCCGATTTCCGCCGGCCCGATACGCTGCTGGCGCACATCCGCGACACGATGGCGTTCTACGACCCGGTCGCGATGGATCCGCAAGGCGGCTTCTTCCACTACTTCCGCGACGACGGCGCGGTCTACGACGCCTCGCATCGGCACTTGGTCAGCTCGACCCGCTTCGTCTTCAACTACGCGATGGCGGCGGTGGAGTTCGGCCGCGAGGACTATCGCGAGCGCGCCCGCCACGGCCTGCGCTATCTGCGGCAGGCCCATCGCGATGCGCGCACCGGCGGCTACGCCTGGACCCTTCGCGACGGCGCGCCGGAAGACCGCATGAACCACTGCTATGGCGTGGCCTTCGTGTTGCTGGCCTATTCTTGCGGGGTCAAGGCCGGCATCGCCGAGGCCGCGGCGTGGATGGACGAGACCTGGGACCTGCTCGAAGCGCGGTTCTGGGAGTCCGGATTCGGCCTCTACCGCGACGAGGCCGACGCGGAGTGGAACTTCACCGGCTACCGCGGCCAGAACGCCAACATGCACATGTGCGAGGCGATGCTGGCCGCGTTCGAGGCCTCCGGCCAGGCGCGCTACCTCGAGCGCGCGCTGACCCTGGCGCAGAACATGACCCAGCGCCAGGCCGCCCAGGCCGACGGACTGGTGTGGGAGCACTACGATCGCGACTGGAACATCGACTGGGACTACCACCGCGACGACCCCAAGCACCTGTTCCGCCCCTGGGGCTTCCAGCCCGGCCACCAGACCGAGTGGGCCAAGCTGCTGCTGATCCTCGACCGCCACCT
>CBIFVU010000404.1:0-3041 GCA_966185905.1 uncultured Lysobacter sp.
GAGATGGTCCGACCGGGCGAAGGGTTGCAATCGCCCGGGCATGACTGAAGACCTAGGCCGGTGGCCGGATGCGACATGCGACTGCCGCGCGCGCGAGCGCCGCCCGGGGCGGGGCGGAAGGCGGGATCGATGGACGGGCGCCGCGAGCGGCGCTGGCTCAGAGCGAGACGTCGCCCACGCAGTCGGCCCAGGTGGGCTCGCACTGGGCCGAGTGCTGGCGGCACACCTTCTCGGTCGCCTGCCGCGCCTTCTCGCGGGTGCGCCCGTAGCCCACGTGCGGCACCGGCGCCTGGCCTTCGGCCAAGCCCATCATCAGGCCGGCGCAACCGTTGCGGTAATGGGCGATGATCCGGCATCCCTCGCCGCCGCCCTTGCTGCGGCAATCCTCCAGCGCCGTCTGCTCGGCCAGCTCGCGCCGGCCGTGGGCGTAGCGGGCGAGGTTGCTCACCCCGACCGTACCGGTCTGCGCGTCGAAAGCGAATGCGCCGTGCGACTGGAAGCGATGTTTGGACGGCATCGGCACGGAAGGCTCGGCGGCCTGATTGTGGCGCCAACCGGGCGCGTCCGGCGGGATGCAGCCGGGCGTGTTGGGCTGGCCGGCGGGGCATTGGGCCGCGGCCGGACCGGCGAGCAGCAACAGCCAGGGCAGACACCAGGCGGACCAACGCAGGCGGGCGGCGCGGATCGGCCGGGCGGGACGGAGGGAGGAGGGCATGGATCGGTCCTGATGGGAGAACGCAAGGGCAGCGCACCGGACAGCAAAGCCAGGCGCGGGCTGGCCGACCCGGTTCACAGCGAAACGCTCATCACGCAGTCCGCCCACACCGGCTGGCAGACCTCGGACTTCTTCTTGCACAACTTCTCGGTCTCCTCCTGCGCGCCTTCGCGGAAGAAGCTCTTGCCCACGTGCACCACCGGCTCTTGCCCGGGCGAGAGGCCGATCATCATCGCCGCGCAGCCATTCTTGAAATGGGCCACGACCCGGCAACCCTCGCCGCCGCCGTTCTTGCGGCAGCTCGCCAGCGCGACCTCTTCGGCCTTGGCCTGGGTGCCGTGCATGTAACGGTCGGTGCTGACCCCGACCGACTTGGTCTGGGCGTCGTAGGCGAAGGCGCCGTGCGACTCGAAGCGCATCTTCGACGGCGCGCTGGGCGCCGGTTGCGCTGGCGCTTGCTGGTTGTGGCGCCAGCCGGGTGCGTCCGGCGGAATGCAGCCGGGCGTGTTGGGCTGGCCGGCGGGGCATTGGGCGGCGGCGGTGCCGGACAACAGCAGCAGGCCGGCGGCGATCCAGGCGAATCGATGCATGACGTTCCTTCGTGATCGGTGGGGGCTACGTTCCATCGCAGCCGCGGCCGTCCGGCCGCGGAGCGCGCACGATACGCCAGCGAGCGCGGCAACGGGGAGCCGGCGGTCGGAAGGCGTTCAGCGCGGCGCCAGCCGGGCGGAACGAGCCCGCGTTCACCGAGCCGGCGGCTATGGGGCCGGCGATCTGGCTGGCGATCTGGCCGGCGCGTCGGAACAGCGCCGGCCGCGGCGCCGTGCGCGGCTCAGAGAATCGGCGCCAGTCCCGCGCCGAAGGCGGTGAAGATGCGCGTGGTCAGGCTCTTGACGCCGAGGTTGACCTCGGGGAAATCGCCCACCGGCGTGTAGCAGGCACGGAAGCCCGGGTCGGTGCGGTACAGCGGGTGCGGGCAGTCCGGGCCGGGCACGAACTCGTAGCTGGTGGCGTAGCGCACCGGCCACAGATCGAACAGCGGCAGGTGCTCGGAAATCTTGGCGATGGAGTACTCCAGGCCGGAGAAGATCGGCGGCTTGTCGCGCCGCGCGATCACCCAGGAGTTGGCCGGCGCGATGTCGCGGCGGATGCTGTCGGCCAGGGCCTTGGCGAAGGCGGGATCGTCGATGACCACTGCGCTCTCGGTGTTGTAGTGGTCCCCGCGCGGGTCGAAGTTGTGGGTGCCGATCACGCCGATGCGCTCGTCGATCACCAGCGACTTGGCGTGCATGCCGATGCGCACGCCGGCGCGCTTGAGCGGCACCGGTTCGTTGGCGCGGCGGCGCGCATAGCGCATGGCGGCGTATTCCTGCGACAGCGGTTGGCGATAGCGCTGGCGGTACAGCACGCTGCTGCGGTCCAGCCGCGGCGGGCGCGAGCCCGGCGGGCGTCCGCCCGGCGCTCGCACGCCGTCCGAACGCGGCCCGGCCGACTCGGCCAGGCCGGCGCCGCGCACCGTCTCCGGCTCGGCGCGGCCCTGCGGCTCCAGGCCGTCCAGGCCCAGGTCGGGCAGCTCGGCGCCGGTGGCGGCGATGTCGATCGGCGCGTCGGCGGGGAAGGGCTTGTACTCGTAGATGTGGAAGCCGAATTCGCGCAGGTAGCGGCGCTTGTACTTGTACGACAGGGCGTAGGCGATGAAGGCGTCGGTCGCCGCCAGGCTGTTGGTGGAGACGATCACCCGCGGCCGGTCCGGGCGCTCGTTGAGGCTGCGGAACAATTGCTGGGCCGACTTGGACAGCACCAGGTAGGGCGTCTGCAGCATCACCTCGCCTTGCGAGGCGGTGATCAGGCTGCGCAGCGAGTCCGAGGCCAGGGCGTTGGCGTCGCTGATCTCGCGATGTTTCTCCGGCGTGTCGGAGATGTAGCGCACCGCGCCCACGGCGATGGCGTGCGCGGCCAGGCGCTCGCGCACCAGCGCGGCGTCGGCGGCGTCGGCGCGCATGGCCTGGGCACGCTTGGGGCGCTCGAACTGGGTCGGCGGCAAGGTCGGTACGCCGTCGCGGAGCAGGCGCCGGCCGACATCGGCCAGGCGTTCGACCGGGACGCTGCGGCGGTCGCCCCAGAACAGCTCGAAGTCGGTGCCCATGACATGCGCCACCGGCCCGGCGACCATCACGTCGCGGTCGCGGAAGTTGTACTCATCGTCCCAGTCGTAATAGTCGTCCTGGTAGTTGCGGCCGCCGGAGATGCCGACCTCGCGGTCGATCAGCAGCAGCTTGGTGTGCATGCGCTGGTTGAGCCGGCGCCAGCAGCAGGCCGCGGCCAG
>CBIFVU010000405.1:0-3038 GCA_966185905.1 uncultured Lysobacter sp.
CCTCCGGCCCGGCCCCGGCCGGCGCCGCCCCCTCCGGCGTCGCGCCCGCCGACACCGGCCGCCCGCATCCCTGGCGGGTGCCGGCGGCGGCGCTGCTGGCCGCCGCCCTGGCCTTCGGCGCCTGGGGCGCGTGGCGCGCGATCACCGCCCCGGACGAGCCGGCCGCTCCCGTGCTGGGCGCCGCCGCGCCGCCCGCGGCGGCCGGTTCGCGGCAGATGCAGGCCGAGCTGGAGCGCCTGCGCCAGCGCGAGGCCACCCTGAGCCGCTCCGATGCCATCAGCCGCCAGGCCAACCGCGACCTGCAGAGCGCCCTGGCCGAGCGCGACGAGGAAATCGCCGGCCTGCGCGCCGATGTCGCTTTCTACGAGCGCCTGGTCGGCGCCACCGGCCAGCGCCGCGGCCTGACCGTGCACACGTTGAAGATGCAGGCCCAGGACGGCGCGCCCTCGGCCTGGCACTTCACCACCACCCTGACCCAGAACCTCAACCGCGGCGCGGTCAGCGCCGGCCGGCTGACCCTGGCCCTGGAAGGCACCCGCGACGGCAAGCTGGAAAAGCTGGCCTGGGCCGACCTGCGCCAGCAACCCGACGCGCCCGGCGCGCCGTATTCGTTCAAGTATTTCCAGCAGGTCGAAGGCGATGTGTTCCTGCCGCCCGGGCTGACCCCGGTGCGGGTCACCGTGCGCCTGACGCCGCAGTCCGGCGCGGCGATGGAGCAGTCCTTCAGCTGGGCCGAGGCCACCCGCGACACCGCGGCGCCGGCCGAGCCGACCGCGGCGCCGGCGCCGGCAAAGCGCTGAACCGGCAAGGCGCCCGGCGCGCGTCGCCGCGACTGGCCCGCAGCGTTCGCCCGGTGCGCTTGAATGCGCGTGCCGCGGCCCTCATCCTTTGCCGATGGAAACCATTCCCACCCTGTCCGCGCCCGGCTACCAATCGCTGGAGCGCCCGTTGCAGTTCACCTCGGCGGCCGCGCACAAGGTGCGCGAGCTGATCGCCGAGGAAGGCAACGATGCGCTCAAGCTGCGCGTCTACATCCAGGGCGGCGGCTGTTCGGGCTTCCAGTACGGCTTCGAGTTCGACGAGCAGCAAGGCGAGGACGACCTGGCCGTGCTGACCGACGGCGTGACCCTGCTGGTGGACCCGCTGAGCCTGCAGTACCTGATGGGCGCCGAGGTCGACTACACCGAAAGCCTGCACGGCTCGCAGTTCGTGATCCGCAATCCGAACGCGAAGACCACCTGCGGCTGCGGTTCCTCCTTCGGCGTGTGAGCCAGCCCGCGCCCGCCCCGGTGGTGTCCGCGCCGGGCTTCGCCTTCGTCCAGGCCGACAGCGCCTGGCACGCCGCGCTCGACCGCGCCGACCACCTGCGCGACCAGCCCGATGAGCTGGCCGCGCGCTGGGCGCAGGCGCGGGTGATCCTGCTCGACGCCTCCGGCCAGGCCCTGGCCGATGGCGAGGGCGCGCTGGCCGCGCCGTTGGGCCGCGAGCTTACCGACGGGCCCGGCGGCGTCGGTGCGTCGGTGTTCCTGGGCCTGGACGGCGACGGCCAGGCCTGGTTCGCCCTGGACGCCGAACTGGCCGCCTACCAGGCGCCGCAACGCGCCGACCTGCGCAGCGCTGCCGCGCACTGGCCGTTGCTGCACGCCAGCGCCTTCGCCCTGGCCCGCGCCATGCAGCACTGGCGCGCCCGCAATCGCCATTGCGGCGTGTGCGGCGGCGAACTGGCCTTCGCACGCGCCGGCTGGCTGGGCCGCTGCGACCAGTGCGGCAGCGAGCATTACCCGCGCACCGACCCGGCGGTGATCGTCGCCGTCAGCGACGGCGAGCGCTTGCTGCTGGGCCGCCAGGCCGGCTGGCCGGCGCGGCGGTATTCGGTGATCGCCGGCTTCGTCGAGCCGGGCGAATCGCTGGAGCAGACCGTGGCGCGCGAAGTGCTGGAGGAAACCGGGGTGCGGGTGCGCGAATGCCGTTACCTCGGCTCGCAGCCCTGGCCCTTCCCCGGCGCGTTGATGCTCGGTTTCCAGGCCTTGGCCGAGGCCGACGAGCCGCAGGTGGGCGATGAGCTGGAAGAGGCGCGCTGGTTCACCCTGGAGGAGATCCGCACCGCGTCCGCGCGCGGCGCCGCGGCCGACGCGGGCTACGACGGCCCGCTGCTGTCGCCCAGCATCTCGATATCGCGCTGGTTGATCGATCACTGGCGCCTGGCCGCGGAGGCACGCGCGGCGCGTTGAAGCCCTTGCGAGCGGCCCAGCCGCAGGTCCGGCCCCCGATGCGCCGGCGCACGGTCGGCCGGGTGCGCCGCGATCGCAGCCGCGCCCGCGCGGGCTCGCGCTAGAATCCGGGCAGATTCGCCACGCCAGGAGCGTCGCCCCGATGTCCGTCACGCTGATCGCCGCCGTTGTCGCACTCGTGCTCGGCCATCTCGCGCAATCGCTGGCCGTGTCGGTGCGCCATTTCGGTTGGTACGGCGATTGGCTGCGCTGGCTGGACAGCCGCTTCCCCGAGGGCAGCGTTTGGCACAGCCGCTGGGGCGTGCTGCTGGCGGTGGTCCCGCCGCTGGTCGCGGTCGGCCTGTTCCAGCTGGCCCTGGCCGAACCCTTGATCGGCCTGGCCGGGCTGGTGTTCGCGATCTTCGCTTTGTTCTATGCCTGGGGCCCGCGCGACCTGGACCTGGACGTGGAGGCGCTGGCCTCTGCCCCGGACGCGGCCAGCCGGCGCGCTGCCGCCGCGCCGCTGTGGCCGCACGGCGCCACCCCGCAACTGGACGGCGCCTCGCTGATCGAAGCGGTGTTCCGCAGTGCGCTGCGGCGTTGGTTCGGGGTGTTGTTCTGGTTCCTGCTGCTCGGCCCCATCGGCGCGGTCGGCTACCGCCTGGTGGCGCTGGCGGCCGAGGGCGCGCCGTCGGAACGCCTGCCCGGGGAGACCCGCGCCGGCGCGGCCACGTTGTTGGCCCTGCTGGATTGGCCGGTGGCGCAGTTGCTCACCCTGGCCCTGGCCCTGGTCGGCAATTTCGATACCGTGCTCGGCGCCTGGCGCGA
>CBIFVU010000406.1:0-3023 GCA_966185905.1 uncultured Lysobacter sp.
GAGTTCGCCTGGGGCACCGACATGGACCAGGCCAGCCTGGAAGTGCGCGACAAGATGGAGGTCGTGCAACTGCCGCTGGAAGCCAAGAAGCCGGTGCTGCTGCGCTTCAACCCGTCGACCGAACCGATCCTGCGCATCGCCCTGTCCACCAAGGGCGGCGACAAGGCCAGCGAGGCCGACGCGATCCGCCAGCTGACCGCGCTGCGACGCTACGCCGACGACGACCTGAAGAAGAAGCTCGAGCCGGTGGAAGGCGTGGCCGCGGTCAAGGTCGGCGGCGGCCTGGAGGACGAGATCCAGGTCGATATCGACCAGCAGAAGCTGGCCCAGCTCAACCTGCCCATCGACACCGTCATCCAGCGCCTGAAGCAGGAGAACATCAATATTTCCGGCGGCCGCCTGGAGGAGGGCGCGCAGCGCTACCTGGTGCGCACGGTCAACGAATTCGCCAGCGTGCCGGAAATCCGCGAGATGCTGGTGACCACGCAGAAGGCCGGCGGCAATGCCGCCGCCGACGCCGCGGCCGAGATGGCGCGGGTCGCCGCTGCCTCCGGTTCGGCCGATGCGATGGCCGCCGCGGCCTCGGTGCAGAGCGCCAATTCCGGCGAGCAGTCCACTCCGGCCGGCGGCATGCCGGTGCGGCTGAAGGACATCGCCCAGGTGCGCCAGGGCTATAAGGAACGCGAGGCGATCATCCGCCTGGGCGGCACCGAGGCGGTGGAGCTGGCGATCTACAAGGAAGGCGACGCCAACACCGTGTCCACCGCCGACGCGATCGCCAAGCGGCTGGCGCAGATCAAGGCGCAGATCCCGCCGGACGTGGAGCTGACCACGATCGACGACCAGTCGCAGTTCATCCGCCACGCCATCGCCGACGTCAAGAAGGACGCGGTGATCGGCGGCCTGCTGGCGATCCTGGTGATCTTCCTGTTCCTGCGCGACGGCTGGAGCACCTTCGTGGTCGGCCTGTCGCTGCCGGTGTCGATCATCGCCACCTTCTTCTTCATGGACCGGCTCGGCCTGAGCCTGAACGTGATGTCGCTGGGCGGTCTGGCCCTGGCCACCGGCCTGGTGGTGGACGATTCGATCGTGGTGCTGGAGAGCATCGCCAAGGCGCGCGAACGCGGGCTGGGCGTGCTCGAGGCGGCGGTGGTCGGCACCCGCGAGGTCAGCATGGCCGTGGTCGCCTCGACCCTGACCACGATCGCGGTGTTCCTGCCGCTGGTGTTCGTCGAAGGCATCGCCGGCCAGTTGTTCCGCGACCAGGCCCTGACCGTGGCCCTGGCCATCGGCATCTCGCTGGTCGTGTCGATGACGTTGATCCCGATGCTCAGCGCATTCAAGGACCGCGCCTCGCAGGGCTTCGCCGAAGAACCGCCGCATCCGCAATGGCAGCCCGAATCCAGGCTGGCCAAGCCGGTGGCCGCGGTCGGCCGCGGCATCGGCGCGGGCACCCGCGGCGCCTTCTTCGGCCTGGGCTGGTTGCTGGTGCGGCTGTGGCGCGGGCTGGGCGCGGTGGTCGGGCCGGTGATGCGCAAGGCCAGCGACCTGGCCATGGCGCCTTATGGCCGCGCCGAGCGCGGCTACCTGCGGTTGCTGCCGGCGGCGCTGGGCCATCGCGGCCTGGTGCTGGGCCTGGCCGCGGCGGCCTTCGCCGCGACCCTGGCGGCGGTGCCGCTGCTGGGCGCCGACCTGATCCCGCAATTGGCCCAGGACCGCTTCGACATGACCGTCAAGCTGCCGCCGGGCACGCCACTGCGCGAGACCGACAAGCTGGTGCGCGAGATCCAGGCCCGCCATGCCAAGGACCCGGGCATCCACGCTTGGTTCGGGGTCAGCGGCAGCGGCACCCGCCTGGACGCCAATCCGACCGAGAGCGGCGAGAACATCGGCAAGATCACCGTGGTGATGGCCGACGGCGGCAGCAAGCAGATCGAGGCCGAGGAAACCGAGCGCCTGCGCCGCACCATGCAGGAGCACCCCGGCGCGCAGGTGGACTTCTCCCGGCCGCAGTTGTTCAGCTTCTCCACGCCGCTGGAAATCGAACTGCGCGGCCAGGACCTGGCCACGATCCAGCGCGCCGGCCAGCAAATGGCTGCGCTGCTGCGCGACAACACGCACTTCGCCGACGTCAAGTCGACCGTGGAGCAGGGCTTCCCCGAGATCCAGATCCGCTTCGACCAGGACCGCGCCGGCGCGCTCGGCCTGGCCACCCGCGACATCGCCGACGTGGTGGTCAAGAAAGTGCGCGGCGACGTGGCCACCCGCTACAGCTTCCGCGACCGCAAGATCGACGTGCTGGTGCGGGCGCGCGAAGCCGACCGCGCCTCCATCGACAACATCCGCCGGCTGATCGTCAATCCCAACAGCAGCCGCCCGGTGACTCTGGAATCGGTGGCCGAAGTGGTCGCCACCACCGGCCCGAGCGAGATCCACCGCGCCGACCAGGTGCGGGTGGCGATCGTCTCGGCCAACCTGCGCGACATCGACCTGGCCGGCGCGGTCGCCGAAGTCCAGCGCATGGTCGCCGAGAAGCCGCTCAGCGCCGAGGTGCGCATGCACATCGGCGGCCAGGGCGAGGAACTGCAGCAGTCGATCAACTCGCTGCTGTTCGCCTTCGGCCTGGCGATCTTCCTGGTCTATCTGGTGATGGCCTCGCAGTTCGAATCGTTGCTGCACCCCTTCGTGATCCTGTTCACCATCCCGCTGGCCCTGGTCGGCGCGGTGCTGGCGCTGCTGCTGACCCGCTCGGCGGTGTCGGTGGTGGTGTTCATCGGCCTGATCCTGCTGGTCGGTCTGGTGGTGAAGAACGCGATCATCCTGATCGACAAGGTCAACCAGTTGCGCGAGCACGGCACGCCCAAGCGCGAGGCCCTGGTCGAGGGCGCGCGTTCGCGCCTGCGGCCGATCATCATGACCACGCTGTGCACCTTGTTCGGCTTCCTGCCGCTGGCCATCGCCACCGGCGAGGGCGCCGAGGTGCGCGCGCCGATGGCGATCACGGTGATCGGCGGCCTGCTGGT
>CBIFVU010000407.1:0-3013 GCA_966185905.1 uncultured Lysobacter sp.
AGCCGTCCCTTCTCCCGCTGGCGGGAGAAGGTGCCCGCAGGGCGGATGAGGGCGCGCGCGAACAAAAGGCCGGCGCAACCCCCACGTAAGGAGCCGCCCCTAGCCCCCAAGCCTCAACCGCCCGCGGGAAAGGGAGCCAAAGCCGTCCCTTCTCCCGCTGGCGGGAGAAGGTGCCCGCAGGGCGGATGAGGGCGCGCGCGAGCCAGCGGCCGGCGCAACCCACAAAGAACCGCCCCTCAGCCCCAACCCTCTCCGCCCGTGGGAGAGGGCGCCCATCGTCCGCCGGCCTCAGCCGGTTTTCTTCGCCGCCAACTGGCGCAGCACGTAGTGCAGGATGCCGCCGTGGCGGAAGTACTCGACTTCCTTGGGCGTCAGCAGCAACACCTTGGCCTCGAACTTGACCTGGCGGCCGTCGGCCTTCTTCGCCACCACCGTGGCGGTCTTGGCCTTGCCGTCCTCCAGCCCGATCACGTCCACCACTTCCGAGCCGTCCAGGCCCAGGGTCTGGGCATTCTGGCCGTCCTGGAACTGCAGCGGCAGCACGCCCATGCCGACCAGGTTGGAGCGGTGGATGCGCTCGAAGCTCTCGGCGACCACCGCCTTGACCCCGAGCAGGTTGGTGCCCTTGGCCGCCCAGTCGCGCGAGGAACCGGTGCCGTATTCCTTGCCGGCGAAGACCACCAGCGGCACCCCGTCGGCCTTGTACTTCATCGCCGCATCGAAGATCGCCAGCTTCTCCGGGGCGGCGCCGTCCTTGCCGTAGTAAAGGGTGTTGCCGCCCTCCTCGCCGTCGAACATCAGGTTCTTGATGCGGATGTTGGCGAAGGTGCCGCGCACCATCACATCGTCGTTGCCGCGGCGGCTGCCGTAACTGTTGAAGTCGGCCGGCTGCACTCCGCGCGAGACCAGGAATCGGCCGGCGGGGGAGTCCTTCTTGATGTTGCCGGCCGGGGAGATGTGGTCGGTGGTGATCGAATCGCCGAACAAGCCCATCACCCGCGCGCCGTGCACGTCGTCGATGCTGCCGACCTGCATGGTCATGCCGTCGAAGTAGGGCGGGTTCTTGATGTAGGTGGAGGACTCCTGCCACTGGAACGACTCGCCGTCGGGCGAGGCGATCTGGTTCCAGCGGGTGTCGCCCTTGAACACGTCGGCGTAGTTCTGCGCGAACAGCTCCGGGCCCACGGTGGCGGCGATCATGTCGCCGATTTCCTTGTTGCTCGGCCAGATGTCGCGCAGGAACACGTCCTGGCCGTCGGCGCCCTGGCCGATGGGCTCGCGGGTGAGGTCGATGTTGACCGTGCCGGCGATGGCGTAGGCGACCACCAGCGGCGGCGAGGCCAGGTAGTTGGCCTTCACCTCCGGGTGCACGCGGCCCTCGAAGTTGCGGTTGCCCGACAGCACCGAGGCCACCACCAATTCGTTCTCGGCGATGCCCTTGGAGACTTCGTCCGGCAGCGGGCCGGAGTTGCCGATGCAGGTGGTGCAGCCGTAGCCGACCACGTAGAAGCCCAGCGCCTCCAGATCGTCGAGCACGCCGGCCTTGCGCAGGTAGTCGGTCACCACCAGCGAGCCCGGCCCGAGCGAGGTCTTGACCCAGGGCTTGGACTTGAGCCCCAACCGTGCGGCGTTGCGCGCCAGCAGGCCGGCGCCCAGCATCACCGCCGGATTGGAGGTGTTGGTGCAGGAGGTGATCGCGGCGATCACCACCGAGCCGTCGGACAGCTCGGCGTCCTGGTCCTGGATGCGGATCCTGGACACCGGCTTGGCCGCCAGGTGGTTGGCCTGCGGCTGGTCGCCGCCTTCGCCGTTGAGCTCCTCGATCGCGCAACCCACGCCGCGGGGCTTGCGGTTGGCGACCAGCGGGCCGAGGTTGTCCTGGAAGTTGGCGTGCACGTCCTCCAGCAGCACCCGGTCCTGCGGGCGCTTGGGGCCGGCCAGCGAGGGCTTGACCTCGCCCAGGTCCAGGGCCAGCGTGGCCGAGTATTGCGCGTGCGGCTGGTCCGGCTCGTGCCACAGGCCCTGGGCCTTGGCGTAGGCCTCCACCAGCGCGATCTGGTCCTCGCCGCGGCCGGACAGGCGCAGGTAGTTCAGCGATTCGCTGTCGATGGGGAAGATGCCGCAGGTGGCGCCGTACTCGGGCGCCATGTTGGCGATGGTGGCGCGGTCGGCCAGCGGCAAGTGCTGCAGGCCGTCGCCGTAGAACTCCACGAATTTGCCGACCACCCCGTGCTTGCGCAGCATCTGGGTGACGGTCAGCACCAGGTCGGTGGCGGTGCTGCCTTCGGGCAGCTTGCCGCTGAGCTTGAAGCCGACCACCTGCGGGATCAGCATCGAGGAGGGCTGGCCGAGCATGGCCGCCTCGGCCTCGATGCCGCCGACGCCCCAGCCCAGCACGCCGATGCCGTTGATCATCGTGGTATGCGAGTCGGTGCCGAACACGGTGTCCGGATAGGCGATGGTCTCGCCGTCCTTCTGTGCGGTCATCACCACCCGGGCGAGGTTTTCCAGGTTCACCTGGTGGACGATGCCGGTATTGGGCGGCACCACCTTGAAGTTGTCGAACGCCTTCTGGCCCCAGCGCAGGAAGCTGTAGCGTTCCTTGTTGCGGTCGAACTCGATCTTGCCGTTCAGATCCAGCGCGTCGGGCTTGCCGAACACGTCCACCTGCACCGAGTGGTCGATGACCAGTTCGGAGGGGATCAGCGGATTGATCTGATCGGGATTGCCGCCCAGCTTGACCACCGCGTCGCGCATCGCGGCCAGGTCGACCACGCAGGGAACGCCGGTGAAGTCCTGCAGGACCACGCGTGCCGGCATGAAGGCGATTTCGGTGTCCGGTTCGCGGGTGGCATCCCATTTCGCGACCGCCTCGATGTGCTCGGGGGTGACGCTGACGCCATCCTCGCAGCGCAGCAGGTTCTCCAGCAGGATCTTCATGGAGTAGGGCAGGCGGGCGATGTCGAAGCGCTGGCCGAGCGTGGGCAGGCTGAAGTAGGTGTAGGACTGGCCG
>CBIFVU010000408.1:0-2975 GCA_966185905.1 uncultured Lysobacter sp.
CCTCGGCGAAGCTGAGGTTGCGCTCGTCGAACACCGCCGGCAGCGCGCCGGGCGGGGCGGCTTCGACCAGGCCTACGTCCAGGCCGATGCGGTCCAGGGCGATGGCCAGGCTGGCGCCGACCAGACCGCCGCCGACGATCAGCACATCGTGGCTGGCATGCACCGCGGCGGGCGCGGCGGGAGGCTGCTGTGCGTCTTCGATCATGCGTTCATGATACGGCGGCGGCCGTGCGCTGTCGGTGCAGGCGGTGCCGGCGCCGATGCGGCCGCCCTCGGCACGCCCCACCGTCGCAACCCTCGGCGCAGGCGAATCAAGCACTTAGCCCCAGCGCCGCGGGCAGGCCCGCACTTTGCCCGCCAGCGCCTTAGAATGGCCGGATCGACGCGCCAGCCCGGCGTCAGGAGCCTTGGCCATGAAGCCGCACACTCGCAACACCCTCGTCCTCGCCCTGCTCGCCGTGCTGATGCTGGCTACCCGCGTCAACCACTGGGCGCCGATCCCGGATGCCTCCTGGGCGGTGTTCTTCATCGGCGGCTTCTACCTGCGCCAGTGGACCCGCTGGGCCTTCCCGCTGCTGATGGCGCTGGCGGTGGCCATCGACTACGCGGTCATCACTCGCCAGGGCCTGAGCTTCTGGGACCACTATTGCGTCTCGGCCGCGTATTGGTTCCTGGTGCCGGCGTACTTCTCGATGTGGGCCGGCGGCCTGTGGGTGGCGCGCAACTACCGCCGCAACTGGTCCACCCTGGGCCTGGCCGCGGTCGCCCTGCTGGCCTCGGTCGCGCTGTGCCAGTTGCTGAGCCAGGGCAGCTTCTACTGGCTGTCGGACTCGGTGCAGAACAAGAGCCTGGCCGGCTGGGCCGGCAACTACGCCGAGTGGCTGCTGCCCTACCTGCGCACCACCGCCACCTATGTCGGCATCGCCGCGCTGGTCCAGGCCATCGCCGCCGGCGCCAGCAAGACCGGCGCTGCGCAGGTCGGCGACGACCGCACCCCGCGCTGAGCCCGGCATGGGCAACCGCCTTTCCAAGATCTACACCCGCACCGGCGACGACGGTTCCACCGGCCTGGGCGATGGCAGCCGCACCGGCAAGGACTCGGTCCGGGTCGATGCCTACGGCACCGTGGACGAGGCCAACTCGACCATCGGCCTGGTCCTGGCCGCAGAGTTGCCGGAGGCCGTGCGCGAACAACTGGTCGCGATCCAGCACCAGTTGTTCGACCTCGGCGGCGAGCTGTGCATCCCCGGCCACGCCGCCATCTTCGATGCCGACATCGACCGGCTCGAACAGTGGCTGGACGGGCACAACGACGGCCTGCCGCCGCTGAAGGACTTCATCCTGCCCGGCGGCGGCGAAGCCGCCGCGCGCTGCCACATCGCCCGCACCGTGGTCCGCCGGGCCGAGCGCCAGGCGGTGGCGCTGGCGCGGGTGGAAAGCGTGCGCCCGGAAGCGGTGCGCTATCTCAATCGCCTGTCCGACCTGCTGTTCGTGCTGGCCCGGGTGCTGGCCCGCGCCAGCGGCCATGGCGAAGTGCTCTGGAACCACGAGCGCCGCAAGGCCTGAGCCCGTGCGCGTCTACACGCATCCGGCCTGCACCCGCCACGACCCGGGCCCCGGCCACGCCGAGCGGCCGCTGCGGCTGGTGGCGGTGACCGAGGCCCTGCGCGAGGCCTTCGCCGACCTGGACTGGCAGGACGCCCCGGCCGCCACCCGCGGCCAGTTGCTGCGCGCCCACAGCGACGAATTGCTGGCCCTGGTGCTGGACACCCCGGTGGACGGGCCGGTGCAACTGGACCCGGACACCGTGCTCGCCCCCGGCTCGGCCGAGGCCGCCCTGCGCGCGGCCGGCGCCGGCGTGGCCGCGGTGGACGCGGTGCTGCGCCAGGAGATCCGGCGCGCCTTCTGCGCGGTGCGCCCGCCCGGCCACCACGCCACCGGCGAGGCGGCGATGGGCTTCTGCCTGTTCAACAACATCGCCGTGGCCGCCGCCCATGCCTGCGACCGCCATGGCCTGGAGCGGGTGGCGGTGGTGGATTTCGACGTTCACCACGGCAACGGCACCCAGGCCATCTTCGCCACCGACCCGCGGGTGATGTACCTCAGCTCGCATCAATTGCCGCTCTACCCCGACACTGGCCAGGTCCACGAGCGCGGGATCGGCAACATCGTCAACGCGCCGCTGTCCCCCGGCACCGGCAGCGAAGACTTCCGCCGCACCTGGCGCGAGCGCCTGCTGCCGACCCTGGACGGGTTCCGCCCGCAACTGCTGCTGGTCTCGGCCGGGTTCGACGCGCACAGGCGCGACCCGCTGGCGCAGATCGAGATCGAAGGCGAGGACTTCGCCTGGCTGACCGCCGAATTGGTGGCCATCGCCGAACGCCACGCCCAGGGCCGGGTGGTGTCGATGCTGGAAGGCGGCTACGACCTGGCCGCCCTGCGCGAGAGCGCAGTCGCCCACGTCGGCGCGCTGCGCGCCGCCCCGTAGGAGCGGCGCGAGCCGCGAACGCGGGATGGCCGGCCGCGCCGCAAGCGCGATATCGCGCCTGCGGCGGCCGCCGCGCCTACTCCGCAGGCTCGGGCTGGAAGTCCAGCGCCGCCGAATTGATGCAGTAGCGCAGCCCGGTCGGCGCCGGACCGTCGGGGAACACATGGCCCAGGTGCGACTGGCAGCGCGCGCACTTGACCTCGATCCGGCGCATACCGTGACTGTCGTCGGAGTGCTCGGACACCGCCGCCGCGGCGATGGGCTGGTAGTAGCTGGGCCAGCCGCTGCCGGAGTCGTACTTGGCCGCCGAGGCGAACAGCGGCTCGCCGCAGGCCACGCAGGTGTAGGTGCCGGCCTGCTTGTGGTCCCAGTAGCGGCCGGTGAAGGCCCGTTCGGTGGCCGAGCAGCGGCACACCGCGTACTGCTCGGGGGACAGCTGCTGGCGCCATTCAGCTTCGCTCTTGTCCACCGGCGCGGGGGCCGGGGC
>CBIFVU010000409.1:0-2966 GCA_966185905.1 uncultured Lysobacter sp.
TCTCAGGCCCGACGCCGGCGCGGGCCTGAGAGGCGCGTGTGCTGCAACCGCCAGGCGCCCGTATGCTGGAGCCCGTGAGCGTGGACACCGACCCGCCGCAGGAGCCCCGAGCGCACCGCCACGACGGCGCCCCGCCCGAGCCGCCGGCCGGGACGGCGCCGGCCGCGCCGTTGCCGGCCTCGCTCGATGCCTTCCTGGCCGGCCTGGGCGCGCGCGCCTTCCGCTTCGCCGAACTGGGCCTGCGCCATCGCGAGGACGCGCTGGACGCGGTGCAGGACGCGATGATGAAGATGCTGGCCTACCGCGACCGGCCTGCGGGCGAATGGACGCCGCTGTTCTGGAGCATCCTGCGCAGCCGGATCGTGGACATCCAGCGGCGCCGCAGCTTCCGCCTGCGCTGGCTGATGCCGGCCGCGCGCGAGGACGAAACCCCGCTGGACTGGGCCGACGACGGTCCCGACCCGCAACGCGCCCACGACGGCCGCGAAGCCTACGCTCGCCTGGCGCAAGCGCTGGCGCGGCTGCCGCGGCGCCAGCGCGAGGCGTTTTCCCTGCGGATCCTGGAAGAACTCGACGTCGCCACGACCGCGCGGGCGATGGGTTGCAGCGAAGGCGCGGTGAAGACCCACCTGTCGCGCGCGCGCGAGGCGCTGCAACGGCAATTGGAGGAATGGCGATGAACACCCACAGCCCTGGCTCCGGCCGGGACGCTCCCGACCCGGGCGCCGACGAGCGCCGTTTCGACGCCGCCCTGCGCGGCCTGCATGCGCAGGCGCTCGAACAGGTCAGCCCGCAGGTGCGCGCCCGGCTGCGCACGATCCGCCACCAGGCCGCTGCGCCGGCGCGGACGCGCGGCGCCTGGGCCGGCTGGGCCCTGGCCAGCGGCGGGGTGGCCGCGCTGGCTCTGGCCGCGAGCCTGCAGTTCGCCGGCGGTCCGGCTCCGGCGCCCGCCGCGCAGTCACCCGCCCTGGCCGTGACCGAAGCCGCTCCGGCCTCTGGTGCGGTACCGGCCGAGGTCGGCTACGACCCCGACACCGCCGTGGCCGCGCTGGAAGAAAACCCCGATTTCTACCTGTGGCTGGCGTCCAACAGCGACGCCCTGCCGACTTATCCGGAGTGACGACCATGTTCCGCCCCGCCTTGCCCGCCCTCGCGCTGCCGGCCGCCGTCCTGGCGCTGGCCCTGGCCGCCTTCGCCGCGCCGGCGCCGGCCGCGCCGCCGGCACCGCCCGCCGCGCCGGCCGATGCCGCGGCCTTGCCGGCCTGGGAGCAACTCAGCCCGGCCCAGCGCGAGCAACTGATCGCGCCGGTGCGCGAGCGCTGGAACAACGCGCCCGAAGAACGCCAGCGCATGCTCGACCACGCCCGCCGCTGGCAGCAGATGACCCCGGAGCAGCGCCGCGACGCCCGCCGCGGCATGAAGCACTGGGAACACCTGGACCCGGAGGAGCGCGGCCAGATGCGCGCGCTGTTCGCCAAGATGCGCGGCATGGATCCGGCCGCCAAGCAGGTGCTGATGGAGCAGTGGCGCAAGATGACCCCGGAGCAACGCCGCGCCTGGGTCCAGGCCAACCCCGCGCCGCCGCGCGGCGAGCGCCGGCGTCCCCCGCGGGACTGACCGGCGCCGGAGGGCTCGCGGCCGGGCCGCGGGCGGGACGCCGATGACGAAGCCATGGCGTCATGGCCGCATGACCTGGGGATGCGAGCGCAGCGGCCGCCCCGAAGCCTCGCGCGAACCCTCAGGCCGCGGCCGCGCGCTCCGGCCACACTGTCTTGGCCAGCAGTTCGTCGTTCCAGTCGAACTTCAACTCGCCGCCGTCCACGAACAGGCTGACGAAATTCAGCAGGTTGCGCGCATACATCTCGCTGGCGTGGACCGCGCCGCTGCTGGCCAGGTTCAACGGCCCGTCGATGACCACCCCGCCCACGTCCACGGTCTGGCCGGGACGGGTCAGCTCGCAATTGCCGCCGGTCTCGGCGGCCAGGTCGACCAGCACGCTGCCGGGCTTCATCCCGGCGATCATCGCCGCGGTCACGATCTTCGGCGCCGGCCGTCCAGGCACCGCGGCGGTGCAGACGATCACGTCGATGTTCTTCAAGTGCTCGCCGAGGCGGCGCTGTTGTTCGGCGCGCTCCTCATCGGTGAGCTGGCGCGCGTAGCCGCCTTCGCCGGCCGCGCTCACGCCCAGGTCGAGGAATTTGCCGCCCAGCGATTCGATCTGTTCGCGCGTCTCCGGACGCACATCGAAGCCCTCGACCTGCGCGCCCAGGCGCTTGGCGGTGGCGATGGCCTGGAGACCGGCCACGCCTGCGCCGACGATGAGCACTTTGGACGGGCGGATGGTGCCGGCGGCGGTGGTCAGCATCGGGAAGAAGCGCGGCGCCAGTTGCGCAGCGATCAGCACCGCCTTGTAGCCGGCCATGCCGGCCTGCGAGCTGAGCACGTCCATGGCCTGGGCGCGGGTGGTGCGCGGCAGCCGCTCCAGCGGGAACGCGGTGAGCCGGCGCGCCTGGATCGCCTCGGCGCGCGCGCTGTCGGCCTGCGGCTGGAGCAGGCCGACCAGGGTCGCGCCTTCCCGCAGCAGGCCCAGCCGGGCCGGATCGGGCGCCTGCACGCACAGCACCAGTTCGGCTCCCGCGGTGGCGCCGGCCGCATCCTCGGCCAGCTCCGCACCGGCATCGGCATAGGCCGCATCGGTGAAGCCCGCGCCCAGCCCGGCGCCGCGCTGCACGCGCACTCGCGCGCCGCGGGCGATCAACTTCTTGCAGGTCTCCGGCGTCAGCGCCACGCGCTTCTCGCCGGCCGCGGTCTCGCTGGCAACGCCTATCGTGATGCCCGACATGCTCTGCTCCCTGCCCGGTTCGGCTGATCGTAGCGGATGCGTGGGCGGGGGGCGAGTGGGGAGGACGGAGTGGGGAGGCGTGAGCGCAGAGGAGCGAGCAAGGCAGGAGCCAGCGCCTCTGTTT
>CBIFVU010000410.1:0-2963 GCA_966185905.1 uncultured Lysobacter sp.
TGTTCGCGCCGCTGGTGCAGGCGGTGATCGCCGCGGCCGGCTGGATGGCGGCGATGTGGACCCTGGCAGCCGCGGCACTGGCGACCCTGCCGCTGGCCTGGCCGCTGCGCCGCCGGCGCACGCCCGGCGCCGGGACCGACGCCGACGCCGCGTCGTTGCCGGGCACGCCCGCCGCTGCGCCCTCGCCGGGCCTGCGCCAGCAGCTGCGCCTGGCCCTGCGCGACCGCAGCTACTGGATGCTGCACCTGGGCTTTTTCACCTGCGGCTTCCACATCGCCTTCCTGGTCACCCACCTGCCCGGCGAGATCGCCCTGTGCGGCCTGTCCGACAGCGTGTCGGCCACCGCCCTGGCCCTGATCGGCTTGTTCAACGTCGCCGGCAGCCTAGCCGCAGGCTGGCTGGGCCAGCGCTATCGCATGAAGTACCTGCTGGCCTGGATGTACGCCAGCCGCGCCCTGCTGGTCGCGCTGTACTTGTGGTCGCCGCCCACGCCGCTGACCTTCTACCTGTTCGCCGCCGGCCTGGGCGCGACCTGGCTGGCCACGGTGCCGCCGACCGCGGGCCTGGTCGGCAAGCTGTTCGGGCCGCGCTACCTGGGCACGCTGTTCGGCCTGACCCTGCTCTCGCACCAGGTCGGCGGCTTCTTCGGCGCCTGGCTGGGCGGGCTGGCGATGGCGCGGTTCGGCGACTACACCTGGATGTGGTACGCCGACATCGCCCTGGCGCTGCTGGCCGCGGCGGCCAACCTGCCGATCCGCGAAGCGAAGCCGGCGCTGGCCGCCGCGAACGCACGATAGCGCCTGTAGGAGCGGCGCAAGCCGCGACCGCGAATCCGCAACGGCGGTGTGGCTTGCCTTCGGTTTCGGCAAGGCAGCGGTTTCGTCGTTGGTCCGGTTTCGCGGTCGCGGCTCGCGCCGCTCCTACGGGAGTGAGGCGCTCAGGCGGTGGCGGCTTTGGCTTGGACGCAGTCGGCGCACATGCCATGCACCTCCAGCGTCTGCGCCTGCGGCACGAACCCCAGCGCCCGCGCGCGCGACTCCAGCAGATCGACGATGCGCTCGTCCTCCAGCTCGGTCGCCGACTGGCAGCTATCGCAGATCAGGAACGGCACCGCGTGCTGGGCGCCGCCGGGATGGTGGCAGCCGACGAAGGCGTTGATCGAAGCGAGCTTGTGGATGAAGCCGTGTTCGAGCAGGAAATCCAGCGCCCGGTAGATGGTCGGCGGGGCCGCGGCATCGTGGGTGGCCTTCATCTGGTCGAGCAGGTCGTAGGCCTTCATCGGCCGGCCGGCGTCGGCGATCAAGCGCAGGGCATGGGCGCGGATCGGGGTCAGGCGCAGCCCGCGCTGCTCGCAGGCCCGTTCGACCTCGTGCACGAAGGCATCGCCGTCGTGGACGTGGTGCTGCGGATCGGTGCAGGCGTGGCTGGTGCTCATGGCAGGCTCCGGGGGCGGCGCCGGCGCGGGGCCGGCGCGGGGTGGCTACGCAGGGATCTTAGTGAGGGCGGCGTCGATGCGTTGCAAGGCCTGGGCCTGGCCGGCCAGGTAGACGGTGTGCGAGATGTCCGGGCTGACCTGGGTGCCGGTGATGGCCACGCGCAGCGGCTGGGCGACCTTGCCCATGCCGATGCCCAGGGCCTCTGCGGTCTCGTGCAGGGCCGCGCCGACGCTGTCGGCGGTCCAGGCCGGCAGCTTGGCCAGGCGCGCGCGCGCTTCGGCCAGGGGTGCCTGGGCGGCGGCGTTGAGGTGCTTGGCCACCGCCGCTTCGTCGTAGTGCTGCAGCGGTCGATACCAGACCGCCGCGCGCTCGGCCATGTCCTTGAGGGTCTGCACGCGGTCGCGCAGGGCGATCACCACATCCGCCGGCGCCGGGCCGGCGGCCAAGTCGCAGCCCTGCTGGCGCAGGTGCCATTCCAAGTGCACGGCCACCTCGGCCGGATCGTCGCTCTTGAGGTATTGCTGGTTCATCCAGCCCAGCTTGGCCGCATCCAGGCGCGAAGCGCTGGAGTTGACATCGCTCAGCTGGAACAGCCGGGTCATTTCCTCGATCGAGAAGATCTCCTGGTCGCCGTGCGACCAGCCCAGCCGCACCAGGTAATTCAGCAGCGCGTGCGGCAGATAGCCGGCGTCGCGATACTGCATGACGTCGGCCGCGCCGGTGCGCTTGGACAGCTTGGCGCCGTGCTCGTCCAGGATCATCGGCAGGTGCGAGAAATGCGGCACCGGCGCACCCAGCGCGCGGTAGATGTTGATCTGGCGCGGGGTGTTGTTGACGTGGTCGTCGCCGCGCACCACGTCGGTGATGCCCATGTCCAGGTCGTCCACGACCACGGCGAAGTTGTAGGTGGGATAGCCGTCGGCGCGGAAGATCACCAGATCGTCCAGCTCGCTGTTGGCGATCTCGATGCGGCCCTTGACCTTGTCCTCGAACACCACCGTGCCGTCCAGCGGGTTCTTGAAGCGGATCACCCGGTTGGGGTCTTCGCGGAAGGGTTCGTTGCGCTCGCGGTAAGCGCCGTTGTAGCGCGGCTTTTCCTTGGCGGCCAGGGCGGCGTTGCGCGCGGCCTCCAGTTCGTCCTTGGTCTCGTAGGCGTAGTAGGCGGTGCCGGCGGCGACCATCTGCTCGGCCACTTCGCGGTAACGCTGCAAGCGCTGGGTCTGGTAGATCGGGCCTTCGTCGTAGCCCAGGCCGAGCCAGTCCATCGCCTCCAGGATCGCGTCGATGGCGGCCTGGGTGCTGCGTTCGCGGTCGGTGTCCTCGATCCGCAGCACGAACTGCCCGCCCGCGCGGCGCGCCTCCAGCCAGCAATACAGCGCGGTGCGGGCGCCGCCGATGTGCAGGTAGCCGGTGGGACTGGGGGCGAAACGGGTGCGGGTCATGCAGGCGGCTCGGGACAGGCGGAAACGGGCATTTTAGCGGAGCCGGTGGCGGGTTGCCCGCTGGGGCGGGGATTGGGGATTGGGG
>CBIFVU010000411.1:0-2956 GCA_966185905.1 uncultured Lysobacter sp.
CCCTCACCCCAACCCTCTCCCGCCAGCGGGAGAGGGGGCGCTGGCGCGGCGGAAGCAGGCTGCGCGGCAGACCCGGCAGGGTGTTTTTCGCTGGGGCAAGGAAGGCCTGCGCCGCAGAGGCGTCAGGGTAGTTGCCTGGCGAGAGGAAAACCTGTCCCGTTGATGCGGCCGGGCGCCTGCGCGGAAGGAAAGTTTGCCCCACTGATGCGGCCAGGCGCTTGCGTGGCGGAAGGAAGCTTGCCCCGCCGGTGCGGCCAGGCGCTTGCGTGGCGGAAGGAAAGCTTGTCCCGTTGCTGCGGCCAGGCGCCGAGTAGCGGAAGGAAGCTTGCCCCGCCGGTGTGGCCAGGTGCTTGCGTGGCGGAAGGAAAGCTTGTCCCGTTGCTGCGGCCAGGCGCTTGAGTAGTGGAAGGAAAGCTTGCCCCGCCGGTGCGGCCAGGTGCTGGAGTAGCGGAAGGAAAGCTGGCCCCGCTAATTGCGGCCAGGTGCTGGAATGGCGGAAGGAAGCTTGCCCCGCCGCTGCGGCCAGGCGCTGGAATAGCGGAAGGAAGCTTGCCCCGCCGCTGCGGCCAGGCGCTGGAGTGGCGGAAGGAAGCTCGCCCCGCTGCTGTGGCCAGACGCTCGCGCGCTGGAAGCAGGTCGGGGCCGCGGTGGAGGCGGCCGGTTGTGCGCGGTCCGAGCGTAGTCGGTGCCCCCAGCCGGGGCGTGGGCGCAACACTGCCGCGGCGGCTCCATGCCGCGGACGGGCGCCGCCGAGGCAGGCAGGCGCAGCGTTCCGGCCGCGCAACCCGGGCCGCCGCCTCTTGGCCGCAGCCCCGCTGCTCCCGCTGTGGCGGTTCACGCTCCAAGGCCCGCGTTGGGCTCCCTCTCCCGCTGGCGGGAGAGGGCTGGGGTGAGGGCCCACCCGCCTCGCAGCCCCGCCTCCGCGGTCCTCTCTCCCAACCCAAAGTTCTGAACCCCGCCGAATCGATCATTTCCGCCTTCCCGGGCACCGACTTACCATCGACCCGGCCCCGACCCGACCGCCGCACCTGCGGCCGCTTCATCCCCGCCACACCCATACCCGCGATCATCGCTCCGTCCCATCCGCCGCCCCGGCGCCCACCAGGATTCCCCCGCAGTGGCCAGCAACAGTTTCGGAAGACTCCTCACCGTCACCACCTTCGGCGAAAGCCACGGCCCGGCCATCGGCTGCGTGGTCGATGGCTGCCCGCCCGGCCTGGAACTGGCGCCGGAAGAGTTCGCCCCGGACCTGGAGCGCCGCGCCACCGGCCGCAGCCGGCACACCTCGCAGCGGCGCGAGGCCGATGAGATCGAGATCCTCAGCGGGGTCTACCAG
The DNA here is from genome assembly GCA_966185905.1 of uncultured Lysobacter sp. Taxonomy (GTDB): domain Bacteria; phylum Pseudomonadota; class Gammaproteobacteria; order Xanthomonadales; family Xanthomonadaceae; genus Lysobacter. The sequence goes on from CBIFVU010000411.1 coordinate 1,337, forward strand.
GGCCGCACCACCGGCACCCCGATCGCGCTGCTGATCCGCAACACCGATGCGCGCAGCAAGGACTACGGCGCCATCGCCGAACAATTCCGCCCCGGCCACGCCGACTACAGCTATTGGCAGAAGTACGGCCATCGCGATCCGCGCGGCGGCGGCCGTTCCTCGGCGCGCGAGACCACCATGCGCGTGGCCGCCGGAGTGATCGCCAAGAAGTGGCTGGCGCAGCGCTTCGGGGTGCGCGTGCGCGGCTATCTGTCGCAGATCGGCCCGATCGTTCCGGCCGGCATCGACTTGGACGCGGTCGAGGCCAATCCCTTCTTCTGGCCGCATCCGGCCCAGTTGGAGGAGCTGGAGCGTTACATGGACGCGCTGCGCAAGTCCGGCGATTCGGTCGGCGCCCGCGTGGACGTGGTCGCCGACGGCGTGCCGCCGGGCTGGGGCGAGCCGATCTACGGCAAGCTCGACGGCGAACTGGCCGCGGCGCTGATGAGCATCAACGCGGTCAAGGGCGTGGAGATCGGCGACGGCTTCGCCAGCGTCGCGTCCAAAGGCACCGAGCATCGCGACGAACTGCTGCCGGACGGCTTCGCCAGCAACCACGCCGGCGGCATCCTCGGCGGCATCAGCACCGGCCAGCGCCTGCGCTGCTCGGCCGCGTTCAAGCCCACCTCCAGCCTGCGCCTGCCGGGCCGCAGCCTGGACATCCACGGCCAGCAAGTCGAGGTGGTCACCACCGGCCGCCACGACCCCTGCGTGGGCATCCGCGCCACCCCGATCTGCGAGGCCATGGTCGCGCTGGTGCTGATGGACCAGGCCTTGCGCCACCGCGCCCAGTGCGGCGACGTGGGCGAGGTCGCCCCGCGGGTGCCGGCGCAGGCGGGGCCCGGCGATGTCTGAGCGGCCGCGGGTGTGGGTGTCGCAGCCGTTGTTCGCCGACGTGCTGGCGCGGCTGCACGAGCATTTCGAGGTCGAGGCCACGGCCGAGGTCGCCCAGCACGCGCCGGAGGCGGTCAATGCGATCCTGCGGCGCGTGGACGGCGCCCTGGTCACTCTCAACGATCCCATCGGCCCGGCCCAGATCGCCGGCGCGCAGCGCTTGCGCGCGATCGCCAACGTCGGGGTGGGCCACAACAACCTCGACCTGGCCGCGCTCAGCGCGGCCGGCATCCTGGCCAGCAATACCCCCGACGTGCTGACCGAGACCACCGCCGACTTCGGTTTCGCCCTGATGATGGCCGCCGCGCGCCGCATCGGCGAGGCCGAGCGTTGGCTGCGCGAGGGCCACTGGCAGCGCTGGAACTTCGACAGCCTGCTCGGCGCCGACGTGCACGGCGCGACCCTGGGCATCCTCGGCATGGGCCGGATCGGCCAGGCCATCGCCCGGCGCGCGGCCGGCTTCCGCATGCGCGTGCTCTACCACAACCGCAGCCGCCTGGCCGAGCCGCTGGAGCGCGAATGCGCGGCGCAGTACGTCGGCTTCGACGAGTTGCTCGCGCGCGCCGACCACCTGGTGCTGGTGCTGCCGTATTCGCCGCAGGCCCATCGCCTCATCGACGCCGCCGCGCTGGCGCGGATGCGGCCGCAGGCCACCCTGACCAACATCGCCCGCGGCGGCATCGTCGA
>CBIFVU010000412.1:0-2932 GCA_966185905.1 uncultured Lysobacter sp.
GCCCATGCAAGGCGTGCCCGCCCAATTCGTCGATGCCTTCGATGCGGCCCAGTTCCGGCAGCCGCGGCATCGCCCGGGCGTGGAGCTGTACCGCGCGCACATCGTCCACCACAGCTTCGAGCCGCACACCCATGAGGCCTACGGCCTGGGCGCGATCGAATCGGGGGTGGAGCGCTTCCGTTACCGCGGCAGCGACCATCTCGCGCCGCCGGACTCGTTGGTGCTGATGAACCCGGACGTGCTGCACACCGGCCGCGCCGAGACCGAAGGCGGCTGGCGCTACCGCATGGTCTATGTCGAACCGGAAACCGCCGAGGAAATCACCGGCGAGCGCGGCTGGTGGTTCGACCAGGCGGTGCGCCACGACCCGGCGCGCGCGCGCCGCATCACTGCGCGCCTGGATGCGCTGTGGCACACCCACGATCCACTGGCCTTCGACAGCCAACTGCAGGCCCTGCTGGAGGAGTTCCGCGACCATGCGCGCATCCCGCGCCGGCTCGCGCCGGAGCCGGCGGCGCGCTTCGCCCCGGTGCTGGAATTCCTGCGCGCGCACCTGGCCGAGCGCATCGGCCTGGAGCGGCTGGCGGAGGTCGCCGGGCTGAGTCCGTTCCATTTCCTGCGCAGCTTCCGCGCGCAGTACCACGTCACTCCGCAGCAGATGCTGATGGCGCTGCGCCTGTACGAGGCCAAGCGCCGCCTGGCCGCCGGCGCGGCGCCGGCGCAGGTCGCCGCCGACACCGGCCTGGCCGACCAGGCCCACCTGACCCGCGCCTTCGCCCGCCGCTACGGCATCACCCCGGCGCGCTACCAGCGCCAGTTGCGCGACTGAGCCCGGCCGCGCCCGGCGCGCGCACCGCAATCCGGTACAAGACGCCGCCCGCCGGCGCCGGCAGGCTGGGCGCATGTGGCTCGGAACCCTCTACGCACTCATCGCCGGCCTGTTCTGGGGCCTGGTCTTCGTCGGCCCGCTGCTGTTGCCGGAGTACCCGGCGGCGCTGCAAGCGGTCGGTCGCTACCTCGCCTTCGGCCTGATCGCCCTGCCGCTGGCCTGGCTCGACCGCGCCGCGCTGCGCCAGCTCGGCCGCGCCGACTGGATCGAGGCGCTCAAGCTCTCGGCGGTGGGCAACCTGCTGTACTACCTGTGCCTGGCCAGCGCCATCCAGCGCGCCGGCGGCCCGGTGCCGACCATGATCATCGGCACCTTGCCGGTGGTGATCGCCATCGTCGCCAACCTGCGCAATGGCCGCCGCGACGGCCGCCTGCCGTGGAAGCGGCTGGCGCCGTCGCTGCTGCTGATCGCGCTGGGCATCGCCTGCGTCAACCGGGCCGAACTGCAGGCGCTGCGCACCGACGCCGGTGCCGACCTGCACCGCTACGCGCTCGGCGCGCTGCTGGCCTTCGGCGCCGTCGCCTGCTGGACTTGGTACCCGCTGCGCAACGCCGACTGGCTGCGCGCGCATCCCGACCGCAGCCCGCGCAGTTGGGCCACCGCCCAAGGCGTGGCGACCTTGCCGCTGGCGGCGGTGGGCTATGCGGCGCTGTGGCTGGCGATGGACCTGGGCGGCGACCGCTTCGCCATGCCCTTCGGCCCACGGCCGCTGTTCTTCGTCGGCCTGATGGTGGCCATCGGCCTGTTCGCCTCCTGGGTCGGCACCTTGTGCTGGAACGAGGCCAGCCAGCGCCTGCCGACCGCCCTGGCCGGGCAGTTGATCGTGTTCGAGACCTTGGCCGCGCTGGCCTACGCCTTCCTGCTGCGCGGACAAATGCCGCCGCCGTTGAGCCTGGCCGGCATCGGTTTGTTGATCGCCGGGGTGATGTGGGCGCTGCGGGTCAAGCCGGTGCCGCAGGCACCGGCCGAGGCGGTGGCGGCCGGCTGAGCCGGCGCGCTCAGATCTCGAAGCGGTAGGACAGCTTGACCAGGAACTGCTCGCTGTCGCGCAAGCCGAAGGCATCGCCGAAGCGATGGCCGACATCGCCCGGCCGCGCGCCTTCCTCGTACAGGTCGCCGCCGCGCACGTAAGCCAGGTACAGGTACGACAAGGGCGCCAGTTCGTAGCGATAGCGCACCTGGAAGGCGAGATTGCGCAGGCTGAAGTCGGGCACCGCTTCGGAACTGCGCTGGGCGCGGCCGGCGCTGTCCACCCGGTAGACCGCGCGGGTGCGGGCATCGGCGCCGATCGCTTCCAGGCGCAGGCGCAGCTCCTGCCGGTCGTCGATGAACCACTGCAGGCCGGCGTTGAGGCTGAGCAGGTCAGTGCGGAAATCGGCCAGGCGATTGTCGCCGCGCCACAGCAGCCAGGCCGGATCGTGGCTGTACTCCAGGCCGGCGAACAGCAGCGCGCGATCGCTGAGCTGGTAATTCGGCTCCAGGTACAAGGTGAGCTTGCCGCGGTCGGGGCCGCGCAGGTTGTCGGCCTTGTAATAGGCCTCGGTGTACAGCGACCAAGGGCTTTCTCCCTGGCGCGGGCGCAGGCGCTCGTAGCTGAGGAAGGCCTTGGCCGGCATCCGCACCACGCCGTGGCCGCGGGTGACCAGGTCGTCGTGGCCGCTGCTCCACCAGGACGCCTCGACGAACTGGCGGCCGCCGTCGCGCATGTCGCTGCGGCGGTTCAGTGCGACCGCATCGGCGATGTGCACGCCATCGTCGCTGTTCCGGCGCGAGAAGGCGAAATGCCAGTCCTGCCCGGCATACGCCGACTCCGGCGGCAAGGCGCTGACCCGCTTGGCCAGGTCGTAGCGCAGGTAGTTGAAGTTGTTTCGTTCCAGGTAGCCGAAGTCGTTGAGCATCAGGCCGCGGCCCAGGTGCAGCAGATAGGCCTGCTGGCGCCAGCCGCCGCCCATGTCGTAGTCGATGCGCAACTGCGCGCCGCTGTCGCGCTCGCGCTGGCCGGCCTGCTCGACATCGGAGGCGACCACGGTGCCGCGCAGCGCC
>CBIFVU010000413.1:0-2916 GCA_966185905.1 uncultured Lysobacter sp.
GTTCAAGGATGCCCGCGCGCTCAATATCGGCGACATCCTGACGGTCGACATCCAGATCAACGACAAGGCCGATTTCGACAACGAAACCGACCGCAGCCGCACCAATTCGACCAGCCTCGGCTGGTCCGCCGGTGTGAAGAATATTCTCGGCTTCAGCACCGACACCGGAACCTCTGGTGATCTCGGTTCGGATTCTTCCAGCGAAAGCAACGGCAAGGGCACGATCAAGCGCGCTGAAAAGCTGAACCTGCTCGTCGCCGCGGTCGTACGTGGCGATGTTCCACCTGAAGGGGGCAGTGAGCCGAGTGGCCGAGGGCGGGACGGCGTTCGGGAACCGGCAGGCGTCGCACGCGATCACCCGCGCGCCGAGCGGGAGCAGGCGCAGCGGCTTGGGCAGGAAGTGCCAGCCTTGCGCGCGGCACTGCGCGCGCAGGTCGGCGTCAGCGTCGGCCGAGGCCAGGACCACGGGCGGCGATGCGCCCCAGAGCGCGTGCAGCTGCGCGCCCAACGCCAGGCCAGTGCCGTCGCCCAGGCGATAGTCCAGCAACAACAACTCCGGCGGCGGAGCGGCCGCCGCCTGGCGCAGGGCTTGCCCGGCGCTGGCCCAGCTCTCCACCGAGCAACCCCAGTCCTCCAGCAGGCGCTGCGCCGCCTGGCGCGAGTGCGGGTCGTCGTCCACCACCCAGATTCGGCGGCCTGGCAAGGGTCGCTGCTCGTCGTTCGAGGACGCGGTCGGCCAAGGTTCGCTCGGCTGTTGCGCTGCGTCGCGGGCTGCATCTGGGGTGGTGCCTGGGACCGCGCCCCGGACCGCGCGCGGCAGCTCCACCGAGAACACGCTGCCGCGGCCGGGCCAGGAGCGCACCGCGACCGGGTGCGCAAGCAAGTCCGCCACCCGGCGCACGATCGCCAGGCCCAGCCCGGCGCCGCGCGAGGTCGCTTCGCCGCCGCTGTCCAGGCGCTGGAACTCCTCGAAAATCAGCTCGCGCTTGTTGGCCGGGATGCCGGGGCCGGTGTCCCAGACTTCCACCCGGACGCCGCCGGCGGTGCGGCGCGCGCCCAGCAGGATGCGGCCGCCGCGCGGGGTGAACTGCAGCGCATTGGAGACGAAGTTCTGCACGATCCGCCGCAGCAGCACTTCGTCGCTGTCGACCCAGGCGCGGCTGGGGCGCACGCGCAGGCGCAGCCCGCGCGACTCGGCCAGGATCCTGGACTGGCTTTCGATGGCACGCAGCACGCGCGCCAGCGGCAGCGCGCCGCGATGGACTTCCAGCGCGCCCGATTCCAGGCGCGAGATGTCCAGCAGGCTGGAGAGGATGTCGTCCTGCGCGGCCAGCGCGGCGTCGATGTGCGCGGCCAGCGCGCGGCTGTCCGGGTCGATCCGGCGCTGCAGCGAGGACAGGTACATGCGCGCGGCATTGAGCGGTTGCAGCAGGTCGTGCACCGCCGCGGCGACGAAGCGGGTCTTGGAGCGGTTGGCGCGTTCGGCCTCGCCCTTGGCTGTGCGCAGGTCGCGGGTGCGTTGCTCGATGCCGCGCTCCAGGCTGTCGGCCAGGGTGCGCAGGTCGCGCGCGGCCTGTTTGTAGGCGGTGATGTCGGCGTAGCTGGTGACGAAGCCGCCGTCGGGCATCGGATTGCCGCGGATCTCGATCACGGTGCCGTCGGCGCGCTCGCGCTCGTGCAGGTAGGGCTGGCCGCGCTGGAGGTGTTCCAGCCGGCGCCGGATCGCCTCTTCCGGATCGTTGCCGAGCAGGCCGCGGCGGGCGTTGTAGCGGATCAGGTCCTCGATCGGCCGTCCCGCCTGGAGCAGTTCGGGCGGATAGCGGAACAACTCGGCATAGCGCTGGTTCCAGGCCACCAGGCGCAACTGCGCATCGACCACGCTCACCCCTTGCGGCAGGTGCTCCAGGCTCTGGCCTTCGCCCATGCTCGCCTGGCGCGCGGCATGGACCAGGCCGTCCTGGGCGTTGCGCAGCGCCTCGGCGTGATGTTCGACCATGCGTTCGAGCTCTTGCCGGCTGCGCAACCGCAGCGCGGCGATGCGGTTGCGCTGGAGCACCAGCAGCGCCAGCGAGACCAGCAGCAGCCATGCGCCGGCGGCGACCGCGCGTGCGATCCAGGCGGTGCGCAGGCTCGGGGTGGTGTCGCGCAGCAGGTGCAGCGTCCAGCCCTCGCGCGGCAGGCGCAGCGATTGCCACAGCATCGGCTCGCGCAGCCGCGGCTCGCGCAGGCGCACCACCCGCGCGCCGCCGCCGATCTCGCGCTGTACCTGGAACGCGGCCGGGCGCAGGCGCTGGCTTTGGTACTGGCGGGTCTGGCCGAGCTCGCGCCGCTGCTGCGCGGAGAGCGGATGCAGCAGGCGATAGCGCCAGTGCGGCTGGGCCGAGAGGAAGACCACGCCGCGATCGTCGCTGAGCAGCACCAGGTCGCCGCGTTCGCTCCAGTCCGAGCGGATGTCTTCCAGCTCGACCTTGACCGCGATCGCCCCGACCGCACCGCCGCGCTCGTCGCGCACCGCGCGCGCGATGAAATGCCCGGGCACCCCGGTGGTCACGCCGATGGCGTAGAACTCGCCGGCGCCGTGCGTCATGGCGCGCTGGAAATACGGGCGGAACGCGTAGGAGTAACCGACATTGCTGTTGGGCTGGTCCCAGTTGCTCGCCGCCAGGCCGATGCCGCGCGCGTCGATCAAGGTCAGCGTGCTGGTGCGGTTGGCGAAGTTCAGCTGCACCAGGCGTTCATTGGCACGCTGCCGTTGCTGGCCGTCGCCGGGGTTGGCCAGGGTCGCGCGCAACTGCGGATCCAAGGACAACACCGCCGGCATGATCCGATAGCGATCGATATGCTGCTCGACCACCTGCGCCCGCTGCGCCAGCAAGGCCCGCGCCTCCTCTGCCTGCCGCTGCATGGCCTGCGCAT
>CBIFVU010000414.1:0-2914 GCA_966185905.1 uncultured Lysobacter sp.
GCCTTCGCTTTTGCCAATCCCGAACCCAGAATCCCGAATCCCGAGATCCAAGCGCGCTGCGCGCGCTTAGATCTCCACCTGCGCGCCCAGCTCCACCAGGCGGTTGCCCGGGATGCGGAAGAAGCCGGTCGCCGGCGCCGCGTTGCGGTGCATGAAGGCGAACAGGCGGTCGCGCCAGATCGGCATGCCGCGGTGGCGGCTGGCGACCACGGTCTCGCGGCTGGCGAAATACGTGGTGTCCATCGGGTCGAAATAGATGCCGCCCGCATCGCAGGAGCGCATCAGCGCCAGCGGCACGTCGGGCACCTCCATGAAACCGAAGCGGATCAGCACCCGGTAGAAGTCGTTGCCGATGGCTTCGATCTTCAGCCGCTTCTCCTTCGGCGCGTAGGGCACGCCCAGGGTCTCCACGGTCAGGAACACGTTGCGCTCGTGCAGCACCTTGTTGTGCTTGAGGTTGTGCAGCAGCGCGTGCGGCACCACGCCCTTGTCGGCGGTCATGAACACCGCCGTGCCCGGCACCCGCACCGGCGGGGCCAGCATCAGCCCGGGCAGGAAGCTGTCGAGCTGAATGCCTTCCTTGCGCACCTCCTCGTGCAGCAATTCGCGGCCGCGGCGCCAGGTGCGCAGCAGGGTGAACACCACCAGGCCCAGCACCAGCGGGAACCAGGCGCCGTCGAGGAACTTGGCGCCGTTGGCGACCACGAAGCCGACGTCGACCACGAAGAACACCACGCACAGCGGCAGCACCCACTTGCGCCAGCGCGGCCACAGCGCGCGCGCGACCAGGGCCAACAGCAAGGTGTCGATCAGCATCGTCGCCGACACCGAGATGCCGTAGGCGCTGGCCAGCGCGGTCGAGCTGCGGAAGGCCAGGACCACGGTGATCACCGCGATGGCCAGGATCCAGTTGATGTACGGCACGTAGATCTGGCCGATGGTGCTGCTGGAGGTGTGCTTGATCTGCATGCGCGGGATGTAGCCCAGCTGCATGGCCTGGCGCGCCACCGAATAGGCGCCGGTGATCACCGCCTGCGAGGCGATCACCGCGGCCATGGTCGCCAGCACGATCATCGGGTACAGCGCCCACGGCGGCACCGCCTCGAAGAAGGGATTGACCACCGCGCGCGGGTGCTGCAGCACGAACGCGCCCTGGCCGAGGTAGTTCAGCATCAGGCTCGGCAGCACCATCAAGTACCAGCCGTAGCGGATGGGCTTGGCGCCGAAATGGCCCATGTCGGCGTACAGCGCCTCGCCGCCGGTGACCGCCAGCACCACCACGCCCAGGATCAGCACCGACTGGGCGCCGTGCTCGAGGAAAAAGCGCATGCCCCACCACGGATTCAGCGCCTTGAGCACCTCGGGCTCATGGACGATGTTGTACACGCCGATGGCGGCCAGCGAGACGAACCAGAGCATGGTGATCGGGCCGAACACCTTGCCCACCTTCTCGGTGCCGAAACGCTGGGCCAGGAACACCATCAGCAGGATCACCACGGTGATCGGCACGATGAAGCGGTGCAGGCCCGGCGCGGCGACCTCCAGGCCCTCGACCGCGCCCAGCACCGAGATCGCCGGGGTGATGACGCTGTCGCCGAAGAACAGCGAGGCGCCGAAGATGCCCAGGATGCCGACCACGTAGGCCGAGCGCCCGCCCTTGGCCAGGGTGCGCTGGGCCAGGGTCATCAGCGCCATGATCCCGCCTTCGCCGTCGTTGTCGGCGCGCATGATGATGGTCACGTACTTGAGCGTGACCACGATCATCAGCGCCCAGAACACCAGCGACAGGATGCCCAGCACCGTGTCGTGGTTGCTGACCAGGTGGAAATGCGGCGAGAAGGCTTCCTTCAGCGTGTACAGCGGGCTGGTGCCGATGTCGCCGAAGACCACGCCGATGGCGCCCACGACCAGCCCGGGCAGGCCCTGCCGGGGGCCGTGCTGGCCTGAGTCGTGGCCGCCCGCGTGATCGTGGGCGGGGCCGGAGGAAGGAACAGTGGAGGACATGTCGGTCGATTCCGTGGCGACAGCGCGCCTGGCTCAACGAAGCGCGGACTTTAGCGCTTTGCGGATGATGGCGGCGGCATCGTCGCCGGCGGCCGTGGCCTCGCGCGCCATGCGCGCCGCCTCGGCCGGCTTGTAACCCAGTTGCTGCAAGGCCACCACCGCTTCGCTCTGCGGATCGGCCGCGGCCCCGGCGCCGGCCAGGACCGCGCCGGCGCCGGCCAGGTCGGCGGCGCGGTCGCGCAGCTCGACCACCATGCGCTCGGCGGTCTTCTTGCCGATGCCCGGGATGCGCGTCAGCGCGGTCACGTCGCCGGCCTGGACCAGGCGCGCGAACTCCTCCACCGGCACCCCCGACAGCACCGCCAGGGCGATCTTGGCGCCGATGCCGCTGACTTTCTGCACATCGCGGAACAACCGCCGCTCGGTCTCGCGCAGGAAGCCGTACAACGACACGCTGTCCTCCTTCTGCGCGTAATGGGTGAACAGCGCCACCTCGCGGCCGAGCTCGGGCAGGTCGTAGAACGTACTCATCGGCGCTTCCAGCTCGTAGCCCACGCCGTGTACGTCCACCACCAGCCATGGCGGCTGCTTGTGCACCAGGATGCCCTTGAGACGACCGATCACGGCGAAACTCCGGAAAAGAACGGGGGCGGAAACGACAAGCGCGGAACGAACGGCCGCGCCGACGCGGGACACGGCCACTGCACTGGCGCAAACGCCGGGCGCGCAGGACCGCCGGCGCGGCCCGGACCGGCCATGGACGCCACCGGACCGGGCCGGGCGGGCGCCCTGGACACAACGCGGCCGCGCCCCGGGGCCCCTACCCCGGGCGCCGCGGCCCCCGCGGCGGGACAACGGTCGGCGGCCATCTCAGGCGCCGCGCCTGCGCAGTTGGTGGGTGGCGATGCCG
>CBIFVU010000415.1:0-2906 GCA_966185905.1 uncultured Lysobacter sp.
CCGAAGCCGCGCGATCTGCCTGTAGGAGCGGCGCCAGCCGCGACCGCGAATCCGCAACTACCGATAGGCCCCGCGGCCGCCCACGCCGTCACGACTGCGGCTTGCGCCGGACGTCGCGGCGTCCGGTCGCGGCTCGCGCCGCTCCTACAGGGCCAACCCGAAAACAGCAGCCGCGCATCGCACTCAGAACGGCAGCGACCAGCTCGCGAACGCGCGCGGATACTGCCGCCCGAACTCGTAGCGGTTGTCCAGGTCCAGCCGCAATGTCCCGCCGCGCGCGAAGTGCGCGCTGAAATCCAGCCCAAACACGCCCGCCTCGCTCGCGAACCCATCGCCGACGATCGGCGACCACACCTCCATGCCGGTGAAACGCGCATCGATGTAGCGCCCCGACTGCGACACAGTGCGCTGCCATTCCAGGCGCCCACCCAGGCTCAGTTGCGCCGCGCCCCAGCGCCATTGCCGCTCCAGGCGCGCGCCGGCCAGCCCTTGGGTGGCCTGCAACTGCGAGCTCTCCGCGCTCAGGCCGAAGCCCGCCGCGCCCGGTTCCTCGAAGCCGCCGCGCTGCAACCGCAGGCTCTGCACGCCCAGGTAAGGCGTCAGCACGCCCGAGCCGATGCGCAATCGGTGCCCGGCTTGCAGGCCCAGGCTGGTGTAGCGCTCGCCGTAATCGCTGGCGGTGCCCAAGCCCTGCGCGCCCAGCCGCAGTTCGCGCTGCAACGAGCGATCCATGTCGCCGAAGGCAGCGCGGCCCAACAAATAGCTGTCGCCGCGGCTCCAGCTCGCATACACCTGGCCCTCGGTCTGGCGATTGCGCTCGCGATCGCGGCGCTGGCCGCTGTAGGCCTGGCCATCGATGCGGCTCATCGCCGCGCCCAGGTTCCAATCGCCAGCGCGCCAGTCGTGGCCGACGATCCAGCCCGAGGCGTCCAGGTCCAAGCGCCCGGCCATCGCCCGCTGCGCGTCCAGCCGCTCGCTCCAGCCGCCCTGGCTGCGGCCGTGCAGATACTGCGCGTCCAGGCGCGATTCCAGCGCCAGGCGGTTGCTTTCCACCGCCATCAGCGCGAACGCCGCGTCGGCGCCGTGCAACTCGCCCGACAAGCTGGCCAGCGAGGCCTGCGCCGCTTGCGCGGTGGCCGAGCGCTGCAGCGCCCCGGCCGCGGCCGAGAACGCGCCCTGGGCGCCGGCGCCGGTCGCGGCCTGGCCCTGGCCCAGCCCTTGCAGGGCGCTGTCCACCCGTGCCGCCGCGGCCGTCTCCGGCGCCGCCATGCCCAGCGATCGCGCGGTCGCGGTGATGTTCAAGGCGGTGATGTCCAGCCAGGCCTGGGTGCTGCTGTAGCCCAGCGTGGCAGTGAGGAACACGCCCGGTGCGGTCGACAGGCTGGAGAACTGGCCGCTGAGGCTGCCGGCTTCGAGGAAGACTTCGCGATCGGAGCGCACATGGCCCGGCAGTTGCCCGAGCACGTGCGCATCGCCGGCCAGCGAAGCAGCGCCGCCGACCTGCAACCGCGAGCCGATGGAGAACTGCAACTGGCCCGACGCCGATTGCGCGTAATCGCCATCGATGCGCAGCCCCGCGCCTTCGACCCGCAGCGCGCCCTGGTTGTCCACGCGCGAGCCGACCCGCGCACCGTTGCCGCCGAGCAAGCGCGCGCCGGCGCGCACCGTCACCGGCGAGGCCAGGCTGGCGCCGTCGTTGAGCCGCAAGCTGCCGCCGGCGACCTCGGTGGCGCCGGTGTAGGTATGCGCCTGGGTGCTGTCCAGGCGCAGGGTGCCGCTGCCTTCCTTGATCAACCCGCCGCTGCCGCTGAGCGGATTGGACCAGCTCGATACGCCCTCGAAACCGACCCGGACATCGCCCCAATCCAGCCGGCTCAGGCCGCGCACGGACGCGCCGACATCCAGCAGGCCGCGACCGAACACCGCGTCCACCCCGGGCGCGCCGAGGTCCTTGGCGTTGCCCAGCAGCGCCTGCCGCACCAGGTCGTTGTCGAAATACGGGAAGGCCTGCCAGACCAGCGCCGCGGCGCCGGAGATCTGCGGCGCGGCGAAAGAGGTGCCGCGCACCACCCAATAAGAGGTGGCGCCGACCGGATCGGTGACGCCGGTGGCCTGCACGTCGCCCGGCGCCACCAGGCAATAGTTCATGGCGATGCCGCAGGCATTGGAGTAGCTGGCCAGCTGAGTCGGGTTGCGCGTGTCCAGCGCCGCTGCCGCGATCCAGCCGCGCTCCAGCGCATCGGCGCCGGCGCCCTGGCTGGGCAGCGAGGCATTGTCGGAAGGCTGCGCGCGCGATTCGTTGCCGGTGGCGAACACCACCAGCCCGCCGTTGTCGATGAAGGGCTTGTAGGCGGCGATGAAGCTCTGGGTGACGTTGTCGCCGGTCCAGTACAGGCCGCCCCAGGAGTTGTTCATGATGCGCACGCCGGCGTTCATCAGGTCGCGGCTGACGATGTCCAGCCCGCCGCTGTCGCGCGCTTCGTTGCCCATGCCCGAGCCGTCGTCGTTGGGGCGGGTGTCGGCGAGGATGCGCGCCGAGACGATCCCGGCGCCGGGCGCGATGCCGCCGGGCCAGGCCGCGACCGGGGTGCCGGCGGCGATCTGCGAGACATAGGTGCCGTGTCCCAGCACGTCGTCGACCGCGTGGTTGTTGGTGCGCGGATCGGTGTAGTACAGCATCGGCCCGACCCGGCCGTTGAGCGCGGGGTGATCGCGGCGCACGCCGCTGTCGACCACGCCGATGCGCACGCCCTGTCCGGTCAGGCCTTGGGCATGGGCGGCGCGGGCGTTGGTCAGGTCCAGGTGCGCGCCGATGGGCGGCGGCGGTGTGGTCGGAGGCGGTGTGGTCGGAGGCGGGCTGGTCGGCGGCGGCGGCGGCGGCCGCACGTTGTCGCCTCCTCCGCCCC
>CBIFVU010000416.1:0-2860 GCA_966185905.1 uncultured Lysobacter sp.
GCAAGTCGCTGCTGTCGGGGGTCAAGAGCGGCCTGGCCGCGGCGCGCAAGAGCGCATCGGTCGGCGAAGTTGCCGAGACCGACCGCGACCTGCCGATGAAGTGGATGCTGGTGGCGCTGGTGGGCTTCGTGCTGCCGCTGCTGCTGCTGTACCAGGCCATCGTCGGCAACTGGTTCGTCAGCGTGCCCATGACGGTGATCATGATCGTCGCCGGCTTCCTGTTCGTATCGGTGTCCGGCTACCTCGCCGGCCTGATCGGCTCGTCCAACAACCCGGTCTCGGGCATCACCATCTCCACCATCCTGTTCGCCTCGGCGGTGCTGGTGCTGATGCTCGGCCGCGACTCGCCCATCGGCGCGGTCGCTGCGATCATGATCGGTGCGGTGGTGTGCTGCGCCGCGGCGGTAGGCGGCGACAACCTGCAGGACCTCAAGGCTGGCTACATCGTCGGCGCCACGCCGTGGAAGCAACAGCTCATGCTCGGCATCGGCGCGTTCTCCTGCGCCCTGATCATGGCGCCGGTGCTGAACCTGCTGGCCACCGCCTACGGCATCGGCGCGCCGACCCCGGAGCATCCCAACGCACTGGCGGCGCCGCAGGCCACGTTGATGGCGTCGGTGGCCAAGGGCCTGTTCGGCGGCGAACTGCCGTGGACGATGATCGGCATCGGCGCCGGCATCGGCGCGGTCATCATCGCCTTCGACGAATGGCTCAAGTCGCGCCAGGCCAAGTTCCGCGTGCCGGTGCTGGCCGCGGCGATCGGCATCTACCTGCCGCTGGAGCTGATGGTGCCGATCTTCCTCGGCGGCTTGCTCTCGCACATCGTCGGCCGCCGCCGCGGTCTGACCGCCAACAGCAGCGAAGAGGAAAGCGACCGCGTGCACCGTCCCGGCACCCTGTTCGCCGCTGGCCTGATCACCGGCGAGGCGCTGATGGGCATCGCCATCGCCTTCCCGATCGTGATCACCAGCGACCGCAACGTGCTGGCGCTGCCGGAGGCTTGGCACTTCGGCCCGGCCACCGGCCTGGCAGTGCTGGCCGTGGTGGTCTGGCTGTTCTACCGCAGCAGCCGGAGCGCGGCGGCCCCGCAGTCGTCCTGATCCATCCCGGCGGCCCGGCAGCGATGCCGGGCCGCTGGCTTTCCAGCTTTCGCGCCTACGCGCCATCAACGTCCCGAGGTTCGCCATGTCGCCACGCCACGCCCTCTTGCCGCTGGCCCTGTCGCTGGCCTGCGCATCCGCGCCGGCTTTCTCGCTCACCCCGCCGCAACAGCAGGGCCTGCAGGCCGGCCAACTGGCGACGATGGACCGCTTCTCCTCGCCTACGCTCTCGCCCGACGGCCGCCACCTGGTCTTCGCCAGGCGCAGCGTGGATTACGCCGCCAACAAGTCCTCCACCTCGCTGTGGATCGAGGACCTGTTCGCGCGCGACGCCGCTCCGCCCAAGCGCCTGACCCCCGAGGGCTGGAGCGTCAATTCGCCGGCCTTCTCCGCCGATGGCAAGACCGTCTATTTCCTGAGCAGCAAGGACGGCAGCTCGCAGCTCTACGCCCAGGCCCTGGGCAGCGCCAAGCCGGTCAAAGTCAGCGCCTTCGACGGCGATGTCGGCGGCTTCCAGATCTCGCCCGACGGCAAGCGCGTGGCTTTCCACGCCGAGGCCTACCCCGACTGCGGCGCCGACCTGGCCTGCGGCAAGAAAAAGCTCGATGCCGCCGGCAAGCTCAAGACCACCGGCAAGGTCTTCGACCGCATGTTCATCCGCCACTGGGACGCCTGGAACGACGGCCGCCTCAACCGTCTGTTCGTGGCCGACCTGCCGGCGGCGGGCAAGACCGTCGCGACGGCGAAACTGGTCAGCGGCGAGGTGCTCGGCGACGTGCCCTCGCGTCCCTTCGGCGACGCCAGCGAATTCACCTGGTCGCCGGACAGCCGCTCGCTGGTGTTCAGCGCGCGCAAGGCCGATGCGAAGGAGCCCTGGTCGACCAACTTCGACCTCTACCTGGTCGGCGCCGACGGCGGCGCCGCGCGCAACCTGACCGCGGCCAACCCGGCCTGGGACACCGGTGCGGTGTTCTCCGCCGACGGCAATACTCTGTACTACCGCGCCATGAAGCGCCCCGGCTTCGAGGCCGACCGCTTCGCCCTGATCGAGCTCGACCTGGCCAGCGGCGCCTCGCGCGAGATCGCGCCGGACTGGGACCGCTCGGCCTCGGAGATCGTGCTCTCCGCCGACGGCAAGACCCTCTACACCACCACCGACGACCTCGGCCAGCACCCGCTGTTCGGCATCGACATCGCCAGCGGCAAGGCCACGCGGTTGATCGCCGACGGCAGCATCGGCTCGCCGGTGCTGGCCGGCAAGACCTTCGCCTTCACCCGCAACAGCCTCAAGAGCGGCGACCAGATCCTGGTAGGCGGCCTGGACGGTGCGCCTGAACGCGCGATCACCCCGAGTGCCTCGCAGTTGCTGCCGGATGTGCGCTTCGGCGATTTCGAGCAGTTCCAGTTCAAGGGCTGGAACGGCGACACCGTGCACGGCTACGTGGTCAAGCCGTGGAACTACCAAGAGGGCCAGAAGTATCCGGTCGCCTTCCTGATCCACGGCGGCCCGCAGGGCAGCTTCGGCAACGGCTGGAGCTATCGCTGGAACCCGCAGACCTACGCGGGCCAGGGCTATGCGGTGGTGATGATCGATTTCCACGGTTCCACCGGCTACGGCCAGGCCTTCACCGACGCGATCAGCCAGCACTGGGGCGACCGCCCGCTGGAAGACCTGCAGAAAGGCTGGGCGGCGGCGCAGAAGCAATACGCCTTCCTCGACGGCGACAAGGCCTGCGCGCTGGGCGCGTCCTACGGCGGCT
>CBIFVU010000417.1:0-2852 GCA_966185905.1 uncultured Lysobacter sp.
GCCTTCGAAACCCTGGGCTGCATCGCGGTAGGCTTCGAGACGAGCTGGTTCAATCTGGCCTCGCGCACCGCCATCGCCCGGCTCGGCGCCCGCCAGGACGGGGTGCTGCGCAATCATCGCCGCCACGCCGACGGCAGTCCGCGCGATACGGTGGCCTTTTCCATCATCGACAGCGAGTGGCCGGCGGTGAAGCGCAACCTGCATTACAAACTCGACCAGCACGCGAGGGCCGGACATGGCTGAAAAGATAGGCATCGTAGGCGCGCGCGGCCATGTCGGCGCCGATCTGGTGCGCTTGATCGCCGCCCATCCGCGCTTCGAGCTGGCGTTCGTGTCCTCGCGCGAGCTGGCGGGGCAGACGCTGGCCGATCACATTCCCGAATACGCCGCCAAGGACCCGCAGTTGCGCTACAGCGCGCCCAGCCACGAGCAATTGCCGGGCCTGGGCGCCGATGCGGTGGTGCTGGCCCTGCCCAACGGCAAGGCGGCCGAGTGCGTGGCCGCCTTCGATGCCGCCGGCGCCGAGCCGGCGATCGTGGACTTGTCCGCCGATTACCGATTCGACGACCACTGGTACTACGGCCTGCCCGAGCTGACCCGCAAGGCCTATCGCGGCCAGCGCCGCATCAGCAACCCGGGCTGCTACGCCAGCGCCATGCAGTTGGCGATCGCTCCGCTGCTGAACGTGCTCGACGGGCCGGTGCAGTGCTTCGGCGTGTCCGGCTACTCCGGTGCCGGCACCACGCCATCGGACAAGAACGACCCGGACAAGCTGCGCGACAACCTGATGCCGTATGCGCTGACCGGGCATCTGCACGAGCGCGAGGTCACCCGCCACCTCGGCCACCCGGTCGAGTTCATGCCGCACGTGGCGCCGCATTTCCGCGGTCTGACCGTCACCTCCAACCTGCGCCTGTCGCGGCGCTTCGAGCGCGAGGAATTGGTCGAGCATTACCACCGCCAGTACGACGGCGAGCCGCTGGTGCAAGTGCGCGATGCCGCGCCCTGGGTCAGCGCCATCGCTGGCCGGCACCATGTCGAGATCGGCGGTTTCGCCTTGTCCGAGGATGGGCGGCGGGTGGTGGTGGTGTCCACGCTCGACAACCTGCTCAAGGGCGCGGCGACACAGGCGCTGCAGAATCTCAACCTGGCCTTCGGGCTGGACGAGCGGGCGGGGATCCCGGCCGCATCGACGCTGCCGCCGACGCATCCCGCCGCACACCCGCGACCGTGACGCTGGATTGCGGCCCCTTGGCGCAGAGCGCGGGGGACGGGCCTGGGCCTGCGCGCGAGCGCAGCGGCGAAGGCAGCGTTCCCGAGGCGGTGATGCGAAGGGGGATTCGGTAGGCGGGCCAGACCGGGCAGGCGCAAGCGTCGGCTCGGCTCCGGCCTGGCCAGGCCCGACCGGCCCCGGGCCGGTCCTGCGTTTGGAGTGTTGCCATGCGTCTGTCGCGTTATCTTTTGCCCACCCTGAAGGAAAACCCCGCCGAGGCGCAGATCGCCTCGCATCGGCTGATGCTGCGCGCCGGACTGGTCCGCCAGGAGGCGGCCGGCATCTATTCCTGGCTGCCGGCCGGGCTGCGCGTGCTGCGCAAGATCGAGGCCATCGTGCGCTCGGAAATGCACCGCGCCGGCGCGCTGGAGCTGCTGATGCCGACCCTGCAACTGGCCGATCTGTGGCGCGAGAGCGGCCGCTACGACGCTTACGGCCCGGAAATGCTGCGCATCCGCGACCGCCACGAGCGCGAGCTGTTGTACGGGCCCACCAACGAGGACATGGTCACGGCGATCTTCCGCGCCAGCGTCAAGAGCTATCGCGCCTTGCCGATGAACCTCTACCACGTGCAATGGAAGTTCCGCGACGAACAGCGCCCGCGCTTCGGAGTGATGCGCGGGCGCGAGTTCCTGATGAAGGACGCGTATTCCTTCGACCTCGACGAGGCCGGCGCGCGCCGCTCCTACCAGCGCATGTTCGTGGCCTACCTGCGCGCGTTCGCGCGCATGGGCGTGCGCGCGGTTCCCATGCGCGCCGAGACCGGCCCCATCGGCGGGGATCTCTCGCACGAGTTCCTGGTCCTGGCCCAGACCGGCGAATCGGCGGTGTACTGCGACCGGGCCCTGCTCGAACTGCCGATCCCGGCCGAGACCGTGGATTACGATGCCGACCTCGCGCCGATCCTGCGGCAGTGGACCGCGCCGTATGCGGCAACCGAGGACGTGCACGACATCGCCCGCTTCGAGCGCGAAGTGCCGGCCGAGCGCCGGGTGCAGACCCGCGGCATCGAAGTCGGCCAAGTGTTCTACTTCGGCACCAAGTATTCGTTGCCGATGAAGGCCGCGGTGATCGGCCCGGACGGGGTCGAACGCCCGGTCCATGGCGGTTCCTACGGCATCGGCGTGTCGCGCCTGGTCGGGGCCTTGATCGAGGCCGGCCACGACGAGGCCGGCATCGTCTGGCCCGACGCGGTAGCGCCGTTCAACATCGGCCTGGTCGACCTCGACCCCGGCGACGAACAGGTCGGCATCGCCTGCGCCCGGTTGCGGGCCGCGCTGGAGCAGCGCGGCCTGGACGTGCTGCACGACGATACCGACGAGCGCGCCGGGGTCAAGTTCGCGCGCATGGACCTGATCGGCCTGCCTTGGCAGTTGATCGTCGGCCGCCGCGGCCTGGCCCGCGGCGTGGTCGAGCTCAAGCGCCGCGCCACCGGCGAGCGTCTGGAGTTGTCCTTGCCGGAGGCCGTCGAGCGCATTGCAGGACGGAAGGAAAAATAGCGAGAGGCGCCAGCGAACGCCCCTCGCCACCGGCTGACTCCTCTCCACTCACTCCTCCCACTCATTCCCCACCCAAGCCC
>CBIFVU010000418.1:0-2810 GCA_966185905.1 uncultured Lysobacter sp.
GACCAGGCCTGATCGGCTGGGCTCGGTCAGGCTGGGTGGGGGCCGCTTGGGTGGGGCCCGGCTGGGTGAGATCTGGTCAGGCGAGATCTGATTAGGTGGGATCCGGCTGGCTCGGGTTGGCTCGGCCCGGCCTGGCTACGCTGCTCGGCACGGCTCGATCCCGGCTCCATCCGGCGCTCCCGGATCGGGTCGGGCATGATCGGGCAGAACGTGTGCCGGCCGGCCCGGCCGATCCCATCGTGCAGAACCGCCCGGCCGATCAAGCCCCTGGCCGCCTCCGGCCCACATGCGCCGCGGGCCCGCGGCGCTTCAATGATCGCGGCGGCAGCGTTCGCCGGCCTCGGCCTTGAGCGTAGCGAAGGGGGCGAAGGCCGGCACCTGCGCGGTCAAAGCCTGCTGTTCGCGGTAGAGCGCGTCGAGCCGGTCGCACAGCAACTGGCCATGGGCCTCCAGCACCGCCGCATCGTCGGCGACTTGCTGCTCGCCGCGTTGGTCGCCGCCGGTGAGCACGCTCTTGACCGTCTGGCCCAGCGCCTTCTTCGCCAGTTCGGCCCCGGCCTGGCCGATGGCCGCGCCATCGCGGCCCATCTCCAGCGCCTGCTCGCGGTAGCGCGCGGCGATGGCGCGCTGCTCCGGCGTCAGCGCCACCGCCTGCGCATCGATGCGCAGCGCACCGTCCGGCCCGATCTCCGCGTGGCGGCCGTCGTCGGCCCGCACCCGCACTTGGTCGCCGATCACCTGCACCGGACCGGCCAGGGTGGTCGTCGGCTCGGGGTCGCTGCGGCCGCAGCCGGCGGACAGCGCGGCCAGCGCGAGCAGGGCCGGCGCGAGCAGGGCAGCGGAGCGGATCCTGCGGGACATGGTCGAACTCCTGTGAGACTGCTGGGAACAGTGGGAATCGGAATCGGCGAGGGCGGCCGCTGGCGGCGCCAACCGGCCCCCAGGCCACCGCCGCACCGGTTGCGCCGGAGCGCAACCGGTGGGCCGGAGTTCAGCCTTCGTCGCGCCAGCGGCGCAGGCGGATCGCGCCGTAGACCATCGCCGCGCCGATCGCTGCGCCCAGCCACAGGTCCAGGGTCGCCAGGGCGGCCATGCTGCTGCTGAAGTCCAGGCTCTGCGACAGGCCGACCGGCCCGTGCAAGCCGGAAGCCTCGACCGTGTCGGCGACCTGCGCGTTCCAGAACCAACTGCCGGGGATCACGCTGAGCAGGCCGCGCGCCACCACCGTGTACCAGATCGCGCCGTGCGGGATGTCGATGCCCGGCATCACGTCCAGGAAGCTGACGAACACACAGGCCAGCACCGGGATCACCACCGCCCAGACGAAGGGCACGCTGCGCGCCCAGGCCGAGCACAGCATCAGCCAGCCCACCGTCGGCAGCGCCCACAGCGCGTACACCGGGATCGCGCTGAGCACCTGCGCCAGCACCCGCAGCGGATGCGCCTGGGTGAGCACCGCGGTCGCGCCGGGGATGCCGTTGAGCACCGCCGCCAGCCAGGAAATGATCCACATCGCCAGCCCGATCAGCACGCCGATGGCGGCCGCCAGCGCCGGCGCCAGCACCAGCGCCCACAACAGCTTGGACAGCACCGCCTGCGTGTCGGAGACCGGCAGCGACTTCCAGAACAGGATGCTGCGGTCCTTGCGCTCGTCGTAGATCGAGCCCAGGGCGTAGAAGAACACCACGAACACGAACACCATCGCGGCCATGGTCAGGCCGCCGAGCAGGGCCAGGTCGCCGACCGCGCCGGCGCCGGAATCCTGGCCGCCGACGCTGACCTGCATGCCGTCCAGCTCGGAGGCGTCCAGGGTGTTGTGGGCCAGCAGCGAGGCGGCGACCACCGCCAGGGCGGTGAACACGATGGCGATCGCGCCGGTGATCACCGGCGCCCACAGGAAGCCGCCGCGGTGTTCCCAGAACTCGCGCTTGAGCAGCATCGCGAAGGTCTGCAGCGGGGTGATGGCGCGCGCCTGCGCGCGGGTCGCGGCCGGAGCGGGGGCCGGCGCGGGGTCGAGGATGTCGTCGGCGGCGTTCATGCGTAGGTCCCCTTCATGGTGGCGACGAACAGGTCGGCCAGGCCGGGCGTGCGCACCTCGCCGAGGCCTTCCAGCTGGGCGGCGGGCACTCCGTCGAACAGCATCACGGTCTTGCCGAAGGGCAGGGCGCGCTCGTCCAGCGGGCCCAGCGAGCGCGCCTGGGCGGCGCGTTCGGGGTTGACCAGGACCTCGGCGAAGCGCTCGCCCAGGATGTCCATCGGGCTGTCGAGCACGACCCGGCCGTCGCGGATGAACATCACGTCGGTGAGGATGTGCTCGATCTCCTCGACCTGGTGGGTGGTGACCAGGATGGTCTTGTCCTCGTCGAAATAATCCTCCAGCAGGCGCTGGTAGAACTGCTTGCGGTAGAGGATGTCCAGGCCCAGGGTCGGCTCGTCCAGCACCAGCAGGCGCGCGTCGATGGCCATCACCAGCGCCAGGTGCAGCTGCACGATCATGCCCTTGGACATCTCGCGCACGCGCAGCTCCGGCTTGAGCTGGGTGCCGTGCAGGAAGCGCTCGCACTTGGCCCGGTCGAAGCGCGGGTGGACGCCGGCGACGAACTCGATCGCCTCGCGCACGCGCAACCAGCGCGGCAGCACCGCCACGTCGGCGATGAAGCAGACCTCGCGCATCAGCGCATCGCGCTGGGTGCGCGGGTCCAGGCCCAGCACCGAGAGCTCGCCGTCGAAGGCGATCAGGCCGAGGATGGCCTTCAGCGCGGTGGTCTTGCCGGCGCCGTTGGGGCCGATCAGGCCGACGATGCGGCCGG
>CBIFVU010000419.1:0-2772 GCA_966185905.1 uncultured Lysobacter sp.
GGGTTGGGGTGAGGGCCGCGTCGCTTCCGGGAGGTGGCGCCGGCGCGCCATTCGCGTGCGCCCTCATCCGCCCCTGCGGGGCACCTTCTCCCGCAGGCGGGAGAAGAAACAGCCAGTGCTCCTCCCTCTCCCGCTGGCGGGGAGGGTTGGGGTGAGCCGCGTCGCTTCCGGGAGGTTGCGCCGACGCGCCATTCGCGTGCGCCCTCATCCGCCCCTGCGGGGCACCTTCTCCCGCGGGCGGGAGAAGAAACAGCAAAGGGCCCGTGTCCTGCCCCCTCTCCCGCCAGCGGGAGAGGGTTGGGGTGAGGGCCGCCGGACCGTTCGTCGGAAATCGCCCGCCCCTGCGCGCGCCAACACCCGCCGGGCGCCCACGAAAAAGGCCGGCTCGCGCCGGCCTTTCCGCTGCAGCTCCGGGACGGCCCGCGGCCGCCCCGGCACGTACGCCCGGCTCAGTCGGCCAGGTTGCGCCCGTGGTAGAGCTCTTCGATCTCGCGCTTGAGCCGCGCCTCGATCTTCATGCGCTCCTTGAACGAGAGGTTCTTGGCCTTCTCCTCGAACAAGTAGGTGTCCAGATCGAACTCCTTCAAGTGCATCTTGGTGTGGAAGATGTTCTCCTGGTAGACGTTCACGTCGAGCATCTCGTAGCGCGACTTGATGTTCTTGGCCAGGTAGTCCTGGATCGAATTGATCTTGTGGTCGATGTAGTGCTTCTTGCCCTTGATGTCGCGGGTGAAGCCGCGCACGCGGTAGTCCATCACCACGATGTCGGACTCGAAGCTCTCGATCAGGTAGTTCAAGGCCTTCAGCGGCGAAATCACGCCGCAGGTGGCCACGTCGATGTCGGCGCGGAAGGTCGCGATGCCGCTGTCCGGGTGGGTTTCCGGATAGGTGTGCACGGTGATGTGCGACTTGTCCATGTGCGCGACCACCGCGTCGGAGATGATCTCCTTGCCGGCGGCCTTCTTGTCGATGACCGGCTCCTCGGAGATGAGGATGGTCACCGACGCGCCCTGCGGGTCGTAGTCCTGGCGCGCGATGTTGAGGATGTTGGCGCCGATGATCTCCGCCACATCCGTCAGGATCTGGGTGAGACGATCGGCGTTGTAGGCCTCGTCGATGTACTCGATATAGCGGCGGCGCTCGTCTTCGGAGGCCGCGAAGCAGACATCGTAGATATTGAACGAGAGGGCCTTGGTGAGGTTGTTGAAACCCTGCAACCGCAGGCGCGGCAACGGCTTGACCACTGTAGGAGGATTCCGGACGGACGGCGAAGGCCGCGATTATGAGGCAATTGGCCCCGGGGGGAAACGCAGGCTGTTTTTGGGCCCTGTCGGTGACAAAAGCGTGACCACCACTGAACTTCCATCATTGCTCTCTATCGGAGCGGGAGTTTCGGCGGCAGGATTTGCCCCGAGGGCCGTATCGCCCTAAGCTCGGCCAAAAGCCAAAAACCCATTCCAATGTCCGCCAACCCGGTAGCCCCCTTGACTGCTCTGCGCCGAACCAACAGCCCGTTGCTGCCGGACGGCGCAACGATCGAACGCTTCCTGGCCCATTGCCACCGCCGGCGTTACCCGTCCCGCACGGACGTGTTCCGCCCCGGCGACCCGGCCAGCACCCTGTATTACGTCGTCTCCGGCTCGGTCAGCATCATCACCGAGGAAGAGGACGGCCGGGAACTGGTCCTGGGCTACTTCGGCCCGGGCGAGTTCGTGGGCGAGCTGGGCCTGTTCATCGAGAGCGACCACCGCGAGGTCATCC
Organism: uncultured Lysobacter sp.; assembly: GCA_966185905.1. Classification (GTDB taxonomy): domain Bacteria; phylum Pseudomonadota; class Gammaproteobacteria; order Xanthomonadales; family Xanthomonadaceae; genus Lysobacter. Next base: position 1,762 of record CBIFVU010000419.1, read on the forward strand.
TGCGCACGCGCAGCACTTGCGAGCTGGCCGAAATCGGCCACGAGCGGCTGTACGACCTGCTGCTGACCCGGCTCTCGCTGGACGCGCCCAAGCTGCTGTACGCCATCGGCGCGCAGATCTCCCGGCGCCTGCTGGACACCAGCCGCAAGGCCGGCCGCCTGGCCTTCCTGGACGTGACCGACCGCATCGTCCGCGCCTTGCACGACCTGGCCAAGGAACCGGAGGCCATGAGCCATCCGCAGGGCACCCAGCTGCGGGTCTCGCGCCAGGAGCTCTCGCGCCTGGTCGGCTGCTCGCGCGAAATGGCCGGCCGCGTGCTCAAGAAGCTGCAGGCCGACGGCAAGCTGCACGCCCGGGGCAAGACCGTCGTCCTCTACGGGACCCGCTGACCCCCGATGGGCCGCATCGCCCCGTCCGCCCAGACCGCGCCCACGGTGCGGCTGGCGGAGCTGGGCGACGCCAGCGACGTCGCCGAGCTGCTGGGCCAGCTCGGCTACCCCTGCACCCATGAAGAGGCCGCCGAGCGCATCGGCACCCTCCACGACGACCCCCGCCACTGCCTGTTGCTGGCCGAGCTCGACGGCCATGCCTGCGGCCTGGTCGCCAGCCACACCCGCTATTCGCTGACCCACGGCGCCGACCTGACCCGGATCACCGCGCTGGTGGTCGCCCAGTCCTGCCACCGCCAGGGCATCGGCCGCCTGCTGCTGCGCGAGGTCGAGCGCCGCGCCCGCCGCGACGCGGTCAGCCGGATCGAGGTCACCAGCAACATCTCGCGCGCCGATGCGCACGAGTTCTACCGACGCTGCGGCTATTCGGACGGCTCGGTGAAGTTCGTCAAGACGCTGGGCGATTGAGCTGCCTGGGACCGCGCGTTCCGGCCTCGGCCGTCTCAGCGGCCCTTTGGCTGCGTCGCGGCTCGCGCCGCTCCTACAGAACGTTCGGCCGGTTCGGGCTCGCCCTGTAGGAGCGGCGCGAGCCGCGACCACCTCAATTGGAACAACGACGCCG
>CBIFVU010000420.1:0-2765 GCA_966185905.1 uncultured Lysobacter sp.
GGCGACCTCTACAATGCCATTGTAGCGCTCTCCCAGCTGAGCTATGGCCCCACTGCTGGAACTTGCGAACCTCAACAAAAAAGCCCCGGGTCAACAGGGCTTGGATGCAAACCCCCTGGCCGGGGGGTTCGGTTTGGCGTCCCCACGGGGATTCGAACCCCGGTCGCTACCGTGAAAGGGTAATGTCCTAGGCCTCTAGACGATGGGGACAAAACTGGTTTACCTGCTTCACCCTCCGGACCCTTTCCTTCCGAAGAGTGGTGGAGCCAGCCGGGATCGAACCGGCGACCTCTACAATGCCATTGTAGCGCTCTCCCAGCTGAGCTATGGCCCCACATGCTGGAAAGACGAACATCTTAGCGGGCATTCAGCGAAGTCGTCAAGCGGTCATCGCTGAATTTTTACCCTCTCCCGGCCCGCCCGCGGCGAGGGGATCGGGCGAGCCCGGGTCGTGTCCGACGGGGCGCAATCTTGTCATGCCGTGGCCACGTTCGGCTAGATACTCCAGCCACTTGCCGAGGAAGGTGTTCATCCTCATGCGGTGGCCGATCAGCTCCGCCGGCGGCGGGTACAGGCCGATCACGTCCTGCCAGCGCCGGCCCACGTAGCAGTGGGTGGCCTCGACCTGGTGGGCGTCGTGGTACAGGCGCAGATAGGCCGAAGGATCGGGCTCGCCGGTGAGCGGATCGAGCACGGCATAGGTCAGGCGCAGCTCGGTGGTGTAACGGTGCTGCTCGATCACGTCCAGGCGCAGGTCCAGGCCGTCGCCGACTTGGGACAGGTAGGCGCCGCGCGCCAGTTCGGCCGGCGCGAACAGGCGGGTCAGGCGGGCATGGTTCTCCGCGTACAGGCCCATCAGCCAGCCGAAACGGCTGAGCTTGGGAAGGCGCGCGAAGCGGGAGGCAGTCTGGCTCATGCGGGCGATGCTACACGCCCGCGCGCGCCCGCGACAGAATTGACGGATCGACGAAAAACCCTTAATTTATAGGCTCTTTCGCTGCGTCCGCAGGCCCTTGGCCGGGCTCTCGCCGGCCCGCCTCCATTCAGCTCCCCTGCCCCAGCCTGCCCGCGCCCCTGCGCGCGGCGGCGGCGCCGCGCGCCGCACAGGCATTCAGAACATCTCGCGATGGATGCCCAGCGTGGTCATGACCTTGCTGGAGATCTCCTCGATCGAGGTGTGGGTGGTGCTCAGGGTCGGGATGCGCTCGGCGCGGAACATGGTCTCGGCCGCAGCCACTTCGCGCCGGCAGGTCTCCAGTTGCGCATAGCGCGAATTCGGCCGGCGCTCCTGGCGGATCTGCTGCAACCGCAGCGGGTCGATGGTCAGGCCGAACAGCTTGTTGCGATACGGACGCAGGCGCGGCGGCAGGCGGTCGTGCTCGAGGTCTTCCTCGGTCAGCGGGTAGTTGGCCGCGCGCACGCCGTAGTGCAGGGCCAGGTAGACGCAGGTCGGGGTCTTGCCGGCGCGCGACACCGCCACCAGGATCAGGTCGGCCTCGGCGTAGTCCACGCTCTGGCCGTCGTCGTGGGTCAGGGCGAAGTTCATGGCGTTGATGCGGCGGTGGTAGGCGTCGAAGTCGGCGATGCCGTGGGCCTGGCCGATCCGGCGCTGGCGGGTCTCGTGCAGCTCCCGCTCCAGCGGCTCGATGAACGGCGCGAACACGTCCAGCATCAGCGCCCCGCTCTCGGCCAGGGCCGCGCCCACGTCCCCGTCCATGCAGGAATTGATCACCACCGGCCGCACCCCGTGGGCGATGGCGGCCTCGCGGATCCGGGCGGCGGCCTCCTGGGCACGCTCGACGCTGTCCACGAAGGGGATCCGGTCGGTCACGAACCGGGTCTCGGTGAACTGGGTCAACAGGCTGTGGCCGATGGTCTCGGCGGTGATGCCGGTGCCGTCGGAAACATAGAAGACCGGGCGGGTTCCTGCCATCGATAACCTCTCGGGAAAGCTGCACGAATACGAAAAAGCCCGCCGGATCAAGCTTGTATGGCCCGGGCCACCGGGCGATCATATCGCCTTGGCCGCGCCTGGACGCGTCCTCGCCCCCCACGGAGATAGTGTGTCTTGAACGAGAACATCCTCTGGCTGCACGCGCTGCGCCTCAACGACCTGGCCCGCGTCGGCGGCAAGAACTCCTCGCTCGGCGAGATGATCGGCAACCTGGCGAACCTGGGCGTGTCCGTCCCGGGCGGCTACGCCACCACCGCCGAGGCCTTCAAGGCCTTCATCGCCCACAACAACCTGCACCAGCGCATCTTCGACCGGCTGGCGGCGCTGGACGTGGAAGACGTTCCGGCCCTGACCGCGGCCGGCGCGGAGATCCGCGGCTGGGTGATCGAGGCCCCGCTGCAGCCGGACCTGGACCAGGACATCCGTCAGGCCTACCGCAGCCTGTGCGCCGACAACGGCGGCGGCGAGGTGGCCGTGGCGGTGCGCTCCTCGGCCACCGCCGAGGACCTGCCCGACGCGTCCTTCGCCGGCCAGCAGGAGACCTTCCTCAACGTGACCGGCGCGGACGATGTCGTGCGCAAGGTCAAGGAAGTCTTCGCCAGCCTCTACAACGACCGCGCCATCGCCTACCGCGTGCACCACGGCTTCAAGCACGAGGATGTGTTCCTGTCGGCCGGCGTGCAGCTGATGGTGCGCTCCGATGTGGGCGCCTCCGGCGTGCTGTTCACCCTGGACACCGAATCCGGCTTCCGCGAGGTGGTGTTCATCACCTCCAGCTACGGCCTGGGCGAGATGGTCGTGCAGGGCGCGG
>CBIFVU010000421.1:0-2765 GCA_966185905.1 uncultured Lysobacter sp.
GTGTCGAGCGCGGGCAGCGGGGCCGCAGCCGGCGTGGCTGTGGCAGCGCCGGGTGGGTATCGCCCCTGGCGAGGACAAGGCTTGGGGCAAGGCTGGACGGCGCCCGGAACGAAAAGCGCAAGCGGTTGCGGGCTTGGGCCTGGGGCTTGCTTGGGGGGCTGGCGGACGGGCTCGGTCGTGGGCTCGGAGGGCCGGGTTCGGTTGGGCCGCACTCGGTCGGACCGTGCTGCCGGATCGAGCTGCTGGGAATGTGCTGCTGGAACGTTCTGCCCGCGCCGGTCTGCAGTGTTGCCGGGTCGTGCCCGGCCCAATCGTTCTTGCAGCCGCCATTGCCCGATGGCCCGGCGTCGAACGGCGCGGGGGGGCCTGCGGGCCCGGATCGAGTTCGGGTCGCCATGGACGATGAAGGCCTGGTCCGGCGCCAGGCCTTCATCGGACCGCCCGTGCGGCCCTCAGGCCTTGGGCGGCGACTGGCCCGGGTCGTCGGCGGGCGGCGGCGGGGCGTTGGGATCGGTCGGCGGCGCATCCGCCGGCGGCGTATCGGTGGGCGGCGTGTCCGCCGGCGGCGGCAGTTCGCCCGGCGGCGGGGTCTCGGCCGGCGGCGCGGTGTCGCTGGGGGCGGTGGTGGCCGGCGCCGGGCCGGTGGATTCCATCGGCGCCGGATCGTTGGGCTTGTTGCAGGCGCTCAGCAGGCCGGCGGCGAACACCGCGGACAAGGCCAGCGCGAGATGGCGCGGGCGGGAGGGAAAGGCGGTCGGGTTCATCGGAGTCCTTTGCTGACCGGGTCAGCGCGGTGGGGGGGCAGGGTGCTTGCAGCGCGGCGGTCTATTTGTCGCCGCCGCGGCGGCCGTGACCGGCCTGGTACTCGGCCAGCGACAAGCTGCCGTCGCCGTCCTTGTCGTGAGTGGAGAAGCTCTGCGCCAGGCGCGCGTCCAGGGCCGCCTCGTCGCGGCTGATGCGGCCGTCGCCGTCGCTGTCCAGTTCGGTGAAGGTGGCCGGGCCGATGCTGTCGCCCGGGGGCGGCATGCGCGGATCGCGGGTGTCGTTGACCGGCGGCTCGGTGCGCTGCGGCGCCTCGTCGGCCGGCACCGACTGGGCCGGCGCGGCGGGAGGGGCGGCCAGGCCGCCCAGGACCAGCAGCGCCAGGACGGCGGGGCGGGCAAGGCTGCGGAGAGTGAGGTTCATATCGGCGCTCCCAGGGTGGCGGGATGCGGGAGAACGCGTCCGGCGCGTTTCCGGCGACTCGAACCTACGTCCGCGCGCGCAAGCATCGCGGCACGGTGATGGGAAAATTTCGTGAGATCGCGGCCGCGGCCGGGGGCGTGGTGCAACGCAGGTTCAGTTCCGCGGGCGCGATGCAGGCCGCTGTACTGGGCGCGGTGGCCGCGCGGACGCGACGCCGCGGACGCATTGCAAGCGCCACCCGCTCTGCGCCGCGGCCGCGGCCGCAAACGGGGCGGACGGCCCGCCGCTCGCCGCACCGGTGGCGCGGCGGCGCAGTCCCGGCTCAGTCCAGTTCGCGGTGGTGCACGGCTACTTCGTTCCAGCCGCGGGTGCGCGCGTGCTCGGCCAGGCGCTCGGCGAGGTAGACCGATCGATGGCGCCCGCCGGTGCAGCCGAAGGCGATGGTGGCGTAGCTGCGGGTGCTGTCGGCCTGCAGCCGCGGCAGCCAGGTATCGAGGAACTGGCTGATCTGCTCCACGTACAGGCGCACGTCGTCCTGCGCCTGCAGATAATCGCGCACGCCGCCGTCGCGGCCCGACAGCGGGCGCAGCGCCGGGTTCCAGTGCGGGTTGGGCAGGCCGCGCGCATCGAACACGAAGTCCGCATCGGCCGGCACGCCGCGGCGGTAGGCGAAGGATTCGAACAGCAGCGACATCCCCGCCTCGCTGCCCAGGCCGAACTCGGTGATCACCCGGCGGCGCAACTGGTGGATGTTGAGCTCGCTGGTATCGACGATGGCGTCGGCGATCTGGCGCAGCGGCTTGAGCACCTGGCGCTCCAGCGAGATCGCGTCGGCCAGGGCCAGGCTGAACTGGCTCAAGGGATGACGGCGGCGGGTGTCGGCGTAGCGCTTGAGCAACACCTCGTCGGAAGACTCGAAGAACACCAGGCGCGGATCGGCGCCGAGCGCGCCGACCGCCGACAGCCATTCGGGGATGTTGGCCAGGTCGCTGTGGCGGTTGCGCACGTCGATGCCGACCGCCAGCTTGGTCGGCATGCCTTCCTCGGCCCGCAGCACGTTCTGCACGAACTGCGGCAGCAGTTCCGCTGGCAGGTTGTCCACGCAGTAGAAGCCCAGGTCCTCGAAGGTGTTCAGCGCCACCGACTTGCCCGAGCCGGACATGCCGCTGACGATCACCAAGGTGAACAGGCTCGCGTCCGCGCCGCTTTCGGGCTGGGGCGGCAGGCTGGATGGGGTGCCGGGATCGGCGACGTCTTGGCTCACGACTCTCCACGCTCCAGGAAATTGCTGTGCCGGGCGATGAACGCCGCAGCCGGGTCCAGGCCTTTCATGCGCAGGCTGTGCAGGCGGGTGGCGGCCTCGGTGAGCACCGCCAGGTTGCGGCCGGGCATGACCGGCAGGGTGATCACCGGAACGTCCAGGTCCAACACCCGGCGCAGGCCGGTGTCGCCGGTCAGCCGTTCGATGCCCGAGGGCTTGGGCTCGCTCATCGGCTTGGTCAGGTGCACGATCAGGCGCAGGTATTTGTTGTTCTTGACCGCGGTGTCGCCGAACATCTGGCGGATGTTGAGCACGCCCA
>CBIFVU010000422.1:0-2761 GCA_966185905.1 uncultured Lysobacter sp.
GCCCCCGCCCTGCCCGCGGCGGCGGCGGCCGCGGGCCGGGCGGGGGCGGTCGGTGATGCAGCCGCTGTCGGATTCGCGGTCGAGGTTGGGGTGGCGGCGGCGTCGATTGCCGCCTCGGGCGACGGCGCAGGCGCTGCGCGGCGGGCGGCGCGTTCTTGCGCACGCCGTTGCAGGCGGCGTTCGCGCGCACGGTAGCGCTCGCGCGCCTGGAGCGCGCGCTCGCGCGCCTGCCGCGCCTGGGCGATGGCGGCGGCGCAGGCGGGGGTGCAGCCGGCGCAGGCCGGCGCGGCCGCATCCAGCAGGCCGTGCTCGATCGCGCGGTCCAGATCGTCCTCGGCCAGCGCGCGCGCCACCGCGTGGGCGGCCTCGCCCGCGGGCGCGAAGCAGCCGCAGGCGCAGGCCTGAGGCGGGGTGGCGGTCGTGGCGGGGGTCATCGCAGCAACGGCACGGGCCGGCGCGGGATCAACGGCCCCCGAAGGCCGGTTTGCGCCGCGCCAGGAACGCATCGGTGCCCTCGCGCATGTCCAGGGTCGAGAACATCAGGCCGAACTGTGCGGTTTCGTATTCCAGCCCTTCCTCGATGCCGCACTCGCCGCCGACGTGGACGCAGTCCAGCACGCCGCGCAGCGCCAGCGGTGCGGCCGCAGCCAGTTGCTCGGCCAGCTTGAACGTCTCGGCTTCCAGTTCGGCCGCCGGCACCACCCGGTTGACGATGCCCAGCGCGCGCGCGCGCTCGGCGTCGATCGGCGCGCCGGTCAGGCACAGTTCCAGCGTGGCGGCGCGGCCGGCCAGGCGCAGCAGGCGCTGGGTGCCGCCGAAGCCGGGGATCAGGCCGAGATTGACCTCGGGCTGGCCGAGCTTGGCGGTGTCGGCGGCGATGCGCAGGTGGCAGCCCATCGCCAGTTCCAGGCCGCCGCCCAGGGCGAAGCCGTTGATCATGCCGATCACCGGCTTGGGCATGCGTTCGATCCGGCGCATCAGCGCCTGCCCGCGCTGGGAGAAGTCGCGGCCCTGGATGGGAGTCAGGGCGTTCATCTCGGCGATGTCGGCGCCGGCGACGAAGGCCTTGGGGCCGGCGCCGGTCAGGACCACGGCGCGCACCGAGGCCTCGGCCGCGGCGGCCTGGAAGGCGGCCGTCAGCGCGTCCAGGGTCGCGGCGTTGAGCGCGTTCAGCTTGTCCGCGCGGTTGACTGTGATCAGGCGCACGGCGCCGCGGTCTTCGACGAGCAGGGGGGAGTCGGTCATGTGATGGCCGTAGGGTCCAGGAGGGGGGCAGGCGGGCAGGATAAGAGGCAGCGGCGGCCGCTGCGACGCGGCCACGGGCCAGGAACTCCGGGCCCGCGGCGCGGTCGTATCGGCTGGCCGTCAGTGGCGGTTAAGCGCCGCCGCCGGTATCCTAACCCGTCCTGTCGGGCCCTTGCGCCGGCCGGGACATTCACATTGGGGGCATGATGCCGTGGCATCGGACCATGCCCCAAGCCGATCGGGGCGGCGCAGGTCGCCCCGTGCCATTACCGGAGGTTTCACCGAATGAAGTTGCGTTTGATTGCTGCCGCCGTCGCGGCCCTGGCTCTGACCGCCGGCAACGCCGTCGCGCAGGACACTTCTTCCGAGAAGGGCAAGCTGAGCTATGCGCTCGGCTACGACCTCGGCCGCAACGCCGTGGAAAGCGGCGAGCAGGTCGATGTGAACACCATCGTCAAGGGCTTGCAGGACGGCTACGCCAAGAAGCAGCCGTCGGTGCCGGTCGAGCAGCTGCGCACCGCCGTGCAGAACATGCAGAAGCGCCAGCAGGACAAGGCCAAGGCCGAGTGGGACAAGGCCGCGGCGCAGAACAAGACCAAGAGCGACACCTTCATCAACGCCAACAAGTCCAAGGCCGGCGTAAAGGCGCTGCCGAGCGGCGTGCAGTACCGGGTGATCGAGAACGGCACCGGCGCCAAGCCGACCCAGGCCAGCACCGTGGCCCTGGAAGTGGCCGGTCCGTTCCCTTGGGGCGAGCGTCCGGCCCAGGCCCGTCCGGCCAACAACATCCCGGCGATCAAGGTCAGCGAGATCGAGATGGCGGCCATGCGCGAAGTGCTGCTGCAGATGCCGGCCGGTTCCAAGTGGGAAGTGACCCTGCCGGCCGACAAGGCCTACGGCGCCGACCCGCGCACCCCGTTCCCGCCGAACGTGGCCGTGCAGTTCGAGATCAAGCTGGTCAGCGTCAAGTAAGCGGCCAGGCTGCGACGCGCTTGCGCCGGATCCGTCCGGCGCAAGTCGTTTGTGGGGCCGGCGAAACCGCCGGCGATGCCGCCCGCGCCGGCGCCAGGCCGGCCGCGAGGCTTTACCCGGCCGGCCCGCCAGGCACAATGGCGGCATGGCCCCAGTGGACGACATGACCTCTTTCCGCGCAGTGCTCAGCCCCTGCATCGGCGTGTGCCAACTCGGCGACGACGGCCTGTGCCTGGGCTGCCTGAGGACCACCGCCGAGATCGCGCGTTGGTCGCAGATGAACGACGACGAGCGCCTGCGCTTGATGGAAGACGTGCTGCCCGGACGCGCAGCGTCCCGATGAGCGCCAACGCGCCCGCCCCGCAGCCGATCGCCGTGCCGCCCACGCCGCACGGCACCGGCGGCGGCCTGGACGCAGCGGCTTTCGACCGCGCGCTGCGCGAAGGCGACCCGCGCGCGCACACCCGCCTGTTGTCCGCGTTGCACCCGCTGGACGCCGCGCCGGAAAGCGACGGCTGGAACCTGGACGATCTCACCGACCTGC
>CBIFVU010000423.1:0-2732 GCA_966185905.1 uncultured Lysobacter sp.
CTGATCCGCACCGGCCACTACGCCGCCGACTACGCCCTGCGCCTGCAGCGCGACCGCATCGCCGCGGTGTTCCAGGCCATGGACGATGCCTATTTCCGCAGCCGCGTGGACGATATCGACCAGGTCATCGGCCGCATCCACGCCGCACTGCACCGGCGCGACCACGACACCCAGGGCGTGGCCGGCGAGATCCTGGTCGCCGACAACGTCGCCCCGGCCGAACTGGCTCAGTTGCAATCGCAGGGGGTGATGGCCATCGTCACCGCCGGCGGCAGCGCGCTCTCGCACAGCGCCATCCTGGCCCGCAGCCTGCACTTGCCGCTGGTGGTCGGCGCGGCCCAGGCGCTGTCGAAGATCAACGACGGCGACGCGCTGATGGTCGATGGCGGCGGCGGCCTGGTGATCCTGGAGCCGGACGCGGCCGACCTGCGCGCACACCGCGCGCGGGTGCGCGAGCTGGCGCGCGAACGCAAGCAATTGCACCGCCTGCGCCGCGAGCCCACCCGCACCCTGGACGGGGCGGACATCAAGCTCTACGCCAACGCCGAGTCGCGCGAGGACGTGGCCGAGGCGCACGCGCTCGGTGCCGCCGGGGTGGGCCTGTACCGCACCGAGTTCCTGTTCCTGCAGCGCAACGAGCTGCCCGACGAAGACGAGCAGTTCCGCGCCTACCGCGACGTGGTGCTGGGCATGACCGGCCGCACCGTCACCATCCGCACCCTGGACCTGGGCGCGGACAAGGCCGACAAGACCGGACTGGCCCTGCGCGACGAGCCCAACCCCGCCCTGGGCGTGCGCGGCGTGCGCTTGTCGATGGCGCGCGACGGCCTGCTGGAGACGCAACTGCGCGCGATCCTGCGCGCCTCCGGCTACGGCCCGGTGCGAGTGCTGGTGCCGATGGTCAGCGCCGCCGAGGAAGTGCGCGCGGTGCGCGACCTGCTCGCCCGGGTCGCCGCCGACCTGCGCCGCGAAGGCCACGAGATCGCCGAGCGCACCCCGCTGGGGGCGATGATCGAAGTGCCGGCGGCGGCCTTGGCCCTGCCCGGCTTCATCAACCTGGTGGACTTCTTGTCCATCGGCACCAACGACCTGGTCCAGTACCTGCTGGCGGTGGACCGCAACAACGAAGCCTTGTCCGAGCTGTATACCCCGCTGCATCCGGCCCTGCTGCGGGTGATCCGCGACGTGATCCGCCTGGGCAAGGCGCGCGCCAAGCCGGTGGCGGTCTGCGGCGAGATGGCCGGCGATGCGCGCTTCGCGCCATTGCTGCTGGCCCTGGGCCTGGAAGAGTTCAGCCTGCATCCGGGCACTTTGCTGGAGCTGCGCCGCGCCATCCGCGGGCTGGACCTGCAGGCGCTGCGCCGGCGCGCCCCGGCGCTGATGCGCGCGCGCGACCGCGCCGGCATCCAGGCCTGGCTGGATGCCTGAGCCGGACGCCTGAGCCGGCCGGCCCGAGCGCCGCTGGCCCAGGCTCTGTCCCACTCTCACGCTGGCCCGGCGGCACGCCCGGCCGCTGGGCACTGCCGCTGGCCGCTGGCCGCTGGCCGCTGGCCGTAGATCCCACGCCAACGCCCGCATCCGCGCCGCCGGCGCAGACATCGCCTCCACTCCGCCTCCTCCACACTGCGCGCTGTGCAGCGCCGCCCGCGCGGGCGATAATGCGCAGGCACGCCAGACCCGCCGGCTTCGTGGCCGCGTCCGTCCCCCGCCAGGAAGTACCGCATGGCCGAAGCCGTCCGCCACGACAAGACCGCACGCCAGCTGCGCCTGCTCTCCGATGCGCTCGACAGCGGTCGCCTGGGCCCGGTGCGGCGGCTGGTCAACACCCTCTCCCCGGCCGAGATCGGCAACCTGCTCGAATCGCTGCCGCCGAGCCGGCGCGTGGTGGTCTGGGGCCTGGTCGATCCGGAAGACGACGGCGAGGTGCTGGTCCACGTCGGCGATGAAGTGCGCGAGAGCCTGCTCGCGGACATGGACACCGACGAGATCGTCGCCGCGGTCGAAGACCTGGACATCGACGACTTGGCCGACCTGGTCGAGGACCTGCCGGACACGGTCATCGACGAAGTGCTCAAGTCGATGGACCGGGAGAACCGCGAGCGCCTGGAACAGGTGCTGTCCTATCCGGAAGACACCGCCGGCCGCCTGATGAACCCCGACGTGGTGACGGTGCGCGCCGACACCACCATCGACGTGGTCCTGCGCTACCTGCGCCTGCGCGGCGAGCTGCCCGAGCACACCGACCACCTCTACGTGGTCAGCCGCCGCCACCAGTACCTGGGCCGGATCGCTCTGGCCGCACTGCTGACCCACGAGCCGGGCACGGCGATCAACAAGCTGATCGACGACGAACAACCGGCCATCGACGTGGGCGAGACCGCCGGCGAAGTCGCGCGCCAGTTCTCCGACCACGACTGGATCAGCGCGCCGGTGGTGGACGACAACAACATCCTGCTCGGCCGCATCACCATCGACGACGTGGTCGACATCATCCGCGAAGAGGCCGAGCACCAGGCCCTCAGCGCGGCCGGCCTGGACGAGGACGAGGATTTGTTCAGCCCGGTGCGGCGCGCGTTCCGGCGCCGCCTGCTGTGGCTGGGCATCAACCTGTGCACGGCCTTCATCGCCGCCAGCGTGGTCGGCCAGTTCGAGGATTCCATCGCGCAACTGGTGGCCCTGGCCGCGCTGATGCCGATCGTCGCCGGCATGGGCGGCAACGCCGGCACCCAGGT
>CBIFVU010000424.1:0-2731 GCA_966185905.1 uncultured Lysobacter sp.
TGCGCACCTCGTGGCCGAGGGTGGCCAGGAAGCGGGTCTTGGCCAGCGAGGCCTGCTCGGCCACTTCGCGCTTGTGCACCGCCAGTTGCAAGGCGCTGCGCCGGCGCAGACGGCGGCGATAGCCGATGGCACCGGCCACCAGCAGGCCGAGGCCGGCGATGGCGAACACCAACTGCGCCCAGCCCGAGCGCCACCACGGCGGCTGCACCTGCAACGTGAAGGACACCGGCGCCGACCACACGCCGTCCGCGCCGGCGGCCTTGATCTGCAGGCGGTACTCGCCCGGGTCCAGGCGCGAGAACACCCGCTCGCCGTTGGCGCGCTGTTCGATCCAGTCCGGGTCGTAGCCTTCCAGCTTGAAGCGGTAGACGTGCGAGCGCGGGTCCAGGAACGACATCAAGCGGGCGACGATGCGCAGGTCGCGGTCCTGCGACTGGATGCGCGCGTGGCCTTCGCGCACCGGCACGCTCCATTCGTCCTCCTCGCGGCGCGCGCTGACGCTCTCCAGCGCCAGCCGCGGCGGCGCGCTCTGCGGGAACGGCGTTTCCAGGTCGAACAGCACCAGCCCGTCCAGCGACAGCGCCGCGGCGATGCCGTCGCGGCCGCGGCGCGGCGCGGTGCGGGTGAGTTCGACATTGGGTATGCCGTCGCCCAGCCCGAACAGGCGCATGCGCTTGGTATCGGCCGAGACCAGCAGCAGGCCGCGGCCAGTGGTGGCCCAGACGGTGTCGTTGTCGCTGGCCAGCAGGCCGGAGACCATGACATCGGGCCAGCCGAAACTGTTGTCGATGCGCTGTTCGAAACTCAGCGCGCCGGCGGCCCAGCGATACGACTCCAGCGCGCCGCGCCGGGCCAGCCAGAGTCGGTGCGGGCCGGCGAAGGCCATCGCCTCGATGTCGCCGAACTCGCCACCGGGCACCGGCTCGAAGCCGGTGCCGTTCCAGCGCAGAACGCCGCTGGCGCCGGCGAACCAGGGCCGCCCCTGCGGCCCCTCGATGAAGGTCGCCGCGCTGGTGACGTAGGCGGCGCTGGCGAAGGCGCGCTCGATCGGCCCGGCCGGCAATTGCCGGCCCTGGGCGTCGTAGCGGCGGGCGCTGCCATCGGAAACCCACAGCCACAGGCCGCCGTCGGGCAGTTCGTGCAGGAACCACACCGCCGAGGCCAGCGGCGCCTGGTCCTTGGCCGCCTCGCCGAATGGCCAGGCGCGCACTTGCCGGGTGGCCGGGTCCAGCAGGCTCAGGCCCTCGGAGTGGCCGAGCCAGAGAGTGCCGTCCGGGCGCGGGAACAGGGTGTGCAGCCATTTCAGGCCGAGGCTGGCGGCGTCGACCACCGGCTCCAGTTCGCCCGACCCGTGGCGCAGTCGGTACAGGTCGGTGGCGGTGAGCAGCCAGAAACCGCCCTCGCCGTCGGGGGTCAGGTCGCGCGCGTCCAGGCGGTCGATGCGGCTGCCGCCGACGGAGGTGATCGAGGCGAAGCGGTTCCAGTCCGGCGGCAGGTATACCAGGCCTTGCGAATAAGTCACGAACCAGATGCCGCCCTCGTTGTCGCGCAGCATCTGCATGACCCCGCTGCGGCGGTCCCAGACGCCGTCGCCGGCATCGTCCTGCAGACGCCGCACCGCGCCGCGGCGATCGACCCGGTACAGGCCGGCCGTGGTGCCGATCCAGCGCCCGCCGGAGAGGTCGCTGACCACGATGGGGTTGGTCGCTTCCTCGCCCAGGGCCCAGGCGCTCGCCACCAGGCGGTCGTCCTCGGCCAAGCGGAACAGGCCGCGCTCACTGCCGACCCAGATCGAGCCGTCGGCATCGCGGGAGATCTCGCCGATGCGCATGCCGGCGGCCTGGGCGCCGCCGATGGCGTGGAAACCACCGTCCTGGAATCGCGCCAGGCCGTGCAGGGTGCCGACCAGCATGCGGCCGCGCTCATCGGCCAGCAGGGCGGTGACCGGGCCCGCCGGCAGGCCGCGCGCCGGGCCCTGGCCGGGCACGTAACGCTGGACGCTGGCGCCGTCGGGCGCGATCCGGCACAAGTGGCCGGAATAGGTCGCCGTCCAGATCGCGCCATCGGGGGCGCCGGCGAGATACGTCACATCGCCCGTGCACGAAGGCTCCTGGGCGAAGCGCACTTCGGTGAATTCCTTGCGCTCGGCATCCAGCCAGCTCAGGCTGTCACGCCCGGCCACCCAGACCCGATCGCGCGGGTCGATGTAGAGGTCTTCCAGCGAATTGTCCGGCAGGCTGCCGCTCAGGCCGATGGTGTGGCGCCAGAGAGTGAATTCCACGCCGTCGTAGCGCGCCAGGCCATCTTCAGTGGCGATCCACAGATAGCCCTGGCGGTCCAGGTCCATCGCCACCACCGACTTGGGCAGGCCTTGTTCCTGGCCGAAGCGGCGGAAGCGCGGCGTCTCCGGCAGCTCGGCCTGGACCGGGGCCGGCGACAGCGACGCCGCCAAGGCCAGCAACCCGCTCAGGCACACGCTACGTCCCAACACGGCTCCTCCTTGGGACCGGACCCAGAGCAACGAACGGGCCGGTGGCCCAACGCGCTATCGTCGCAATGGCTCTGGACAGGCGCAAGCGCGCGCGTCCTGGAGGGCGGCGCGGGGTCCTCGCTGCGGGCGACGCAGGTCGCAAACCGGCGCAGGCAAACTGTGGTGACCTCTGGGATGTCCTGGGGAGCGGCCCTCACCCCAGCCCTCTCCCGCAAGCGGGAGAGGGGGCCTCAAGCGGCA
>CBIFVU010000425.1:0-2723 GCA_966185905.1 uncultured Lysobacter sp.
TGTGCGGGCGCTGCTCGCCCTTGGGGTAGTCGGTGACCACCACCAGGTCCTTGCTGGCCGCGGCGCTGGCCAGGTCGGTCCAGATGCTGTGGAAGACCAGCATGTCGCCGGCGCGCATGGGCTGTTTGCGCACGTCCTCGCGCAGCACGGTCTTGTCGCGGTTGATCGCCAGCAGGCTCAGGCCGGCCTGCTTGCGCAGGTGCAGGTCGGCGGCGGTCTTGCCGATGTAGGCCGAGGTCGCCGGCACCACTGCCTCGGAAATGCCGGCACGGCTGGGGTTGAACAGGTCGGCGAAATTGCGCAGCCGCGAGGACAGGCGCAGGAACTGGTTCTGGGCGAAGTCGGAAACCTGTTGCTTGGGGCCCATCGCACCGATCACGCTGCCGACCCAGATGCGGGTCTCCGCCGGCGGCGACAGCCGCGACTCGCCGTCGCTCTTGAGCGCCAGCAGCAGCGGTGCGCCGTGCAGCGCTTCGGCCTCGCCCAGCGACATGCCCACCAAGGGGCTGTCGGCGGTCACGGTCAGCTCGTAGACCTCGCCCTCGATGCCGTAGGCCTTGGCGAAATAGCTCTGGGTGCGCGCCGGCGTGGCGCCCTTCTCGGCGTCGTCCCTGAGCAGCTTGTCGCCGAAGAAGTGGAAATAGGCCAGCGAGGCGGCCAGCAGGGCCAGGCCGATGGGCAGCGGCGCGAACATCTTCAGCGGCTCGATGGTGGCCGCGCCGGAGGGCAGGTTGCTGTTGGCGTTGAGCAGCAGGTCGTTGAGCAGGATCAGCGGCGAGTTGCCGACCATGGTCAGGCCGCCGCCCATGACGATGGCCGCGGCGATCGGCAGCAGCAGCCGCGGCAGCGACAGTCCGGTGCGCGAGGACAGGCGCGAAGCCACTGGCATGTACAGCGCCATGACCGAGGGGTTCTGCATGATCGAGGAGTTCAGCCCGGCGATCGCCGTGGTCAGCAGCAACAGCCGCTGCTCGACCCCGTGCGCGCGCCGCAGCAGCCACGCCGCCAGCCGGTTGAGCGCGCCGGTGCGGTCCAGCCCGGCGCCGAGGATCATGGTGGCGATGATGCTCATCACCGCGTTGCCGGAGAAGCCGTTGAACAGCTCGTCCGGCTCGACCAGGCCCGACAGCCCCAGCAGCACCAGCACCACCAGCGCGACCACGTCGGCGCGGATGCGCTCGAACAGGAACATCGCCATGGTGAACGCCACCAGCCCGAGAACGAGCTTCATGTCGGTGGTGAGCGCCAGGGCGGTGTCCATCAGCGGGATTCGGGATCCGGGATTCGGGATTCGGCGGGGGCGCCGGCACCTTGCGCGGGCGCGGCTTCAGCCAAGCGTGTCGGATGTCGGAAGGTTTCCACCCCAATCTCCAATCCCGGTTCCCTAATCCCGGTCGTAGAGCAAATCCCAGACCCCATGGCCGAGCTTCTGGCCGCGGGTCTCGAAATGCGTCTGCGGGCGCCACTGCGGCCGCGGCACGCTGCCGCGCGGTCCGGCGCGGTTGCTCAGCCCCCTGGTCGCGTCCAGCACGTCCCACATCTGTTCGGCATAGTCCTGCCAATCGGTGGCCAGGTGCAAGCGGCCGTCCGGCGCCAGCTTGCGCACCAGCAGCTCGGCGAAGGCGGGCTGGACCAGACGGCGCTTGTTGTGGCGCTTCTTGTGCCAGGGGTCGGGGAAATAGATCCGCACTTCGTCCAGGCTGGCGTCGGCGACTTCGTGGTTGAGCACTTCCACCGCATCGTGGTGGTAGAGCCGCACGTGGTCGCTGGCGTCCTCGGCCAGGGAGTTGAGCAAGCGGCCCACGCCGGGGGCGTGGACTTCGATGCCGATCAGGTCGCGCTCGCGGTCGTGCTGAGCGGCGTAGCGCAGCGCCTCGCCGTTGCCGAAGCCGATTTCCAGCACGCGCTTGGCCCGGCGGCCGAAGACAGCGTCGTAATCGCGCGGCTGGCCGCTGTAGTCGATGCCGAAGCGCGGCCACAGTTCGTCGAAGGCGCGCTGCTGGGCCGGGGTGAAGCGGCCCTGGCGCAGCACGAAGCTGCGCACCTGGCGGCGCCCTTCCTCGACCGTGAACGGCTTGGGCGGGGTCTTGTGGCCGTCGCTGGAGAACGGGTCCATGTCAGCCGATCAACCCGTCCACGGGGCTGGAGGCGCTGGCGTAGCGCTTGCGCGGGATGCGCCCGGCCTGGAACGCGGCGCGGCCGGCCTCGATGGCCAGCTTCATCGCCCGTGCCATCAGGATCGGATCGCGCGCGCCGGCGATGGCGGTGTTCATCAGCACGCCGTCGCAGCCCAGCTCCATGGCGATGGCGGCGTCCGAAGCGGTGCCCACGCCGGCATCGACCAGGATCGGCACCTTGGCGTTCTCCACGATCTCCAGCAGATTGTACTTGTTCTGCACACCCAGGCCCGAGCCGATCGGCGCGGCCAGCGGCATCACCGCCACGCAGCCGATCTCCTCCAGGCGCTTGGCCAGGATCGGGTCGTCGGAGGTGTAGACCATGACGTCGAAACCGTCCTTGACCAGGGTCTGGGCCGCGGCCAGGGTCTGGACCACGTCGGGGAACAGGGTGCGCTGGTCGCCCAGCACTTCCAGCTTGACCAGGTTGTGGCCGTCGAGCAGTTCGCGCGCCAGGCGGCAGGTGCGCACCGCGTCCTCGGCGGTGTAGCAGCCGGCGGTGTTGGGCAGCAGGGTGTAGCGGTCCGGCGGCAGCACGTCGAGCAG
>CBIFVU010000426.1:0-2720 GCA_966185905.1 uncultured Lysobacter sp.
GCCCCCGCGCGTCCCCCTGCGCTCCCCCTGTCTCGATAAGGAACCCGCGCATGAGCCGCATGTCCTTCCAACTCCTCGGCCAAGACGGCGCTGCGCGCCGCGGCCGCCTGGACTTCCCGCGCGGCAGCGTGGAAACCCCCGCGTTCATGCCGGTGGGCACCTACGGCTCGGTCAAGGGCATCATGCCCGCGCAGGTGCGCGAGCTCGGCGCGCAGATCATCCTGGGCAACACCTTCCACCTGTACCTGCGCCCCGGCCTGGAGGTGATCGGCGACCACGGCGGCCTGCACGGCTTCGCCCGCTGGGACGGGCCGATCCTGACCGACTCGGGCGGTTTCCAGGTGTTCTCGCTGGCGCACCGGCGCAAGATCACCGAGCAGGGCGTGACCTTCGCCTCGCCGGTGGACGGCAGCAAGGTGTTCCTGGGGCCGGAGGAGAGCATGAAGATCCAGCGCGTGCTGGATTCGGACATCGTCATGATCTTCGACGAGTGCACGCCTTATCCGGCCACCGAGGAGGTGGCGCGCAAGTCGATGGAGCTCAGCCTGCGCTGGGCCGAGCGCAGCAAGCGCGCCCACGAAGGCAACGACGCGGCCTTGTTCGGCATCGTCCAGGGCGGCGTCCACCATGGCCTGCGCACGCGTTCGGCCGAGGGCCTGAAGGCGCTGGGCTTCGACGGCTACGCCATCGGCGGCCTGGCGGTGGGCGAGCCGGAGGCCGAGCGCAACGAAATGCTGGAACACACCTGCCCGCAACTGCCCGAAGACCGCCCGCGCTACCTCATGGGGGTGGGCCGGCCGGAGGACCTGGTCGAGTCGGTCGCCCGCGGAGTGGACATGTTCGACTGCGTGATGCCGACCCGCAATGCGCGCAACGGCCACTATTTCACCGCCCAGGGCACGGTGCGGGTGCGCAACGCCAAGTACGAGCGCGACCTGCGCCCGATCGAGGAAGGCTGCGATTGCTATGCCTGCGCCAACGGCTTCAGCCGCGCCTACCTGCGCCACCTGGACCGCTGTAACGAGATGCTCGGGCCGATGCTGGGCACCCTGCACAATCTGCGCTACTACCAGCGGTTGATGGCGCAGATGCGCCAGGCGATCGAGCAGGGAACCTTTGCCGCCTTCCGCGAGTCTTTCTACGCCGCGCGCGCCTAGCGCCCGCTCGCAGCCGTCCTGGCCGGACCGCGGCCCGGCCTCCGGTCCCGGCACTGGCCCTGGCCTGGATGCTGGCCTCGCGGCCGGCCGACTGGCGCCGGGTCCAGGCGCTCCGGGCCGAGGCCTCCAGCCTCGGCTGCTCCGGTCTGGGCCCAGACCGGGATGCTCCGGCCTGGGACGCTCCCGCCCGGGGCAGGCAGCAGCGGGCGCGACGGCCAGGCGGCCCGCTCCCGGGGCTGTCCCACCCGGGCCCGCCCGGAGCGCGCTCCAACCCGGCTCCGGCGGGCCGGGAACCGTGCGCCGCGCCCCAATTCGGGGCCGGCCGTGGGCCCGCCCCGGCCATGGCATAATCCCCGGCTATTTTTCGTTCCAGGACTCACACAGATGAATCTGCTCGACCTCCTGATCAGCCCCGCCCACGCCCAGGCGGCCGGCGCCGCCCCGCAGGGCGGCCTGTTCGGCGGCGGCCTCGGCGGCCTCGTCCTGCCGATGGTGCTGATCGCGGTGATGTACTTCCTGATCTTCCGCCCGCAGATGAAGCGCGCCAAGGAACACCGCGCCATGCTGGAGAAGCTGTCCAAGGGCGACGAAGTGCTGACCAACGGCGGCATCGCCGGCACGGTGACCGACATCGGCGAGAACTTCATCACCGTCGAGGTCGCGGCCAACGTGCGCATCCGCGTGCAGAGGGGCGCGATCGCCAACGTGCTGCCCAAGGGCACGTTGAAGTCGGCCTGAGCCGGCGCCACGCCATCTTCACAAGCGGCGGCCGGGGAGGCCGTCGCAGGGGTTCCCGATGCTGACCTTTCCGCGCTGGAAATACTTCGTCATCCTGCTGGTGCTGGCCTTCAGCGTGATCTACGCGCTGCCCAACGCTTTCCCGCAGGACCCCTCGGTCCAGGTCTCGGCCGTGCGCGAGGGGGCGACCCCGGTCGATGCCGCCCTGGCCAAGCGGATCGACGGCCTGCTGGCCCAGGCCAAGATCCCGGTCAAGTCGATCCAGGTCGAGCAGCAGGGCAACCTGTTGGTGCGCCTGAACGACACCGAGCAGCAGACCCGCGCCGCCGACCTGTTGCGCCCGCAACTGGGCGGCGATTACGTGGTCGCGCTGAGCCTGGCGCCGACCGCGCCGAAGTGGCTGGAGTCGATGTACGCCAAGCCCATGCCGCGCGGCCTGGACTTGCAGGGCGGTGTCCACTTCGTCATGCAGGTGGACCAGAACGCCGCCCTGGACAAGCGCCTTGACGCCTATGTCGAAGACGTCCGCGCGACCCTGCGCGACCATGGCGTGGCCTACACCTCGGTGGTGCGCCGCGGCAACGAAGCCCTGGTCGCCACGCTGGCGGCCAACGCCGACAAGGACAAGGCGCAGAAGCAACTGCGCATCGCCTTCCCGACCCTGGCGCTCAACCTGGACGGGCAGGTGCTGACCCTGGAGCTGCCGCAGGCCGAGCTCAACCAGATCGCCCTGGACGCCATCGAGCAGAACCTCAACACCCTGCGCAACCGCATCAACGCCTTCGGCGTGGCCGAGCCGGTGATCCAGCGCCAGGGCACCGACCG
>CBIFVU010000427.1:0-2705 GCA_966185905.1 uncultured Lysobacter sp.
ACATCGCGCTTGCGACGTAGGCGCGGTCTCGCGGTCGCGGCTTGCGCCGCTCCTACAGGCGGATGCGGATCAGTTCGGATGCGGATCAACCGATCTCGCTGAAATCGCCTTCGGCCATGTGGTCCAGGCGGATGCGGTTGGCGAACAGCGAGAACGCCAGCATGCCGGCCAGGCCGTTGGCGCGGGTGATCCAGCGCGGCATCCAGTGCGCCGGGGCGAGCACGCCTTGCTCGAACAAGGGCTCGAAGCGCTGCACGTCGCCGAGGGTCATCTTGCCGGCGAACAGCCAGCGGCCCAGGTGCAGCTTCTGTTGCCGCAGCGCCCAGCGGAAGAAGGTGTGCACGCCGACCAGGCCGCGCAAGTAGACGGTGTCCTTGGTGAAGGCCGAGCCGCCGGTGGTGGGCACGCCGCGGAACACGCGCTGGGCCGAGGCGAAGCTCTCCTCGGGGGTCTGGCCGGCCTGGATGAAGTAGCGGAAGACTTCGATGAAGTCGGCCCCGTCCAGGGCCATGGCGACCGCGTCGATGCGCAGGCTCAGGCGCTTCATGCGGCCGATGTCGATGCTGCCGGTGATCTGTTCGGCGAAGGTGGCCAGGCCTTCCTGGGTGGCGGTGGTGCGCGGCGAGGACAGGGCCAGGCTGGGCAGCACGGGCTGCTGGCGGCCGTTGAGCGCGGTCAGCGAATGCACGAAGGCCTCGTGCTGCAGCAACTGGTGGCGGTCGTAGTCGCTGAAGGCCGCACCGCTGCGCAGGCGGATGCGGGTGGCGCCGGCGGCGGCCTTGGCGATCAGGTCCGGGTCGAGCACCACCTCGATCACGCGCGCGTCGAAGTAGTCGTCCAGGTCGCGCTGCAATTGCAGGCTCAGGGCCGTGGCGGAGATTTCCACGGTCTCGGCCGGCGACATGAGCTCGCGGTCGAGCTCGTTGGCGATGGAAATGAAGTGAGCGGCGGCCTCGCGGGTGCTCGGGCCCTGCCCGGGCAGGGCGACATCGGGCTGGCCGAACAATTGCACCGAGTAGTCGGTGACCGCGGGCGTGCCCAGCGATTCCACCAGCCGCGCGGCGATGCCCCAGGAGCGCGCGGACTCGACCAGGTATTCGCCCAGTGGGTGGTCGGGATCGGCTTCGGCGGCGACGGCTTCGAGTTCGGCGCGGACCTCGCTGAAGTCGTACTTGGGATAGGCGATCGTCGGCAGGCGGGCCTGGCCGCGGGCGTAGTCGGCGAGGAAGCTGACCTCCTGCCCGGCCGGCCAACTGGCCATGGTCAGCAGCTTGATGTTGCGCGCGGCGCGGACCATGCGCGCGTCCAGCTCGGCGTGGTGGCGCAGGTCCGGGCTGAGGTCGGACGGCAGGGCGTTCATGCGCGGCGCCGGGTCGAGAGTGGGAGTGGGCGGCGATCCCATCCGCGCCGGGCGCTCGAAGCGGGCGACGATCCGCGGGCCGGCCGGCGCTCGCGGCCTTGTGCGGGACAGCCGCACTCCAAGCCGTCTTGCTTGCGGCGGCATTGCTCGGGACGGCGCGGCGCGGCACGCGTGCGCTCGAGGCCGGCTTGGCGGGAGCCGGCCGGCCCCGAGCCGGCCGACGCGGTTGCGACGGCCGCCCAGCCGACCGTTGCCAGGCCAGCGGCCGCGAATCCGGCGCGCTCAATGCCGTCCATATTTCTCGTCCAGGCGCTTGTTCAGGGCCTTGCCCTGCACCTTTTCTTCCGCCCGCTGCGCGCGCCGGTGGGCCAGCTTGTTGGCCGCGCCGGCCACCTCGTCGCGCAGCTTGAGGTAGTTGGCGAAGCGCTGCGGGTCCAGGCGCCCGCCCTCGATCGCCGCGCGCACCGCGCAGCCGGGCTCGCGAGCGTGCGAGCAATCGCGGAACTTGCACTGCTCGGCCAGCGCCTCGACATCGGCGAAGCTCTCGCCCATGTCCTCCTCGCCGGTGGGCTTGAGCTCGCGCATGCCCGGGGTATCGATCAGGCAAGCGCCAGTGGGCAGGGGAATCAGGGCGCGGTGGGTGGTGGTGTGGCGGCCGCGCGCGTCGCTCTCGCGCACCGCGCCGGTCTTCATCCGCTCCACCCCGAGCAGGCTGTTGGTCAGGGTGGATTTGCCGGCGCCGGAGGACCCCACCAGGACCACGGTGCGCCCGGGCCCCAGCCAGGGCGCCAGCGCCGCGCGCACAGCCTGGCCGTCGCGGGCATTGACCGCGCGCACCTGCACCCCCTGGGCGAGTTCGATCAGCGCGCCGGTGGCTTCGGCCACCGCGGCTGCGTCGGCGGCCAGGGCCTCGTCGGCCTTGGTCAGCACGATCACCGGCTCGGCGCCGCCGCGCACCAGCAGCAGGTAGCGCTCGATCCGGCGCGGGTTGAAGTCCGCGTCCAGGCCGCAGACCACGAACACGGTGTCGATGTTGGCCGCGATCAGTTGCTGGCGGTAGTGCTCGCCGGCGGCGCCGCGCTTGATCGCGCTGTGCCGCGGCAGCAAGGCGATGACCTTGTCGCGCGAGCCGCTGCGCTGGACCAGCAGCCAGTCGCCGACCCCCGGGCGCTGCTCGGCGGGAAACCGCGGGCGCTGCCATTCGGGCAGGGAATCGACCGGGAAGCCGGCGCTGTCGGGGCCGTCGGAGACCACGTAGCCGCTGCGGTGCTGCTCGATCACCCGCGCCGGGCGGGCCTCGGGGTGGGCGGCCAGCAGCTCGCGCCAGGCCGGATCGGGCGGCAGC
>CBIFVU010000428.1:0-2704 GCA_966185905.1 uncultured Lysobacter sp.
CCGGCCCCCGGCGCCTGCGCATCGAGATCGCCGGGCCCGGAGCGACCCGCCGCCAGGCACACCATCGGCGCGCAGCACCGGCGCGCATGCGCGCAGGCCCGGCGCGCCCGGGCTGCGCCGCGCCGCCTGCAACCCCATCGCCCCCGCCCGGCCGTTGTCATTGGCATGCACCTGGCCCTGCCCTGCCTGCTATACGACGCGCCGCCGGCGCGCAAGCGCTTCCCGTCGGCGCCGCCAAGCCGTACCCTGCCGGCGATGAACTCCGCCGCCGACGCTAGCGACGACGTGCTGATGCTGGCCTGGACGGGCGGCGACGCCGCCGCGTTCGAGTTGCTGTACGCGCGCCACCGCGGCCCTTTGTACCGTTTCCTGCTGCGCCAGATCCGTGACTCCGCGCTCGCCGACGAATTCTTCCAGGACGTCTGGCAGCGCGTGATCGGCGCCCGCCATGGCTGGAAGCCCGACGCGGCGTTCAGCACCTGGCTGTTCCGGATCGCCCACAATCGCCTCAACGACCACTGGCGCGGGCTCAAGCACCGCCCGCCGGCGCCGGAGGACGGCGACGAGCGCGCCGCGCGCGTACCCGACCCGACCACGCCCGAGCGCGAGCTGTCCGAGTTCGAGCAGCGCCGCCGCTTGCAGCGAGCGATCGAAGAACTGCCCGAGGAGCAGCGCGAGGTGGTGCTGCTGCGCCTGGAACAAGAACTGAGCCTGGAGGAGATCGGCGCGATCACCGGTGCCGGCCGCGAAACCGTCAAGTCGCGGCTGCGCTACGCGATGGACAAGCTGCGCGCGAGGTTGAACGAATGAACCGCCGCCCCGACGCCCCCGATCCCTTGTCGCCGGAAGAGCGCGACCTGGCCGAGCGCCTGGCGCGGCTGGGCCCGCACGACGGCCCGTCGCCGGCGCTGGATGCGCGCATCCTGGCCGCGGCCCGCGCCGCGGCGGCGCAGACCGCCGCCGCGCCGGTGCAACGGCGCCGGCGCTCGCGCTGGCCGGCCTGGATCGGCGTGGCTGCCAGCCTGACCCTCGCCGTCGGCGTGGCGTGGCAATTGCGGCCGGCCGATGCACCGCTGGGCGCGGCCAGCGAAGCCGACGCCATCGTGGCCGATACCGCCATGGCCCCGTCCGCCGCCCAGGCGACCGGCCCGGCCGCCGCCGAACCTGCCACCGAACCTGCCGCCGACGCCGCGGCCGATGCGGCCGCGCCGGCGATGCCCTCGATGGCACCGCCCGCCCCGGCCAGCGAGCCGCGCGCAGCGGCCGAACTGGCGCCGCCGCCTCCGCCGCCACCGGCCCCGGCGCTTGCTGAGCCCGCGCGGCCGGCAGCGCCGCAGTCGCAGCGCAAGACCGCACCGGCCCTCGCCCCGGCACCGCCGGCTGATGCGCAACCGGCGCCGATTCCGCCGCCCGCACCGATCCAAGCGGCGCCCGTCCCACCCGCTCCTGTCGAGCCCGCGCCGGCCGCCGCGCCCCGGCCGGCCCCCGCGGCGGCCAGTCCCAAGGCCTCCGATGAGTTCCGTCCCACCGCGCCTGCGGCCAATCAAGCGCCGGCAGCGGCCCGGGCTGCCGCCCCGGTTCCGTCGCCGACTGGCGAACGCGCCCGCCAGGTCGATGCGCGCGGCAGCTTGGGCGCCTCGCCCGCTGCCGGCGCACGGGAACACGAGCAGAGCGAACGCGCGGCCGATACCACCGGCTCCTACAGCCGGCAGGCGCCGGCCGAGCCGCGCTTGCAGCAGTACCGCGAACCCGTGCGCGGCGCGCCCACGGCCTCGGCCCACATGCGCTCGGCCGAGGCTGCGCACGAAGCGCCGGCGGCGGCCGAATCGAGCCCGACGCTGGACCGGGTGGAAGTCACCGGCACCCGGGTGGGCCCGGAGTACGACCCGGCCATCGAGCGCGGATTGAGCGCGGTGCAATGGCTGGAGCGCATCCGCCGGCTGCGCGCCGAGGGCGAGGACGAACGCGCCCGCGCCAGCCTGCAGCGCTTCCAGCGCGCCCACCCCAAGGCCCGCGTGCCCAGCGACCTGCGCGCGCTGATCCAGCGATGAGCCGGCCCAGCGCGCCGCCCGCGCCGGAGCCGCGGCCTTGAGCGCGGCCACCCTGGCCGGACGGGTCGAGCACGCCCTGGAGGTCAAGCACAGCCGCTTCCTCGCCTTGGCCGCGCCGGTGGCCAGCGCCGAGGCCGCCCTGGCCTTCCTCGCCGAGGTCTCCGACCCCGCCGCCACCCACAACTGCTGGGCTTACCGGATCGGGCCGCTGTACCGCTTCAACGACGACGGCGAACCGGCCGGCACCGCCGGCCGCCCGATCCTGGCGGCGATCGACGGCCAGGGCCTGGACCAGGTGGTGGCGGTGGTGGTGCGCTGGTACGGCGGGATCAAGCTCGGCGCCGGCGGGCTGGTCCGCGCCTACGGCGGCTGCGCGGCCGAGTGCCTGCGCCGCGCCGAACGCCGCGAGCTGGTGCGCTACGCCGAGCTGGGCCTGGCCTTCGACTTCGCCGACACCGGCGCGGTCCACGCCGCGCTCAACGCCTTCGGCGCGGAAAAGGAGGACGCCGGCTTCCATGCCGAGGGCGCGCGCTTGCGCATCCGCCTGCCGGCGTCGCAGTTGCCCGCCTTGAAAGCGCAGTTGCGCGACGCCACTCGTAACCGCGTCCGCCTGGAAGAACCCACAGAATCCGCCCCGCCCGAGGCCCCATGCC
>CBIFVU010000429.1:0-2698 GCA_966185905.1 uncultured Lysobacter sp.
TCGAAGACATCATCGGCATGATCAACGGCATGGGCATCGAGGTGCACGAAGTCGCGCCCGATGCCGAAACGCTGTTGCTCGCCGACGGCAACACCGGCAACCGCGAAGTCGACGACACCGCCGCCGAAGAGGCTGCGGCGGCGCTGACGGCCCTCGACGGCGAAGGCGGCCGCACCACCGACCCGGTGCGCATGTACATGCGCGAGATGGGCACGGTCGAGCTGCTGACCCGCGAAGGCGAGATCGCCATCGCCAAGCGCATCGAGGAGGGCCTGAACCAGGTCCAGGCCTCGCTGGCGCTGTTCCCCTCGACCATCCAGCTGATCCTGGAAGACTACGAACTGCACAAGGCCGGCAAGAAGCGCCTGGCCGAGATCGTGGTCGGCTTCAACGATCACCTCGACGAAGAGCCCGAGCCGCCGGCGCCGCCGGTCGCCGCGGCCGAGGTCGACAGCGACGCGGAGGCCGACGAGGACGAAGACGAGGCCGGCGGCGACGAGGAAACCGAAGAGACCGTGTCCGGCCCGGATCCGGTCGAGGTCGCCGCGCGCATGGAGTCCATCGCCGACCTGCACGGCAAGTTCCTCAAGGCCCACGCCAAGAACGGCCCGGCCCACAAGACCGTGACCAAGCTGCGCGAGGACATCGCCGCGGTGTTCGTCACCCTCAAGCTGCCGCTGGCGCTGACCGACTCGCTGGTGCGCAACCTGCGCGAGACCGTGGGTTCGATCAAGGACCACGAGCGCCGCATCCTCGACCTGGCCACCCGCGTGGCCAAGATGCCGCGCAAGGACTTCATCCGCGCCTGGGAAGGCAACCAGACCAACCTGGAGTGGGTGGACGAGCTGCTCAAGCGCAAGCAGAAGTGGTCCTCGGGCCTGCGCGACGTCAAGGACCAGATCGTCGCCGAGCAGCAGGCCACCATCGAGGTCGAACAGGCCTCGCTGCTGACCCTGGAAGAGATCAAGGAAATCAGCCGTGCGATGGCCTACGGCGAAGCCAAGGCACGCAAGGCCAAGAAGGAGATGGTCGAGGCCAACCTGCGCCTGGTGATCTCCATCGCCAAGAAGTACACCAACCGCGGCCTGCAGTTCCTCGACCTGATCCAGGAAGGCAACATCGGCCTGATGAAGGCGGTGGACAAGTTCGAGTTCCGCCGCGGCTTCAAGTTCTCGACCTACGCCACCTGGTGGATCCGCCAGGCCATCACCCGCTCGATCGCCGACCAGGCCCGCACCATCCGCATCCCGGTGCACATGATCGAGACGATCAACAAGCTCAACCGCATCAGCCGCCAGATGCTGCAGCAGTACGGCCGCGAAGCGACTCCGGAAGAGCTGGCGAAGGAAATGGACATGCCGGAGGACAAGATCCGGAAGGTCATGAAGATCGCCAAGGAACCGATCTCGATGGAGACCCCCATCGGCGACGACGAGGACTCGCACCTGGGCGATTTCATCGAGGACACCAACGTGGAGTCCCCGGTGGAAGCGACCACCAACATCAACCTCTCCGAGACGGTCCGCGACGTGCTCGCCGGCCTGACCCCGAGGGAGGCCAAGGTGTTGCGCATGCGCTTCGGCATCGACATGAACACCGACCACACCCTGGAAGAGGTCGGCAAGCAGTTCGACGTGACCCGCGAGCGCATCCGCCAGATAGAAGCCAAGGCGCTGCGCAAGCTGCGCCACCCGAGCCGCTCGGAACAGCTGCGCAGCTTCCTGGACATCGACTGAGTCCTCGCTCCGCAGGCACCACGGACAGGCCCCGCATCGCGGGGCCTGTTTCGTTGTGGGCGGCTGCGTTCCGCCGCCGCACGCGGCCTGCGGCCCGGCGCAGCCGTCGGTAGCCGGCAGCGCAGGGCCACAGGCATGGGTGCGTTGCCCGCAAGGGGCCCAGCCGGCGCGCCTCGCGACGGCGCCGGCCTGGATGGCTGCGGGGCGGAGCGGGCGTCCGCTGCGCCGGCTTCGTTCCGCGGGCGTGGTGGGCCGCGGGCGATGGCGCTGTCCTGCCGCACGCCCTGACTCCGCCCGGGCCGGCGCTAAGATCGGCCCAGGCCCGGGACAGGAAGCAAGGATGGACGAGGACGAAGATCGGCTCTGGCGCGCCCCCAAGGCCAAACTCACTGATTGGCGCAGCCAAGCGCAGCGGCCCTGGTTCGGCCTGCACGCGCTGGTGTGGGGCAGCCTGGCCGGCAGCGCGGTGGCCGGAGTGGCGATGGTGGCAGCGAACTACCATGCCCAGGAGCGCCGCCGCCTGGCCTGGTTCGCCGGCGTGGTCGCGTTGGCGTTGGCCGGTCCGGCCTTGGCCTGGTCGAGCGCGGCCTTGCTGATCGCGGTCTGGGATTACGAGCGCCTGCGGGTCGCGGCGTGGCTGGGGCTGTGGCTGCTGCAGCCGGTGGCGACCTGGTTGATACTGGGCCCCGCGCACCGCCGCCAACTGCTCGCGCGGGCCCGCGCCGGCCAGCCGCTGTACGGGCCACTGGCGGTCGTGCTGGTCGTGCTCTGCGTGTGGCTGCTGGAGGCCGTGCCCGGCCTGATGCTGGTGGTGATGGCGTTCAACACGGTGGGGCTGGAGTAGGCATGCGGCGTCGTAGCCGCGTTGGCGCCGAGGCCGCGCCGATCCGGTCGCCGGGCTGGGTGTCGGGTCTTTTCTTCGGCCCCTTGTCCGGCGGCCTGTCCTCGTCGTGCTCGCCGCC
>CBIFVU010000430.1:0-2680 GCA_966185905.1 uncultured Lysobacter sp.
TCGGCTTCGCCGACCTTGACGCCGTCCAGCTTCACGTCCGGCTTGCCCTGCATGTAGCGCACGTCGGCGCGCGCGAACCAGGTCGGGTTGATGTTGAGATCCACGCCGGCGGTCGCCATCGCGCCCTTGGCGTTCTCCACGCCCAGGCGCTGGCCGCTCATCAGGGTCTCGCCGCTGTAGTTGGCTTCGTAGTAGCCCAGGCCCACGAACGGACGCACGATCGAATCGGCGCCGCGGAAGTGGTACTGGCCGCTCAGCGCGATGGGCTGCGCATCCACGCTGCCGATCTTGCCGCCGCCGGCATTGACGCGGTGGCCGAACTTGTCGGCCGAACCCCAGGCCTCCACGGCCCAGTTGTCGTTGAAGAAGTAGCTCGCGCTCAGGGTCGGCGCGCCGTCGCCGTCCAGGTCGGTGCGCACACCGCCGATCTGCGGGTTCTTGGTCGGCTGGGTCAGCGCATAGCCGCCGACGATGGCGAAGCGCTTGCCGCTGGCGCTGTCGGTGCCCGCATCCTGGGCGAAGGCGGCCGGGGCGAAGGCCAGGGCGCCGAGCATGGCAAGGGTCAAATGACGAAAACGGATCATGGAGTGGACTCCTGT
This sequence comes from uncultured Lysobacter sp., assembly GCA_966185905.1. Taxonomy (GTDB): domain Bacteria; phylum Pseudomonadota; class Gammaproteobacteria; order Xanthomonadales; family Xanthomonadaceae; genus Lysobacter. Next base: position 600 of record CBIFVU010000430.1, read on the forward strand.
TGTTGTGATGTTGCGTGACGCCTTGGGGGAGGCGGGGCGCAAGGTAACAACGCCTGCATGAACCGAACTTGCCGCGCGCAACGAGGTGAAGGAACTTTCACGGCGCAAGCGTGTTAGAGCCGGGTTTTCAAGGGAAAAATGAACAAAGTGAACCGTCGAGCAGCGCGCTTGCGCCCGTGTCGCCTCGCGTGTGCGAGCCGCGCGCGGAGGCGTCGCCGCAAGACTCGCGCGAGCTTGCGCGGCAAGGCGTGGCGGGCGAAATGGCCGATTCGGCATGCCTGCAACGCACGATGAACTGGTGCGCGCGCAGGCTCGATGCAGCGCGCGATCCGGCGCCGGCCGCGCTTCTCCTCGTGCGTTGCGCGCAGCCCGGGCTACTTGAACAGATCGCAACAGCGCCGACGCGGACCCATCGGCGGCGAGCAGGACAGCGTTCGACGCTCGCTCCAATCGCCCGGATCGGCACCGCCAACGGCCATGACGAAGGTCATGCCGCCCAACGGCACAGGCCGGTGGGGTTGCGCTGGCGGCAAGCTGTGTTCCATTCCACTGTCGAGGACCCGGCGATGCGCCGTCGCTCTGCCCGCCTTTCCGCCCTGGCCGCATTGACCCTGGCCAGCGGGGCCGCCCTGGCCGATGTGTCCATCGATGCAGAGTGCGAGATCGAAAGCGCGTTCGACCTCACCCTCAACGAGCGCAGCCTGATCCTGACCCGCGAGGACGGCGCGCCCAAGGCGATCGTGATGCGCCAGGGCCGGATGTTCATCGACGACCGCTGGGTCGAGTTGAGTCCGCAGGACGTGCGCCGGGTCGCCGAGTTCGAGCGCGGCGCACGCGCGGCGATGCCCGAAGCCCAGCGCATCGCCCGCGAGGCGGCGGACATCGCCCTGACCGCGCTGGGCGAGGTCGCCGCCAACCTGGGCAACCATCCCGAGCGCACCCGCGACAAGGTCGAGCGGGCGCGCAAGCAACTGGACACTCACTTGGCCGGCGCGATCGGCCCGACCCGGTTCAGCGGCGAGCGCCTGGGCGAGGGCATCGGCAAGGCGCTGGGCGAAGCGATCCCGCTGGTGATCGGCGATTTGGTCGGCGGCGCGGTCAGCGCCGCGCTCAGCGGCGACAGCCAACGCGTGCAGCGGCTGGACGGCCTGGACGCCAAGATCGAGGCGGCGATCCAGCCGCGCGCCGACGTGCTGGAGCGCCGCGCCGCCGACTTGTGCCGCCGCGTGCGCGGCCTGGACGAATTGGACAATGCGCTCGACTACCGCTACCAGGGCCGCCCGCTGGACCTGCTGCAGGTGCGGGCGTCGAATTCGACCTCGGGGGCGGGCGCGACCCAGTCCGCTGCCACCGGCCAGTGATCCGGCCAGTCATCCAGCCAGTCATCCGGCCAGTCATCCGGCCAGGCCCGAGGCCCCGATCCCCGGGCGGACGCTCGCCGCTACCGGCGACCGACGCAGGCAGCAGGCACGCAGCTTCGGCCGGCCCCGCCTGATCGTGTCGGGACCGGCCAAGTCCCGCCCCCGGCACCGCGGTCGCTGCGTGCCGCGGTGGCCTGTCCGGCCCGTCCGAGCGAGCCAGCGCCGATCCCGTGCGTGGCCGCCGCATACCGTGGCGTACGCGGGCCATGCGCATCGTGGGGAAGGTGCCGCTTGGGCCCTGTAGCGCGGGGCGCTCGCCCGCGCGGTTGGCGACACCGCCCGCAGGCGCCACAATAGGGTTTTCGCGCATTGCGGAGCCCCACGAACATGGCTGACCTGAAGGAAGCACGCGTCCCCGACATCGGCGACTACGACGGAGTGCCCGTCATCGAACTGCTGGTCGCGGTCGGCGACACGGTCGCCCAGGACCAGGGATTGGTCACGCTGGAGTCGGACAAGGCCACGATGGAAGTGCCGGCGCCGTTCGCCGGCGTGGTGCGCGAGCTCAAGGTCAAGATCGGCGACGAACTGTCCGAAGGCAGTGTGGTGGCCCTGATCGAGCCGGCCGAAGGCGAGGCAAAGCAGGCGCCCGCCGCGCCCCAGGAAGCGGCCAAGCCGGCCGCCGCCGCCCAAGCCCCGGCGCCGGCCAAGAGCGAGCCC
>CBIFVU010000431.1:0-2674 GCA_966185905.1 uncultured Lysobacter sp.
TAGGCGTGGCCGCCGCCGAACAGGCGCGGATACAGCTCCTGCACGCCGGAATTGACCCGGTCGAAGGTGTCCTTGAAGCGGCCGCGGGTCTCGCGGTCGATCTTGCGGATGGCTTCTTCCAGGGTCTCCAGCGCCGTGGTCAGGTCGGTGTGCTGGGCGTCGAGGTATTCCTTGCGCTGGCCGGCCTCGGCGTGTTCGGCGATGGCCGCCAGATTGACCGGCTCCAGCCGCCGCAGCTTGTTGTCCAGATCGGCGACGGTGCGTTCCCAGGCTTGGGCGTCGGCGTCTTCGTCCAGGGTGTTGAGCACGTCTTCCAGCACGGCGCCGGCCTCGGCGATGGCGCTGGTGAGGGTTTCGGCCTTGAGCACCAGGGCCTGCTGCTCCAGCCGGCGCTGGCCGATGGCCTCGCGCTGCTGCAAGGCTTGCTCGTCGCGCTGCTGGCGGGTCTGCTCGAACTTGCGCAGGTCGTTGTCGATGCCGTCCAGCGCGGTGCGCGCAGCGGTGAGGTCTTGCTCGGCGACCACGCGCTCCTCCAGCGCGACCTGGCGCTGCTGCTCCAGCGCCAGCACCGGCTCGTCGCCCTCGCTGAGCTGGGCGCTGAGCTCGCTCAGGCGGTTGTCGAGCTGGCCGCGCTGGCCGCCCATGCGTTGCAGGGTCTGGGTCAGGCCGGCGATCTGGGCGCGCTGGGTCTCCAGGCTCAGGACCAGGGCGTGGGCGGCATCGCGCGATTCGCGCGCAGCGTTGCGCGCGCTGTCGCGCGCTTCCGACAGGCTGCGGCGCTGGGATTCGAGCTGATGGCGCGCGTCTTCCAGCTCGCCCATGCGCTCGACCGCGGCTTCCTGGCGGGTGCGCGCCTGGCGCGCCTGTTCGCGCGCGCTGTCCAGGGCCAGGATCAACTGCTCCAGGTCGTCGTCGATCTTCTCGATGCGCTGGCGCGCCGAGTCCAGGCGGCCCTGTTGGCTCTGCAACTGCCCGGCCAGTTCGGATACGCCGCGATGGGCGGTGTAGAGCGAGCGCTGGGCGTCCTCGCGATGCTGCTCGGCGGCCAGGGCGCGGTCGCGCAGTTGCAGTTGTTCCTGCTCCAGCGCGCGCTCGCGCTCCTGCAAGGTCTCGATTTCCGCACGCAGGGACTGGATCTCGCGCTCGCGCAGCAACGCGCCCTGCTTGGCCGCGCCCGAGCGCAGCACCCGCAGCCAGCCCGCGCCCAGGCGCTCGCCGTTGCGGGTGATCACGGTTTCCTCCGCGCCCAGCCCCGGCAGCAGCGCGCGCGCCGCGGCCAGATCCTCGGCGCCGTGCAGGCGCGCCAGCAGGCGGCGGATCGCGGCCGGGCCCTGGACCTTGGCCGCCAGCGAGGTCGGCGGATAGCTGGCGCTGTCGCGCTCGGACGAGACCAGGGCCAGGCGGCCCTCGCCGAGCTCGCCGATGGCCTCGACCAGGGCCTCCGGCGCCTCCACCAGCACGCCTTCGATGAGCTGGCCGAGCGCGCTTTCCACCGCGTTCTCCCAGCCCGGCTCCACGCTCAGCGCCTCGCCCACGCGCTGGGCCGAATCCAGCCCGCGCGCTTTCAGCCAGGCCAGCGCGGCGCCTTGCTCCTGGCCGAGCGCGGCATGCTGCAAGGTCTCCAGCGAGGACAGGCGACCGCGCGAGGTCTGCGCCTGCTGGCGCACCTGCGCGAGTTGGTTCTGGGCGGCGCGCTGGCGCTCTTGCAACTCGGCCAGGGCCGCCTTGCGCGCCTCCAGCTCCTCGCTGAGGCTGTCCAGCGATTCCTTCTGCAGATCGTGCTGGGACTGCAAGTGCTCGAACGCGGCGGCCAGCGCCGCCAGGTCCAGGCCGGTGCGCTCGCCGGACAGGGCCTCGCGGCGGCGGTCGGCGTCGAGGATCTGCCGGTCCAGGCCTTCGATGCGGGTGCGCTCGACCTCGGCCGCGCGCGCGGCTTCGGATTGCTCGCGCGCATGGCTGTCCCAGCGCTGCTGCCAGTCCTGCAGCCGCGCCTCGGCCTCGCGCAGCGCGTCCTGGCGGGCCTCGTCGTCCTCGCGCAAGGCTTCGATGCGCGGCTCGGCGTCGGCCACCGCGGCCAGCAGCACGTCCAGGCGGGACTGGTCGCTGCCGATGTGCTCGCCGATCTCGGCCAGTTGCGCCATGGCTTCGTCGCGGGCCTTGAGCAGGCGGCTGGACATCTCGCGCTGGTGGTGGATCTGCTGTTCGATCCGGGCCAGCGCGCCGCCGACTTCGTAGCTGGCGGCCTGGGCCTTGTTCAGCGCCTCGGCGGCTTCCTCGCGGCGCACCCGGCCGGTTTCGAGTTCGCGCTCGGCCTCGCGCTGCTCGGCGATGAGTTGCTGCAGGCGGGTCTCCTGCTGGCCGAGCTTTTCGCGCTGGGCCTGCAGCTTGCGGTCCAGGCCGCGGAATTCCAGCGCCTTCCACTCCACGTCGCGGACCTTGCGCTCGGCCTGGATGGCCTGGTACTGCTCGGCCTGGCGGGCCTGGCGGCGCAGATGCTCGAGTTGCTTGCCGACCTCCTCGCGCAGGTCGTTGAGGCGGTCCAGGTTCTCGCGGGTGTGGCGGATGCGGGTTTCGGTCTCGCGCCGGCGCTCTTTGTACTTGGAGATGCCGGCGGCCTCCTCCAGGTAGACGCGCAGGTCCTCGGGCCGGGCCTCGATGATCTGGCTGATCATGC
>CBIFVU010000432.1:0-2662 GCA_966185905.1 uncultured Lysobacter sp.
CCTGCGACCTCTACGTCCCGAACGTAGCGCTCTACCAGACTGAGCTACACCCCGACTTCGTGAGCCGCAAATTCTAGCGGCGACCCCCGGGGCGGCGCAAGAGGGGGCGTGAAGAAAATTCAGCGGCGCGGCGGGCGCCGCTGGCCCGGGGCAGGGGGCGGCTCGAAGGCGCGTTCATGGCCTTTGGCGGTGCAGGCGCATTGCCGCCGTTCGCGACCGAAGCCGCGGAGCACTGCGATGTCCGCAGCCGCGGCGCCCGAGCAGGGGGTCGCGCCGGCTCCCACCCTCGGTCCGGGCCCTTTGGGCTGCGACCTTCCGTCTTGGCCGATGGCCCCGCCCGCTCGCGCAGGCCGGAATCGGCTTGAGCCCGATCCCGTCGCCCCGGCGCCGCGCCGGCTGGGTCGCAGACTCACGCCCGCCCAGGGGCGCCCACGAGCCGGGGCGGACGCTAGAATGCGGTTCCCGCGTCGCCGATGCGCTCGGCCGGCCCGGTCGCCCGCTGGCGTTCCCGCGCGGCGCCCGGCCGCCGGTCCGTCGATTCCATGGAGTCCTGCTTGATCAAGCCCCGCACCCCGCCCGGCGTCATGGAGCTGCTGCCCCGTGACCAGATCGCCTTCCAGCGCATGCTGGACACGATCCGCCGCAATTTCGAGCGCTTCGGCTTCCTGCCGGTGGAAACGCCGGTGATGGAGCTGTCCGAGGTGCTGTTGACCAAGTCCGGCGGCGAGACCGAGCGCCAGGTCTATTTCGTCCAGTCCACCGGCGCGTTGGAAAAGAGCGCCCAGGCCGGCGAGCGCGCGGTGCCGGAGATGGCGCTGCGCTTCGACCTGACCGTGCCGCTGGCGCGCTACGTGGCCGAGCACGAGCACGAACTGGCCTTCCCGTTCCGCCGCTACCAGATGCAGCGCGTCTACCGCGGCGAGAAGAACCAGGCCGGGCGTTATCGCGAGTTCTACCAGTGCGACATCGACGTGATCGGCAAGGACAGCCTGAGCGTGCGCTACGACGCCGAGTTGCCGGCGGCGATCCACGCGGTGTTCAGCGAATTCGACATCGGCGCCTTCACCATCCAGCTCAACAACCGCAAGCTGCTGCGCGGCTTCTTCGAGGCCCAGGGCGTGGCAGACGCGGACCTGCAGGCGCGGGTGCTGCGCGAAGTGGACAAGCTGGACAAGCGCGGCGCCGAGTATGTGCGCGACACCCTGGCCGGCCCGGATTTCGGCCTGGCGCTGGAGTCGGTGGACGCGATCCTGGCCTTCGTGGAGGTGCGTTCGACTTCGCACGCCGATGCGTTGGCGCGGCTGGACGCGCTGGGCGAGGGCAACCAGGCCCTGCGCGAGGGCGTGGCCGAACTGCGCGAGGTGTTGGAACTGATCCGCGCGATGGGCGTGCCGGAGACCGACTATGCGCTGAACTTCTCCATCGCCCGCGGCCTGGACTACTACACCGGCACGGTCTACGAGACCACCCTGGACGATTATCCGGCGCTGGGCTCGATCTGCTCGGGCGGGCGCTACGAGAACCTGGCCAGCCACTACACCAAGTCGCGCCTGCCCGGGGTAGGCATTTCCATCGGCCTGACCCGGCTGTTCTACCAGTTGCAGAAGGCCGGCCTGGTGCGCAGCGCCGACAGCAGCGTGCAGGTGCTGGTGACCCAGATGGACGCCGCGCATTTGCCGGATTGCCTGGCGGTGGCCAACGAGCTGCGCCAGGGCGGGCTCAACACCGAGGTGGTGATGGAGCCGTCCAAGCTCGGCAAGCAGTTCAAATACGCCGATCGCGCCGGCATCCGGTTCGTGGTGGTGCTGGGCGAGGACGAGCTGGCCAAGGGCACGGTGACGGTCAAGGACCTGCGCCGGGAGGACCAGTTCGAAGTCGCCCGCGGCGAGCTCGTGCGCAGCCTGCGCGTCGAGCTGGAGCAGACGCGGGCCATGCAGTGATCCGGGCGCGCGCCGGCCGGCCCGTCGCCAGGGGCGCGCTGCCCCTGCGCGCGGCCGCCTGCGCGGCCGTCCTCCCGTGCGATGCCTGGGCCGCGGCCCGGGCGGCGCGACGGGCAACTCGTGCTTCGGGCGGCGACGCGCGCCCGGCACCGGCGCAAGCCGTTTCCCACCCCGCGACCGGCGTCCGCCGGCGCGGATCCCATCGTTCCATTGACGCACCGACTCCCGAGTATGCCGGGCCGGGCAGCGCCGCCGAGGCGGCGCGGCAGCCCGCGCAGATGATCGCCAGGGTGCGATGCGGAGACCCTTAGCTTGAACAAGATCCAACTCGATGGCCGCTCGCTGACGCGGTCGCAGCTCGTCGCCGTGGCCTACGGCGCCCAGGTCGAACTGTCCGCCGCGCAGTTGCCGGCGGTGGCGCGCGCGGCCGATTTCCTGGCCGAGCAAGTCGGCCGCGAAGAACCGATCTACGGTGTGTCCACCGGTTTCGGCAGCAATGCCGACCGCCTGCTCGGCGCCCACCGCCTGCGCGACCAGTTGCCCGGCGCCCAGCCCTCGCAGGAAACCCTGCACGAGGAACTGCAGCGCAACCTGATCGTCACCCACGCGGTCTGCGTGGGCGAGCCGTTCGCGCCGGAGATCGTGCGCGCGATGCTGTGCATCCGCATCAACACCCTGATGCGCGGCCACTCCGGCATCCGCGTGCAGACCCTGCAGGCGCT
>CBIFVU010000433.1:0-2662 GCA_966185905.1 uncultured Lysobacter sp.
TCTTCTCCCGCCTGCGGGAGAAGGTGCCCGCAGGGCGGATGAGGGCGCGCGCGACTGGGCCGTTTGGCGCAGCCCCATGAAAGCGGCAGCCCTCACCCCAACCCTCTCCCGCCAGCGGGAGAGGGAGCAGGTCGCAGGCCTTTGCTGTTTCTTCTCCCGCTTGCGGGAGAAGGTGCCCGCAGGGCGGATGAGGGCGCGCGTGGCCTCAGTCAGCCGCGCGCATCCTCCTCGTTGCCGCCATCCTCATCCCGGTCGGTGTCAGTGTCGATGTCGGCGTCGCGATCGCCACCGTCCGCCTCCGGCCCGAACCCGCCGAAGTGCGCCTCGGTGCGTTCTTCCTGGTGCACGGTGGTCCGCACCGGCGCGGCGGCAGGCTTGTTGCGCGGCGCCGGCAGCAGGGCGGTGGCGGCGTCGGCAGCCAGGATCAGCTCTTGCCGGCGCTCCTCGGGAACCTCCTGCCAATGGCAGTCCTGCAGCGCGCCTTCGATCGCGTAGAGCAGGTTCAAGGTCGGCTTGAAGCCGGCGCGCTTGACCCGCATGAACGCCTCCACGGTGCCGACCGCGGCGATGTCTTCGTGCGTGCGCAGCCCCACCTGGCGCAGCCAGGCCGCGCTCTTGGGGCCGATGTTGCGCAACTTGGCCGCGCTCATGCCAACGTCTCCAGATACACCTGCGCCAAGGCCTCCAGGCCCGCCTGGTCGTCGCTGTCGAAGCGGTCCGGCAGCGGGCTGTCCAGGTCGAGCACGCCGACCAGGCGGTCGCCGCGCACCAGCGGCACCACGATCTCCGAACGCGAGGCCGCGTCGCAGGCGATATGGCCGGGGAAGGCGTGCACATCGGCTACGCGCTGGGTCTGGCGGGTCGTGGCGGCGGCGCCGCACACGCCCTTGTCCAAGGGAATGCGCACGCACGCCGGCAGGCCCTGGAACGGGCCGACCACCAGTTCCTGGCCGTCGTAGAAATAGAAGCCCACCCAGTTGAGCTGCGGCAGGGACTGGTTGAGCAGTGCCGACAGGTTGGCGGCATTGGCCACGCGGTCGCGTTCGCCCTCCAGCAGGGCCCGCGCCTGCGCGGTCAATTGTGCGTATTGCTCGGGCTTGCTGCCCGAAAGCGAGGAGGCGGTAAACATCGCCGGAGTGTAACAGCGGCGCCCGCGGCGACTACCATGGCGGGTCGGCGACCACGGAGAAAGCGCGAGATGAGTCACAGCCAGGCGCAAGCGCCAGGGCGACCGGGCGGGGCGACCGCGGCTGCGCCGCGCGCGCTGTTCGTCACCGGCACCGATACCGGGGTGGGCAAGTCGGTCGCCAGCGCGGCCTTGCTGCACGCCCTCCGCCGGCACGGCGGCCGCAGCGTCGGCATGAAGCCGGTCGCCAGCGGCTGCGAGGCCACCGCCGAAGGCTGGCGCAACGAGGACGCGCTGTTGCTGCAGGCCGCCAGCCAGCCGCGGCCGCGCTACCAGGACGTCAATCCTTATGCGCTGCCCCAGCCCCTGGCGCCGGAGATCGCCGCTGCCGAGGCTGGGGTGCGGATCGCGCTGGCGCCGATCCTGGACGCCTATGCGCGCCTGGCTGCGCAGGCCGACACGGTGGTGGTCGAGGGCGTGGGCGGCTGGGCTGCGCCGATCAGCGCCGAACTCGACCAGATCGACCTGGTGCGCGCGCTCGACCTGTCGGTGGTGCTGGTGGTCGGGGTGCGCCTGGGCGCGATCAATCACGCCCGCCTGAGCGCGCAGGCCATCGCCGCCGCCGGCGCGCGGCTGGTCGGTTGGATCGCCAACGACATCGATCCGGACATGGCCCGCGCCGAGGAGAACATCGCGATCCTGCGCGCGCGCCTGCCGGCGCCGTGCTGGGGCCGCCTGCCGCACGCGCCGGGAGCGGAGCCGCGGCAGTTGGCCGGGCACTTGCAGCCGCTGTTCTGACCCGCCCGGCCGAGACCGGGCGCGCGCGTGGAGGGATCGAGCGGCACCGCCTTGCGCGGGCCGCTTCGGCCTCGGCCCGACCGTCGATGCGCCAAGGCATGACCGCGGCAGTCGGCGCGTCGGAAAACAAAAACGGGAATCGGGAATCGGGAATCGGCAGGGCAGAAGCGGGGCGTGCGGACATGCTTGCGCGCAACCGCTGTTCCGATTCCCCATTCCCCATTCCCCATTCCCGCAACAAAAAAACCCGGCAGCCGCAGCCGCCGGGTTCTTCGTTTCCGCGCGAGGGCCGGGAGAGAGTCGGCCGGCGCGCGGGTCGGAACGCTTGCGCGTTCGCTGGGACGCTTACTTGGCCGCAGCGGCCTTGGTCGCGGCCTTGGCGGCCTTCTCGACGTTGGCCTGGGTGGCCTTGGTCGCCGACTCGATCTGCGACTTGGCCAGCTCGGCGATGGCTTCGTTGGTCTTCAGGGTGCGGCCGAAGGCCTCCTGGCCGGTGCTGACGGCGCGCTCGACGTTCTCGCGGGCGATCTGCACGCCCTTCGGCCACAGGGTCTTGAACGCCTCGGCGTCGCGGGCCTCGGCGGCCTCGCCGAAGAAGGCGAAGGTGGCGTTGACGCGGTCCTCGATCGCGGCGATCTGCAGGCCGAACACGGCCTCGGCGTTGTCGAGGGCCAGGCGGTTGACCTGAGCGGCCGTGTCCGCGAACTGGCGCGTGGCGGCGGCGAACTGTTCGTTGAA
>CBIFVU010000434.1:0-2660 GCA_966185905.1 uncultured Lysobacter sp.
ACATGGGCGCGGTGCGGCGGCGATCCAAGGGGCGGCGGCCACGGCCGGGGCTGGCCGTGCCGCGCGCAGCTCAACCGCGGGAGGGGCGCGAAGGCGGCGGCAAGGGGAAAGGCAGCGGCGCCACTCGCTGGATCGGCCCCAACTGCGCCAGCTCCTCGGCGCTTTCCACGCAAGGCCCATCGAAGAACAGGCTGTTGCAATCGTCGCCGAGGAAGGGCCGGCCATGGTCCCAGAGGATGCACCAGTACGGCGAGCCGTCCGGCCCGTGCAGGCTGCCGTCGCAGACGCTGGTGCAGGCCAGCAGGCGCGACAGGTCCGCGGCCAGCTCCAGGCCCAGTTGGTAGCTGTCCAGGCCGGAAAGGTTGCAGACATCCAGCACCCAGGGGAACTCGCTGGGCGAATCGTGGACCTGGATGAAGAACTCCGCCTCGGCCGCATCGCTCCATTCGCCCCAGTGCGCGCGCCGTCCCGGCGCATGTGCGGCCAGGACCGACTCCACCACGGTGCGATCGACGGCTCGCGACAGGCCGACGTAGAACATATTGGCTCCGCGGGGCGCCGTGGCGGACGGGAGCCGCCAGTGTAGCCAGCCGGGCTGCCGCGCGCAGAGGCCGCGCGACATCGCCGGCAGCGGCGGCGAAGCGCAGGCGCCGGAGGCGTCCCCGGCGCCAGTCGCCGGGCGCGCGCGATGGCGCCGTGGGAGCGCTCGCAAAAAGGCCGCCCGGATCGCTCCGGGCGGCCTGGCGATCCGCGAACGGATCACCGGGGGGAGGTCCTGGTCTGCGCTGGGCTCACCACATCAGGCCGGCGCCGATGGTCACGCCGACATCGCCCTTGGAGTTGCTGTTGCCGGAGAACTTGTACACCCAGCGGCCGTCTTCGCTGATGGTGGACACGCCGATGGCGAAACCGGTCTCGCCGCGGAAGCTGCTGGCCGCGATCGCCGCCATGCTCTTGCCGGGCATGTAGGACTGCGGCAACCCGGCCACCGCCATCGCCGAGGCGACCCCGGCGCTGGCCTTGTCGTCGAGCTGGCCGATATCGCGGCGCAGGGCGTTGCCCCAGTTGTCGGTGTATTGGTTGGAGACGGAGACGGCGCGGTTGACCCCGTCGTTGAGCTGCTGCACGTTGACCGCATCGGTGTTGGCGGTGCCGGCGCGCACGTTGCGGATGTTGACCGCGCCGCCGCCGTTGTTGAGGGTGATCTGGGTGGGGTTGACGCTGCCGTCGGCGTTGCTGTCGTAGCGCACCGTGCCCGACTGCGAGGCCTTGAGCTGGGCCACGTTGACCGCATCGTTGTCCTGGGTGCCGGCGGCGAGGTTGACGATCTGGCGCTGGGCGCTGGCGGTGCCGACCGAGACCGTGTTGGCGCGGTCGGCGACCGCGCCCTGGCCCAGGGCGACCGCGCCTGAGGCAGTGACGCTGGCGCTTTCGCCGACCGCCACGGCATTGGTGGCGCCGGCGGCGATGCTGGAGTTGGCGCCGACTGCGGTGCTGCCGTCGGCATTGACCCGGGCATTGCCGCCGATGGCGGTGTCGTTGGCGCCGGCGGCGTAGCTGTCGCCGCCGACCGCGGTGGCCAGGCTGCCGCCCGCGCTGGCGCTGGCGCCGACCGCGACGCCGCGGGAGCCGGCGGCGACGGAGGCATTGCCGGTGCCGTCGATGGCCACCCGCGGATCGCCGCCGCCCGGTCCGCCGGGCAGGTTGTCGATGCGGTTGTTGATGTCGGTCAGGCTGGCGTCGACCGCGGCGAAGGCCGCGCCGATGTTCTGGTACTGGCCCCCTTGCACGCTGTAGCTAGGCAGGCCGAAGACCCCGCCGGCGAAGCTGGAGCCGGCGCCGAAGATGGTTGCGGCCGAATGGCCCAGGTCGAACACCTGGCCGCCGTTGACCGCTTCCAGGCTGCCGGCGGCGATCTGGCCGGCGGCGAGGTTGCCGATGCTCGTGCCGGTGCCGGCCGGGCCGCGCAGGGTGATAGCGCCGTAGTCGGGGTTGCCGCTGCCGTCGTCGTCGTAACGCACGGTGAAGGCATTGTTGCTGGCCACGCTGCCGTCCAGCGCGGTCAGGGCAGCGCCGACATTGGCGTAGCTGGTGCCGCCGATGACGTAGCTGGGCGCGGTGAAGCTGCCGCCGGCGTTGAAGCCGGCGCCGCCGCCGAAGATATCGGCGATGCCGGTGCCGATGTCGAACAACTGTCCGCCGTTGACCGCCTGCAGGCTGGCCGCGGCGATCTGGCCGGCGGCGACGTTGCCGAGCACCGTGCCGGTGCCGGCCGGGCCGCGCAGGGTGATCGCAGCGTAGTTCGGGTTGCCGGTGCCGTCGTCGTCGTAGCGCACCGAGAAGGCGTTGGAGCCGGACACGCCGCTGTCCAGCGCGGTCAGCGCGGCGCCGACATTGGTGTAGCTGGTGCCGCCGATGACGTAGCTGGGCGCGGTGAAGCTGCCGCCGGTGTTGAAGCTGGCGCCGCCGCCGAAGATATCGGCGATGCCGGTGCCGATGTCGAACAACTGCCCGCCGTTGACCGCCTGCAGGCTGGCCGCAGCGATCTGGCCGGCAGCGACGTTGCCGAGCACCGTGCCGGTGCCGGCCGGGCCGCGCAGGGTGATCGCGCCGTAGTTCGGGTTGCCGGCGCCGTCGTCGTCGTACTGCACGGCGAAGGC
>CBIFVU010000435.1:0-2650 GCA_966185905.1 uncultured Lysobacter sp.
TCCTCCGCCAGGACGGCCGCGCGGTCGGCACGGCCCTGGTCGCCCAAGCCTTCGCCGACGCGCGCTATTTCCAGCCGCGCCCGTCCGCGGCCGGTTACGACCCCATGGCCGCGGCCGGCAGCAACCAGGCGCGCAGCCATCCCGAACTGCGCAAGCGCCTGGCCGAAGCCACCGCGGCGGTGGCCGCGCGCGAAGGCATCGCCGCGGCGCAGGTGCCGGCCGAACTGGCGACCCAATCCGGCAGCGGCCTGGATCCGCACCTGTCTCCGCGCGCGGCGCAGGTGCAGGCCGCGCGCGTCGCCCGCAGCCGCGGCCTGGATCCCGGCCGGGTGCAGGCGCTGATCGCCGCGCATACGCAGGCGCCGCAGTTCGGCGCGCTCGGTCAGCCGCGGGTCAACGTGCTCGAACTCAACCTTGCCCTGGACGCGCTGGCGCCGCGCTGATCGCGGCCGCTGCCCGACGCGCGGCGGCCGGGCCGCGCGTCCGCCGGGGCCGGGCCAGGCCAGCCCCGCGCACGCCGCACCGGTTCCATGTCGCTATGCCGTCGCCGGCACCGGCCTCGCCGTGGCGCCGAGCGCCGGCCACTACCCCTCCCTCACCCGCGCAGCGCACAATCCCGCCATGACCGATCCACGCAGCGCCCAAGCCGATGCCCTGATGGGCGAACTGCAACGGCAAGGCGCGGGCCGGCTGACCCTGTTCCTCGGCGCCGCGCCTGGCGTGGGCAAGACCTACGCCATGCTCGGCCGCGCGCGCGAGCTGCAGCGCCGCGGCATCGACGTGGCCGTCGGCATCGTCGAAACCCACGGCCGCGCCGAGACCTCGGCCCTGGTCGAGGGCCTGGACGTGCTGCCGCGCCGGCGCGTGGACTACCAGGGCCGCGCACTGGAGGAGATGGACCTCGACGCCCTGCTGGCGCGCCGGCCGCAAGTGGCGCTGGTGGACGAGCTGGCCCACCGCAACGCCCCGGGCAGCCGCCACCAGCGCCGCTGGCAGGACGTGGCGGAACTGCTCGACGCCGGCATCGATGTCTACACCACGGTCAATATCCAGCACCTGGAGAGTCTCAACGATGTCGTCCACCGCATCACCGGCGTGCGCGTGTCCGAAACCGTGCCCGATGCGCTGTTCGACCGCCTGCGCGACATCGTCCTGGTCGACCTGCCGCCGCGCGAGCTGATCGAGCGCCTGCGGCAGGGCAAGGTCTACGTGCCCGACCAGGCCGCGCACGCCTTGCAGGCCTTCTTCTCGCCCTCCAACCTCACCGCCCTGCGCGAACTGGCGATGCAGACCGCCGCCGACCGCGTCGACAGCGACCTGCGCGAGGCGCAGACGGCGCGCGGCCTGCCGGGGGTGCCGCTGCGGCGCGCGGTGATGGTCGCCATCGACGGCCTGGGCCAGTCCGAATACTTGGTGCGCATGGCCCGGCGCCTGGCCGAGCGTCGCGACGCACCGTGGCTGGCGGTCACCGTGCAGACCGGCGCGGCCGCCGAAGGCGCGCGCCAGGCCGAACTCGACCGCGCCTTCGCCCTGGCCCGACGGCTCGGCGGCGAGGCGGTGGTCTTGCACGGCCACAGCATCGTCGATGCGCTGCTCGACCACGCCGAACGCGCCGGCGCCTCGACCATCGTGCTCGGCCGCACCCGCGAGCGGCCATTGGCGCGCATGGTCAACCGCACCCTGACCCAGCAACTGATCCAGCGCGGCGCGCATTACGAACTGACCATCGTCAGCACCCCCGAAGCGCGCGCCCGCGCGCGCCGCTCGTTGCGCGACAGCGGCGGCCGCCTGCGCGGCCTGCTCGGCCGCAACGACATCGCCCTGGCCGTGGCCGCGGTGGCCGCGGCGACCCTGCTGGCCGCCGTCGCCGAGCGCTGGATCGGCCTGGACGACCTGTCGCTGGTGTTCATCGTCGCAGTGGTCATGGTCGCCGCGCGCACCCGCATGGCCGCGGCGGTGGTCGCCTCGGCGCTGTGTTTCCTGGCCTACAACTTCTTCTTCATCGAACCGCGCTACACCCTGCTGATCGGCGCGCGCCAAGGCGTGACCACGGTGATGCTGTTCCTGGTCGCCGCGCTGGTGGCCGGGCGGCTGGCCTCGCAACTGCGCATGCAGGTGCTGGCGCTGCGCGCGGCCAACGCCCACGCCACCGCGCTGCAGAGCCTGGGCCGCGAACTGGCCACCGCCGCCGACGCCGGCCAGGTCGTGCGCGCGGGCCGGCGCGCGCTCAAGCGCGCGCTGGGCGCGGAGGCCTTCGTTCATGTCGGCGCGACGCTCGGCGCCGCCGCCGACCTGCCCGAACTGGGCGAGAAGGACCGCGCCGCCGCCGACTGGAGCCTCAAGCACCGCCAACCCGCCGGACGCTACACCGACACTCTGGCCGGCGCCGACTGGTGGTTGCTGCCGCTGGCCGGCGACGGCGGCGACGCACCCGCCGCCGGCCTGGTCGGCCTGCGCTTTCCCGCCGCGCTGGCCCGGCTGGGGCCCGAGCAACGCCGCCTGGCCGAGGCCATGGCCGAGGACATCGCCCAGGCCGCGCTGCGCACCCGCCTGGTCGCCGACCTGGAAGACTCGCGGGTCAGCGGCGAAACCGAGCGCCTGCGCTCGGCCCTGCTGTCCTCGGTCTCGCACGACCTGCGCTCGCCGCTGG
>CBIFVU010000436.1:0-2641 GCA_966185905.1 uncultured Lysobacter sp.
ACGCTGGAGCTGAAGTTGGCCACCGGCGCCTGGTTGCCCGGGGTGCCGCCGCCGGACACCGCGTCCACCGCGGCCTTGGCGTTGACGATGCCTGCGCCGCAACCGCCCGAGCACGAGCCCGGCAACGCACGCGCGGTGCTCTTGAGCAGGGCCTCGATCTCGGCCGGGGTCTTGGGCGTGGACGCGGCGGCCTGCACCAGCGCGACCACGCCGGCCACGTGCGGCGAGGCCATCGAGGTGCCGCTCATGTAGACGTACTGCTCGCTGCCCTGGGTGGTGGTGCCGCTGTTGTGGGTCGAGGCGATCTGCTCGCCCGGCGCCGATACGTCGATGCCGTTGCCGTAGTTGGAGAAGCTGGCGCGCGAGCCGGACGAGGTGGTGGCCGCCACCGCGATCACGTTGGCGCAGTTGGCCGGGGTCGAGCCGGAGACGTTGGCGCTGTCGTTGCCCGCCGCCACCACGATGGTGGTGCCGCGGCCGACCGCGCCGTTGATCGCATCCTGGTAGCTCTGCGGGCAAGCGCCGCCGCCGCCCAGGCTCATGTTGATCACTTCGGCCGGGTTGGCGTTGGCCGGTACGCCGGAGACGGTGCCGCCGGAGGCCCAGACGATGGCGTCGGAGATGTCCGAATCGTAGCCGCCGCAGCGGCCCAGCACGCGTACCGGCACGACCTTGGCGTTGAACGCCGTGCCGGCCACGCCCTTGGCGTTGTTGGTCACCGCGGCCACGGTGCCGGCCACGTGGGTGCCGTGCCAGCTCGAATCGCTGGCGCCGACATCGTAGCCGGGCTGGTCGCATTCGGTGGCGTTGTTCCAGTCGCCTTCATCGTTCGGGTTGGAATCGCGACCGCCGCCGTCGCGCGAGACGAAGCTGTCGGAGATGAAGTCGTAACCCGGCAGGATGTTGGCGTTGAGGTCGCTGTGCGGGGTGATGCCGGTGTCGAGTACGGCCACCACCGCGCCAGTGCCGGTGGACACGTCCCAGGCCTGGTCGGCGCGCATGCCGCCGGTGGCGCTGTTGAAGCCGTACTGCAGGCCGTAGTGGGTGTCGTTCGGGGTCAGCAGCGCGTGCCGGCGCACGTCCACTTCGACGTAGGCCACGTTCGAGTCGGCGGCGATCTGGCGCATCAGGCTCTCGGCCTCGGCGCGGTCGAGCTTGCGGTCGATGGCGATCACGTCGGCGCCCACTGCGGTGCGGCGCAGGTGCTTGAGCACCGGCGCGGCGCGGCCCTTGGCCTGGCCGATGGCGCCGGCGGCGCTGCTCAGCGCGCTCTGCACGTCGCGCGCGTTGCGGCGCTGCACGCTGCCGTCGCGGTATTTGACGATGAAACGGTCGAATTGGGTGTCGGTCTGCAGGCCGCTGAGGTTCAGGCGCTCGGCGGCGAAGGTCGGTGCGGCGGCGGCGGCCAGCACCAGGGCGGTGGCGGCGGCCAGGGCATTGAAGCGATTACGACGGACGGACATCGAGTGAAACCCCCGAAAGCAAGAATGTGCCGCGGTGCGGCGGATGGCGTCCGAGGGACAGCGCCGCGGACGGTGGCGCGGCGCTGCGGCTCGGACTGGTGTCGGACGCGCCCCCCGTCGGCATGGCGCCGACGCGCGTCCTGGTTCCAAGCTAGCGAGCGAGCGCCTCGGCGAACAGGGGCAGGGGCGGGTTTTGGCCTGTCGCAAAAGTGAAACCAATCACGCATCCGGATTTCGACTTTGCGCGATCGGTCACAACGCAATTACAGGAAAACACCCTACCCGCCCAACTCACCGGGTTCGCGCCCACACCGTGCTCAGCCGCCCGGAAGCGCGGCGTGGAATGCCGCCAGGCCGTGGCGGGTGCGCGCGCTGGGGCAGTGCCAGGACTGCCCGTCGGCACGAAGGAATTGCACCCGCGCGCATTCCAGGCACACCAGCACCGCGACGGCCTGGGCGCCCTCGCCCACCTCCACGCCCAGGCCGGGGAAGAAGCAGCGCGCCATTTCGCCGTGCGGGTCGTAGGCCTGGCGATCGCCCAGCAGCGTCAGCAACGGCGCGGCGGCGGCCGCCGACAACCGCACTTGGCCGAGCACTGCGTAGCCATGGAAACGCTCCACCGGCGCCTCGCCGGCGTCGTTCCCCGGCACTTCGAGCCTGTGCGCTTCGAGCTGGCCCACATCGAGCTTGTCCGCTTGGGGCGCGCCGGCTTCGAGCGCGCGCGCAGTGGACGGGAGCGCATCGGTCCGGGCTGCGCCGCGCCGCCCCAGCGACAGGCCGTCCAGGCGCAGCGCGCGCACGGGCCCGCGCGGCAGCGCTGGCGGAGGAGGCAGAGGCATGCGCCGATGCTCAGGCATGGTGGGGCGTCCTTGCAGGTTCCGGCCAGCATAGCCGGCGGTCGTCGGCGAATACATCGCCGGGCGCAGCGTCGGTGCGGCCACGCAAAAAAAGAGACCCCGGCGAACCGGGGTCTCGTGGTCCCGTGCCTGTCGGCGTGGGATCAGAAGGTGATGCTCCAAGTATCGATGCGGCCGCTGTCGAAGTAGGCGTTGTCGTTCACCCGCAGCTTCCAGGTGCCGTTGAGCGCTTCGCTGGACAGGTTGAAGGTGAAGGTGCCGCTGATGTTGTCGGCGCTGCCGCCGCTGCGGTTGCTGATGTTGTACAGCGAGCCGTCCGGC
>CBIFVU010000437.1:0-2640 GCA_966185905.1 uncultured Lysobacter sp.
CACCATGACCGTCCTGCCCCTGCTGCTGGCCGCCGCTTCCGCAGCGGCGCCGGCCGCGCCCGCCCCCAGCGCCTCCGCCGTGACCGCAATCGATCCGGCCACCCGCAGCGCGATCGAGGCCACCTGCTTCGACTATCTCGACGGCCAGTTGCAAGGCGACCCTCAGCGTGTCGCCCGCGCCCTGCACCCGGACCTGGCCAAGCGCCGGGTGCTCGGCGATACGCCGGAGGAACGGCTGGGCCTGCGCCGCATGGGCAAGGAAGAATTGGTCGAGCTGACCCGGCAAGGCGCGCTGAAGACGCCGCCAGCGCAGTGGGACCGCTCCTGCCGGGTGCTCGACGTGGTCGGCGCCATCGCCACGGCGCGCGCGGAAACGCCCTGGTTCGTGGACTATTTCCACCTGGGCAAGTTCGGCGAGCGCTGGATCATCGTCAACGCGCTGTGGCACGCCAAGCCGCGCAAGCCGGCGGATTGAAGGCTACGGGCGATGCCGCCGGCGCGGCGATCAGCGCCAGCCGCACAAGGCGGGCGCGCCTTCGTCGCGGCCAGCGCAAAGCCGCTTGCCGACAGTGCGCCGAACGCTTGCGCGACGGCGCACTCGCTCCCGCGCGCCCGACCGGGCACAGTCACCGGGCCTGATCGAAGAACTGCGGATAGTGCTTCGGGCAAATGCAGTGCCGGTCGTCGATGGGAGGGTCCATCCGCGGCAAGGGCGCGGCCGCGAGCACTGCCTCGAGCGCCTCGGCATCGGCGATGTCTCGCTCCGAAACCGCATAGTCGCTGCCCAGCGAGATCCTTATCGCCTCCTCGGTGCACCACAGGAACACGCGCTTGCCCGCGATCAGGCGATGCCCGGGTTGCTCGATCCATCGCGTGCCCGGGATCAGCGAAGGCAGACGGGCGTAGTCTTCGACCGTGTAGGCCACGCCCGGCTGCACGTGAGGAGGGCAACGCGCGTGGACGGCCAGCTCAAGGCCCAAGAACGCGAAGAAATCCCGCAGTTCGGCGGGGCTGCGGTAACGGTAGGCGACTTCGAGCGAATCGACATCGCTCGCATGCCCGCCGTAAGCGCGAAGGAAACGGAAGCCGTGCAGGCGCCTGGCCCAGTTCCGCAAGGTGTCCTCGGAATGCGACTCGAAGAGATACCGCTCCCAGCTGTCCATGTCGGCCCCAGGCGTCTGCCTCGGCGCGAGTGTACCGGCCCGGCCGCGCAGCATCGCCGCGCCCCCGGACGGACGGGCTGCCGGAGCGGCGAATCCCTGCGCCCCGGGCAGCGCGTCCGGGCCTCTGGCGGGGCCGACGGACGCAGGCCGACAGACTCGGAGGGAGGCAGCGCGCTCCGTCCCCGGCGGCGCGCGGGGCCAGCGCGACGAACGAGCGCGCGCAGCGCCGGCGGGCCGGGAGCGAGAATGGGACCGGGACCGAGAAGGGGACAAAGAAAAAGCCCCAGCGTTTCCGCTGGGGCTTTCCGGGATTGGTGGGCCGTCAAGGATTCGAACCTTGGACCTATTGATTAAGAGTCAACTGCTCTACCAACTGAGCTAACGGCCCGGTGAAGCTAGGTGCGGAACTATACAGCAGCAGATCGTTCCGCACAACAACTGGGGTGGCTGAGGGGACTCGAACCCCCGACATCTGGAATCACAATCCAGTACTCTAACCAACTGAGCTACAGCCACCGTAAAACGGTTCCGGCGGACCGTCCCGAAGGACCGGCCAACCTGCGATCTTGGCGCGCCCGGCAGGAATCGAACCTGCAACCACCGGCTTAGAAGGCCGGTGCTCTATCCGGTTGAGCTACGGGCGCCAGAAAGTGGATCTTAACTGACGTCCGCGCCTGGTCGGAGGATGGTCGGGGCAGAGGGATTCGAACCCACGACATCCAGCTCCCAAAGCTGGCGCTCTACCAGGCTGAGCTATACCCCGGAACCGGGACTCCCGTGGCACGCCAACGCCGCGAAAGGCCGCATAGTGTGGTCGGCCGGCCGCGCCGTGTCAATCGTCCCGGCGCTGTGCGCGGGTCGCCGCGCCGGGCGCGCGCCGCCGCTACACATAGAAACGTCTTGGCCGCCCCGGAACCGGCTGGCGCGCCCGTGCGCCGTGTATCCTTCGGGGTTGTTGGCATTCGTTTACTTTGCGCCGCCCCCGGGCCGCGCGTTCCCAAGGAGTTCGACATGATGCGCAGCGGCAACCCCGCACTCAAGGATTCGACTTTTCTGGACCTCGGCACCGGCGCGATGGTGCGCGACGACGGCCAGACGATGACCCTGAACGGAACGGTCAACAAGACCGGCTTCCTGTTGCTGCTGACGGTGCTGACCGCCTCCTTCGCCTGGAGCCAGGTCGAGTTCACCCCGCGCGGCGCCATCGGCTATGCGCCCTACCTGATCGGCGGCGCGATCGGCGGCCTGGTGCTGGCCCTGATCACGGTGTTCAAGAAGCAGTGGGCGCCGGTCACCGCGCCGATGTACGCGCTGGTGGAAGGCCTGTTCCTGGGCGCGATCTCGGCCCGCTACGCCGCGCTGTTCGACGGCATCGTCATGCAGGCGGTGATGCTGACCTTCGGCACCTTGTTCGCGCTGCTGTTCGCCTATCGCTCGGGCCTGATCAAGGCCACCGAGAACTTCAAGCTCGGCGTGG
>CBIFVU010000438.1:0-2634 GCA_966185905.1 uncultured Lysobacter sp.
TTGTCCTCGATGAACTCGCGGCGCGGTTCGACCACGTCGCCCATCAGGGTGCTGAAGATCTGGTCGGCGGCCACCGCATCCTCGATCCGCACCTGCAGCAGACGGCGGGTTTCGGGATTGACCGTGGTGTCCCACAGCTGCTCGGGGTTCATTTCGCCCAAGCCCTTGAAGCGCTGGATCTGGCGGCCCTTC
Organism: uncultured Lysobacter sp.; assembly: GCA_966185905.1. Classification (GTDB taxonomy): domain Bacteria; phylum Pseudomonadota; class Gammaproteobacteria; order Xanthomonadales; family Xanthomonadaceae; genus Lysobacter. Next base: position 193 of record CBIFVU010000438.1, read on the forward strand.
TTGGCTTCTTCCAGCAGCCAGGCCTGGGCCTGGGCGAAGCTGGTCACGGCCTGGGCGCGGTTGCCGCGCACGATCTGGGCGCCTTCGCGGACCAGCCCGTGCAGCAGCGAGGCCGCTTCGCGCAAGGCGCGCAGTTCGCCGCCTTCGAACACCGCCAGCGGCAGCACCTGGGTCAGTTGCTGGCCCATGTGGTTGCGGGTGACCAGCAGCGCCGCCTGGCGGTTCTCGTCGGCCGGATGCAGCTGCAGGCTGTAGCGCGGCTTGCCCAGGCCGCCCTGGTTGAGGCGCTTTTCCAGCGCGTCCAGCTCGTGGCGCTCGTCCACGTTGGCCAGCAGGTGGGCGGTGTCCAGCGGGGTGAAGTCGATCAGCGCCTCCAGCACCGCCGGATCGTAGCGATGGGCGTTGCGGGCGATGGCGTCCTTGGCGCCGGCGTAGGCCAGCAGCAGCTTCTCCAGCGCGTGGCCTTCGATCGGCGGCTCGCCTTCGGCCGGGATCAGGCCGGCGCCCTCGACCGCGTTGCCGGCCAGGTACTGGTCCAGCGCCGCGTCGTCCTTGAGGTAGATCTCGTTCTTGCCCTGCTTGATCTTGTACAGCGGCGGCAGGCCGATGTAGACGTGGCCGCGCTCGATCAGCTCGGGCATCTGCCGGTAGAAGAAGGTCAGCAGCAAGGTGCGGATGTGCGAGCCGTCGACGTCGGCGTCGGTCATCAGGATGATGCGGTGGTAGCGCAGCTTGTCCGGGTTGTACTCGTCCTTGCCGATGCCGGTGCCCAGCGCGGTGATCAGGGTGCCGACTTCGGCGCTGCCGAGCATGCGGTCGAAGCGGGCGCGCTCGACGTTGAGGATCTTGCCCTTGAGCGGCAGGATCGCCTGGGTCTTGCGGTTGCGGCCCTGCTTGGCCGAGCCGCCCGCCGAGTCGCCCTCGACGATGAACAGTTCCGACAGCGCCGGGTCTTTTTCCTGGCAATCGGCGAGCTTGCCGGGCAGGCCGGCGATGTCCAGCGCGCCCTTGCGGCGGGTCAGGTCGCGGGCCTTGCGCGCGGCTTCGCGCGCGCGCGCGGCGTCGATGATCTTGCCGGTGATGGCGCGCGCTTCGTTGGGGTGCTCCTGCAGGAATTCCTCCAGGCGCGCGCCGAAGGTGCTTTCCACCACCGGGCGCACTTCCGAACTGACCAGCTTTTCCTTGGTCTGCGAGGAGAAGCTGGGATCGGGCACCTTGACCGAAAGCACCGCGATCATGCCTTCGCGCATGTCGTCGCCGGACAGGGCGACCTTGGCCTGCTTGGCCAGGCCGCTCTGCTCGATGTAGTTGGTCAGCGTGCGGGTGAGCGCGGCGCGGAAGCCGATCAGGTGGGTGCCGCCGTCCTTCTGCGGGATGTTGTTGGTGAAGCAGAACATCGTTTCCTGGTAGGCGTCGGTCCACTGCAACGCCACTTCCACGGTGATGCCGTTCTGCTCGCCCGACACCGAGATCACGTTCGGATGCAGCGGCGTCTTGACCTGGGCCAGGTGCTCGACGAAGGAGCGGATGCCGCCCTCGTACTGGAAGGTGTCGCGGCGGCCTTCGCCGCGCTCGTCGACCAGGGTGATCTTGACGCCGGAGTTGAGGAAGGACAGCTCGCGCAGACGGCGGGCGAGGATGTCGTAGTGGAACTCGATGTCGGTGAAGATCTCCGCCGCCGGCTTGAAGCGCAGCAGGGTGCCGCGCTTGCTGGTGGCTTCCAGTTGCTTGAGCGGGTACACCGGCTCGCCCAGGGCGTATTCCTGCTGGTGGTGGTGGCCGTCCTTCCAGATGTCCAGCCACAGGCGCTCGGACAGCGCGTTGACCACCGACACGCCGACGCCGTGCAGGCCGCCGGAGACCTTGTAGCTGTTGTCGTCGAACTTGCCGCCGGCGTGCAGCACGGTGAGGATGACCTCGGCCGCCGAGACGCCTTCTTCCTTGTGGATGTCCACCGGAATACCGCGGCCGTTGTCGTAGACCGAAACCGAGCCGTCTTCGTGCAAGGTGACGATGACATCGTCGGCGTGGCCGGCGAGCGCTTCGTCGATGGCGTTGTCGACGACCTCGAACACCATGTGGTGCAGACCGGTGCCGTCGTGGACATCGCCGATGTACATGCCGGGCCGCTTGCGCACGGCTTCCAGGCCGCGCAGCACGGTGATCTTGCTGGAGTCGTACGTGGTCGAGGGCGGAGTCGGAAGGGTGTCGTCGGTCATTCGCTTCGAGTCGGCTGCAAGGCTGGCGCTGCCGGGTTTTCGGAGCGGCGCCCGGCCAGACATTAGCTATAGGAATCCAGAAGGAATTATAGCACTGCGCAGGCTTCGCCCCCGGTCCCGCCGCCGGGGGGCCTGCCCGGGGCAGGGCGTGGGGCTCTCCGGGCCTGCCAGGCGCGAGGCGGAGGGTGGGCGTGGGTGCGGCTGAACGGGCTTGGGGCAGGGC
>CBIFVU010000439.1:0-2621 GCA_966185905.1 uncultured Lysobacter sp.
GCGGCTTGCCCAGCGATGCGGCAGCGCCGGCCGCGCGCCCGCGCGCCCGTCCCGCCCGTCCCGCCCGGGCTCAGTCTTCGCCGATGTCCTCGTTCCACACCTCGGGATTGGCGGCGATGTAGCCGCCGAGCAGTTCGATGCATTCCTGGTCGGCCAGGTCGATCACCTTCACGCCCGACTCGCGCAGCCAGTCCACGCCGCCCTGGAAGTTGACCGATTCGCCCACCACCACCGTGCCGATATTGAACTGGCGCACCAATCCGCTGCAGTACCAGCACGGCGCCAGGGTGGTGACCATGATGGTGTCGCGATAGCGGCGCTGGCGCCCGGCCTTGCGGAAGGCATCGGTCTCGCCGTGCACCGAGGGGTCGTTCTCCTGGATGCGGCGATTGTGGCCGCAGCCGAGCAGGCGGCCATCGTCGTGGTACAGCGCCGCGCCGATCGGGATGCCGCCTTCGGCCAGGCCCTGGCGGGCTTCGGCGACGGCGGTGGCGAGCAGGGCGCGGTAGTCGGGGGTAGCGATCATGCGGGGCTCCGATGCAGTTCCAGGCGCAGTCTGGCGCGCTGGCGCGCCCAGGTCGAGGGGCGCGGCGAATCCGTTCGCCTCTCGCCGGCCTCTTGTCACCGTGCGCTGCCGATGCGCGGCGGCCAGGAGGAGTACGAGGATGCAAGAGGCGATGCAGCGCCCGCTCCGGTGCGCGCCCATGGCGCGGCTGTGGGCGGTGTCGGCGCGGGCCCTGGGCCTGCTGATGCTGTGGTTCGGGGCGATGGGCGCGTTCGAGTTCCAGGCCGAGGCTGTGGCCAGGCAATGGAGCGCGTTCGGCGCGGCGGCGTGGGCGGAGCAGGCGTACTGGCTGAGCCCGGCGCTGGGCGCGGTGCAGGCGGTGATCGGCGCGGTGCTGCTGGCCGCGCCCTCGGGCCGCTGGCGCCGGCGCGCGGCGTTCGCGGCGATGCTGTTCTGGGCCGCCGGCTTGCTGGGCTTGCTGAGTCCGGGCGCCTGGGTGCAGGCCGCGCCTTACCACGGCTTCCCGGTGATCGGCGCCGGCCAGGGCCTGCTCAAGCACCTGGGCATCGCCGGCCTGGCGCTGGGCGTGTATGCGCACGAACGCGGCTGCGCGCGCGGCGGCACCCATGCGCTGTGGTGGTTGTGGGCCGGGCAATGGCTGGTGCTGGGCTGGATCGGGGCGATGAAATTCACCCAGGTCGAGGCTGAGGGCGTGGCCGCGCTGATGCGCAGCAGCCCGCTGTTCGCCTGGCTGTACGGGCCGCTGGACGTGCAGGGCGCGTCTGACCTGATCGGCGCGGTCGAACTGGCGACCGCGGCGTCGATCGCGCTGTGGCCGTGGCGGCCGCGGCTGGCGCGCTGGGGCTTGCTGGCGGCGATGGCGACTTATCTGCTCACCCTGAGCTTCTTGCTCACCTTGCCCGGCTGGCAGCCCGGGCTCGGTTTCCCCTTCGTCGGCGGCACCGGGCGTTTCCTGCTCAAGGATGCGATGTTGCTGCTCGGCGCGGTGGTCCTGTGGCGCGCCGTGGGCCTGCGGCGCGAAGGCCCGGCCGGCTAGCGGTTCAGGCCGGACGCCGCCCCGGTCGCAGCAAATCCACGTGCGGGATGCCGTCCTCGACATAGGGCTCGGAGGAGGGCACGAAGCCATGGCGGCCGTAATAGGCCTGCAGGTGCGCCTGCGCGCCGATCTGCACATCGGCGCCGGGCCAGCGCTGCTCGATCTCGGCCAGGGCGCGTTCCAGCAAGGGCCCGCCCAGGCCCTGGCCGCGGTGCGAAGCGGCGGTAAGCACGCGGCCGAAGCTGACTTGGGGATAGCTCAGCCCCGCCGGCAGGATGCGCAGGTAGGCGGCCAGGCGGCCATCGCGGTCGCGGCCGAGCAGATGCACGGCCTGCGGATGGCGGTCCTTGCCGTCGGGGTCGAGATAGGGGCAGTCCTGCTCGACCACGAACACTTCCGCGCGCAGGCGCAGCAACTCGTAGAGCTCGTCCAGGGCCAGTTCGTCGAAGCGGCGGGCCTGCCAGTGCAGGGTCGGAGGCGCGGTGGTCATGCCGGGATGATGCCAAACCCGCGCGGCCGCCGTCCCGGCGCGGCCGGCCCGCAGGGCTGTCCCGCAGGGCTGTCCGCCGCGACGGGCCGGGGCAGGCCTGTGCCGGACGCGCTCGGCGGCCGCGCCCGCGCCCGCCTGCCTGGGCGGGGCGTGCGATAATCGGCCCATGAGCGAATCCAAGCCCCAGCCCGACACCACCCATTTCGGCTTCCGCGACGTGCCGCGCGAGCACAAGCGCAAGCTCGTCGGCGAGGTGTTCTCCTCGGTCGCAGGCAACTACGACCTGATGAACGACCTGATGAGCCTGGGCATCCACCGGGCCTGGAAGCGCTATTTCACCGCCACCGCGCAAGTGCGCCGCGGCGACCGCGTGCTCGACCTGGCCGGCGGCACCGGCGACATCGCCCTGCTGCTGCGCGACCGCGTCGGCGACAGCGGCCGCGTCGTGCTGGGCGACATCAACCAGGACATGCTGCGGGTCGGCCGCGACCGCATGACCGACCGCGGCCGCGTTTCCGGCTTCGACTACGTGCAGTGCAACGCCGAATCGCTGCCCTTCCCCGACGCCA
>CBIFVU010000440.1:0-2605 GCA_966185905.1 uncultured Lysobacter sp.
GCAGCAGCTCGCTCATGCCCAGCACGCCGGTCATCGGCGTGCGCACCTCGTGGCCTAGGGTGGCCAGGAAGCGGGTCTTGGCCAGCGAGGCTTGCTTGGCCACTTCGCGCTCGTGCTCGGCGCGCTGCCAGCTCAGGCGCCGCTGCAAGCGGCGGCGATAACCGGCGATGCCGGCCCAACTGGCCAGCGCCAGCAGTCCGATCAAGGCGGTCAGCGCCGGCGGCGTACGCCACCACGGCGGCCGCACGCTGAATTCCAGCGGCTGCGCCCGGGCGGCGTTGCCATTGGCATCGACCGCGCGCGCATGCAGCACGTACTGACCCGGAGGCAGGCCGGCGAACACGCGCTCGCCGCTGGCGCCGACGGCGACCCAATCGCTGTCGTAGCCCTCCAGCCGGGTGTAATACCGATTGGCCTGCGGGTCCTCGTAGGACATCAGGCGCATCTGCACGCGCATCTCGCGGTCGTCCGGGGCCAGCGACGGCATCGCGCCATAGCGCGCAGCGCGGCTGCCGGCGGTGCCGGCCTGCGCCTGGCCCAACGGCAACTGCACCCAACGGCCGTGGCGACGCACGTCCAGTTGATGCCATTGCAATTGCGGCTGGCGCGGCGGCGGGTCGGCCAGGCGCGTGTCGATCAACACCACGCTGCCGTCCGACAGCGAGGCCGAGAGCACGCCGGCGGGGTCGAGCACGCTGCCGCGGCGCAGGAATTCCTGGCTGCTCATGCCGTCCTGCACGCCGAAGCGGCGCAGTTGCCGCCGCGCCGGATCCCAGCGGAACAGGCCGCGCGAGGTCGGCAACCACAAGCGGCCCGCGCGGTCGAGGAACAGGCCGGTGCCCTCCACCGCCGGAATGCCCTCGGCCACGCCGGCGCTGGCGGCCAGCCGCCAAGTCCCGCCCGGGTCGCGCTGGTAACGCTCCAGGCCGTTGAGGCGCTGCAGCCACAGGCTGCGGTCGTCGGCGAAGACGAAGCCGAACACGCGGTCGGCCGGCAGCCCCGGCAGCGGCCGCATGACATTGGCGGTGGCATCGCGGCGCAGCAGGCCCTGGCCGGACGCAACCCAGAGCGCGCCGTCGGGGGCGAAGCCGATCGCATCGTAGTCGCCGCTGCCCAGGCCCTGGTCCGGCCCCGCGCGCAGCGTGCTGAGCACCCGGCCGGTGTCGATATCGCGTTGTTGCAGGCCCTGGGTCAGGAAGGAAATCCACAGGCTGCCGTCCGGCGCGATCGCCATGCGGTCGGCCTCGCCGTTGAGCGTGGGCTCCCGGCTTTCGGTGTTCCACTCGCGCCAGGCGCCGCCGGGCTCGATCCGCACCACGCTGTTGCGGCCGTTGCCGACCCACAAACGCCCCTGGCGGTCTTCGATGGCGGTGTTGGACAAGCCCTTGGCCAACCCCGGATGGGTGCCGCCGGCGCTGACCGGCTCGACCAGGCCATCGGCGCCGATGCGCTCGACCTCGCCGCGCGCGCCCAACAGCCACACCCCGCCGTTCGCCGACGGCGCCAGGGTGGTGTAGAGCTCGGCCGCCAGGGTGCCGCGCTCGCGCGAATACTGGGCGATGCGGCGCCAGTCCGAGCGCAGGTAGCCCACCCCGACGCCGGCCAGCGGGAACCAGAACGAGCCGTCGCCCTGGCCGACGATCTGCTGCACCGCCCGCGCCGGCCGCGACGGCCCCAGCGCCACCGGCACCGGCACCGCGCTCGGCGGGGCCCGCCAGATGCTGCGCTGGGTGCCCAGCCAAAGGCCTTGGTCGGCGTCGGGCACCAGCGACATCACCGAATTGGGGTAGCCGAACATCACCGAGTAGTCCGGATCGCTCCAGCGTCCATCGCGCTCGCGCCGGTGCAGGCCGGTGCGCGCGCCGACCCAGAGCCGCTCGCCGACCGGGGTGACCGAATACACCCACGGCGCGGGCTCCTCGCCCGGCAGCGCCACGCGCTCGAAATCGCGGCCGGTCCAGCGCGCCAGGCCCTTGAGCGTGCCGACCCAGAGCTCGCCACGGGCGTCGAAGGCCAGCGACAACACGGTTTCCGAAGGCAGGCTGCGCGGGTCGCCCGGGCGCGGCGCGAAGCGGGCGATCGCACCGCGGCTGTCCAGCCGGTGCAAGCCGCCGCCGTAAGTGCCGAACCAGACCTCGCCGTTGCGGCTGGCCACGGCGAAGGTGTCGTCGCTGCCGATCTGCGCATGGCTGGCGCGGCGGTAATGGACGAAGCCCTCGCGGCGGGCGTCCATCATGCTCAGGCCGCGGCCTTCGGCGGCGACCCAGATGCGGTCGCGGTCGTCCACCACCACCAGCGCCAGATCGTTGCCCGGCAGCGAGGCGGCATCGCCCGGCACGTGCCGCCAGACCTTCATGCCGATCCCGTCGTAGCGGGCCAGGCCGTCGGTGGTGGCCAGCCACAGGTAGCCTGCCCGGTCGAAGGCCATGCCGTTGACCTTGCTGGAGGGCAGCCCGTCGGCCACGCCGATGATGCGCGCGCGCGGCGCCTCGGGCACGGCCGCGCCGGCCGCGAACGACGTCGGCAGGCACAGGCAGGCGCACAGCACGAATCGCAACATCGGTTCCCTCCCCCTCGCAGGCCGCCGCGGGCGATCGCCCCCGCC
>CBIFVU010000441.1:0-2601 GCA_966185905.1 uncultured Lysobacter sp.
CGCGGCTCCGCGGTCGCGGCTCGCGCCGCTCCTACAGGGGCTTCGGCCGCATCGCGCTGCCTGAACCCGCGTTCCGGCACCACCGGGCCTTGCCCGTCGAGGCCGATCCGAAGTAAAAGCGTGGATGCTTCCGAGGGGACTTCCGCATGCCAGACACCGCGCGCACGGCGCTCATCAGCAACGACATCGTCGTCCTCGGCCTGATCGCCGCCACCCTCGGCCTGGTGTTCTGGACGTCCTCGCAGACCCGCGGCTTCTGGAAGAAGTTCTACACCTTCGTCCCGGCGCTGTTGCTGTGCTACTTCATCCCTGGCATCTACAACACCGTCGGTCTGGTCGACGGCCAGAACACCAAGCTCTATAACCCGGTCGCCAGCCGGGTGCTGCTGCCCGCGGCGCTGGTGCTGTTGACCCTGACCATCGACCTGCGCGGCGTGCTCAAGCTCGGGCCGAAGCTGCTGCTGATGTATGCCGTGTCCTCGCTCAGCGTGATGGCCGGGGCGGTGGTGGCCTTCGCGACCATGCGCGCGCTGCACCCGGAAACCGTGGCCGGCGACACCTGGGGCGGCATGGCCGCGCTCGCCGGAAGCTGGATCGGCGGCGGCGCCAACATGCTGGCGATGAAGGAAATCTTCCAGGTCGATGCGACCACCTTCGGCCAGTTCGCCGTGGTCGATGTCGGCGTGGGCTATGTGTGGATGGCGGTGCTGATCTTCCTGGCCAGCCGCGCCCAGGCCATCGACGCGCGCAGCGGCGCCGACGTCAGCGGCATCGAGGAGCTCAAGCGGCGCATCGAGCATTTCCAGGCCCAGCACCAGCGCGTGGCCAGCCTGAGCGATCTGGCGATGATCGTCGGCATCGCCTTCGGCGTGGTCGGCCTGGCCCACGCCATCGCCGGGCCGCTCTCGGTCTGGTTCGGCGCCAATGTGTCCTGGGCGCGCACGGTCAGCCTGCACGAGCCGTTCTTCTGGGTGGTGGCGGTGTCCACCTTCGCCGGCCTGGCCTTGAGCTTCACCCGCGCGCGCGAACTGGAGGGCGCCGGCGCGTCCAAGCTCGGCAGCCTGCTGCTGTACTTCCTGATCGCCTGCATCGGCCTGCAGATGGACATCCTGGCGCTGCTGGACAAGCCCTGGCTGTTCGCGCTCGGCCTGATATGGATCGCGGTGCACATCCTGATCCTCTGGGGCGTCGGGCGTTTGCTGAAAGTGCCGCTGTTCTATTTCGCGATCGGCTCGCAGAGCAATATCGGCGGCCCGGCTTCGGCGCCGGTGGTGGCCTCGGCCTTCCACCCCTCGCTGGCCCCGGTCGGCGCACTGCTGGGCGCCCTGGGCTACGCGACCGGCACCGGCCTGGCCTACCTCGTCGGCATCACTCTGCGCGCCTTGGCCGGCGACACGCCGGCTTGAAGTCCGACCTGTCGGAGCGGCGCGAGCCGCGACCGCGACATCTCATATACGATGCAAGCGAGGTTTCGCGGTCGCGGCTCGCGCCGGTCCTACAGGCGGAAAATCCGACATCTGCGCATCGGCAGGACCAAGGTAATCCGTGACCCCGACATTCCAATCCCTGGCCGCGCAGTGCGGCATCGCCCTGCCGCCGATGCTGGCGCGGTGGCAGGCCGAAGGACGCACGCGCTACGGAACCAGCCGCGAGGACTGGCAGGCCCACTGGCGCGACTACACGATCAGCGCGCGCTCGATCCTGTCCTGCGTCTACGACCTGGAATGGATCGACGCGGAGCAGGCGCAGCGGATTGCCGACGAATGGTTGAACCCGCGCTTCCAGGATGGGCGTGTCTTCCTGCCGTTCGCGGTGTCCGGCGCCGGCGACGCGTATTGCCTGATGCGCACCGCCTCGGGCGAGGCGGCGGGCGTCGGCCTGGTCTGGCACGATCGCGGCGATAGCGCGATGGACGCGGCTTGCTTCGAGTCGTTCGTGTTCGCCAGGCTGGTGGACAGCGCGCTCGATTTCGAGCATTTGCTGGACGATCTCTCTCCAGCGCAGGCGCGGGAGTGCGTGCTGGCCAACCTGGAGGCGGTCGCCGGTTATCTGCCCCAAGCGCCGGCGCAGGCATTGCGCGCGCTGGCGGAGAGCGCGGCGCCAGCGGCAGACGATTCCACCGGGCTGATCGACGAGAGCCTCGCTGAGCGGACGTTGTCGATCTATCCGGCGTTCGAGTCCCCGCGCTTCGCGGTGGCTCCGCGTTGGGAATGCGGATAGACGCGTCGCGGGCGCGACACCGCGCTTGCGTCGGATCTGCGGTGTCGCGGTCGCGGCTTGCGCCGCTCCTGCAGTCGGACTGCGAGGCGGCGTCGGTCCGTGGGCGCGCGGCGAGTGCGCATACGTAGAGGCCGCCCGCGGGCGGCCCCTTCCTTCCTCGCGCACTCAACGGATCAACAACACCCGAACCGCCCGCCGCCATAGCGCGCCTGTTGCCGTTCGCGGAAGAACGTGGCGTAGTCCGGGATAGGACGCTCGGGGTGCTTCTCCATCAAATGCCGCACGTAGTTGTCGTAGTCCGGCACCCCGCAGCACAGGCGCGCGGCCTGCACCAGGCGGCGCCAGGTGCGCTTGTACAACTGGTACTGGCTGGCGGGGACG
>CBIFVU010000442.1:0-2574 GCA_966185905.1 uncultured Lysobacter sp.
GATCGCCAGCAGGTAGGACAGCGGGATCTGGATCAGCCAGAAGAACACCACGTTGATCTTGGTCGGCGTGACCGTATCGCCGGCGCCGTTGAAGGCCTGCACCGTGACCATCCACCAGCCGTAGATGAAGAACGAGTACGACAGGATGCGCAGCCATTCCGCGCCGACCTTGACCACTTCCGGGTCGGTGCTGAAGAAGGCCACCATCGGCTGCGGGAAAGCGAAGAACAGCACCGACACCGCCACCAGGTAGGCCATGTTGTACCAGCCGATGCGCCAGACCGCGGCCTCGGCGCGGTCGGCGTGGCCGGCGCCGAGGTTCTGTCCGACCAGGGTCGCGGCGGCGTTGGACATGCCCCAGGCCGGCATCATGGTGAACATCATGAGGCGGATGGCGATGGTGGCCCCGGCCACTGCTTCGCTGCCGATGGCGGCCAGGATCCGCATCAGGAAGATCCAGGCCGTCATCGCCACCAGCATCTGGCCGATGCCGCCCAGCGAGGTGCGCACGATGTTCCACAGCATCGCCCCGCGCCAGGCCAGTTGCGCCGCGCCGACCCGGATGTGCTTGCCGCCGCGGAACAGCACCCACAATTGGTAGATCACGCCGATGCCGCGGCCGATGTTGGTGGCGATGGCGGCGCCCTCGATGCCCAGCGCCGGCACCGGCCCGGCGCCGAAGATCAGCAACGGGCACAGCAGGATGTTCAGGCCGTTGGACAGCCACAGCACGCGCATGGAGATGGCCGCGTCGCCGGCGCCGCGGAACACCGCGTTGATGACGAACAGCAGCATGATCACCGCATTGCCGCCCAGCATCCACTGGGTGTAGCGGTAACCGTGCTGGATGCTCCATTCGTCCGCGCCCATCAGCCGCAACAGGTCCTGGGCGTAGAAGATGCCGGCCAGCGCCGGCAGCACCGAGACCAGCACCGCCACCGCGATGGCCTGCACGGCGGTGAAGGCGGCCTCCTCGCGCTTGCCTTCGCCGATGCGCCGCGCCACCACCGCCGTCACCGCCATCGCCAGGCCCATGGCCACCGCGTAGAGCAGGAACAGATAGCTCTCGGTCAGCCCGACCGTCGCCACCGCCGAGGGGCCGAGCTTGGCGACGAAGAAGATGTCGACCACGGCGAAGGTCGATTCCAGCACCAGTTCCAGCACCATCGGCACGGCCAGCAGGAACACCGCGCGGCGCAACGGGATCTTGGTGTAGTCCGCATCGGTGCCGCGCACGGCGTCGCGCAGCTCCCGCCACAGCGATTGGGGCCGGTGCGCGGGATCGCGGCCGGGCGTCACGGCGGTGTCGGCGGCAGCGTCGGCGGATGGGCCGGGCGGCGAAGGGTGGGTCATCGCAAGCTCCTTGCTTTGATCGCACCGACCGATGATAGGGCGGGCGCCCGGGTTGGCCAGTGACAACAGTACGACGATGGGCAAACGGAGGAATCGACAGCACTCTGGCGCCCCGGCGGTTCCCCGCGGGCGGCGCCTGGGGTACAAGCTGAACCGCGCCAGCGGCGGCGGCGCGGATGCGGATGCGGGCGCCGCCGGGATGCGCTCCTGCGGGCGCGAACCCGGACCGGCCATCGGCTGCGCCGGCGTGTCGATCCGCGCCCGTCCCGTTCGTCGTACCGGTGAGGCCCCCACCTCGCCCTTTCTTCCGAACCCTGACTGGAGACCCATCATGCCCGGCACCGTCCGCCTGCTCCGCGTGTTCACCTGCCCGCCCGAGCGCGTTTACCGCGCCTTCCTCGATGGCGCCGCCCTGGCCAAATGGCTGCCGCCGGACGGCTTCACCTGCACCGTGCACGAGCTGGAGGCGCGCGTGGGCGGCCGCTACAAGATGAGCTTCACCAACTTCACCAGCGGCAACGGCCACAGCTTCGGCGGCACTTACCTGGAGTTGGTGCCCAACCAGCGCATCGTCCACGACGACCGTTTCGACGATCCCAACCTGCCCGGCACCATGGTCACCACCATCAGCTTGCGCGAGGTGTCCTGCGGCACCGAAGTGCAGGTGGTGCAGGAGGGCATTCCCGACGTCATCCCGGTCGAGCAGTGCCACCTGGGCTGGCAGGAATCGCTGACCCTACTGGAACGGCTGGTGGAGCCGACGATTCCGGACTGATCGGGATCGGATCGGCGCAGGAGCGGCGTGGGCCGCGACGGAGGCATCGCGCTCGCGGCGGAAGCTTCGGCGCGGGTCGAAGGTTCGCGGTCGCGGCTCGCGCCGCTCCTACAGGCAGCCATCGGCGCTTCATGCGACTGAAAAAGACGGCGGCCTCATGACGAGGCCGCCGTCGCGTTTGCGGCTGTAGGAGCGACGCAAGTCGCGACCTCGGCGACACAGCTGCGCCGAGACCAACGCCGCAAGCGTGAAACCCCGCGGTCGCGGCTCGCACCGCTCCTACAGGCAGCCATCGGCGCTTCGATGCGGCTGGAAGCAAAAACGGCGGCCTCATGACGCGGCCGCCGTCGCGTTTGCGGCTGTAGGAGCGACGCGAGTCGCGACCTCGGCAACACAGCTGCGCCGAGACCAACGCCGCAAGCGTGAAACCCCGCGGTCGCGGCTCG
>CBIFVU010000443.1:0-2574 GCA_966185905.1 uncultured Lysobacter sp.
TGGCCGCGCTGATGCCGATCGTCGCCGGCATGGGCGGCAACGCCGGCACCCAGGTGCTGGCGCTGATGATCCGTGGTCTGGCCCTGGGCCAGATCGGCGCCTCCAACGTCTGGACCCTGCTGCGCAAGGAACTGGCGGTGGCGCTGATCAACGGCCTGGTGCTGGGCATCGGCCTGGGCCTGATCGTGCTGTTGTGGTTCCGCCAGCCCGGCCTGTCGTTCGTGATCGGCAGCGCGCTGACCATCAACCTGCTGACGGCCGCCACCGCCGGCGTGCTGGTGCCGATCACGCTCAAGCGCCTGGGTTTCGATCCCGCCCTGGCCGGCGGCGTGATCCTGACCACCGTCACCGACGTGATGGGCTTCCTGAGCTTCCTCGGCCTGGCCACGCTGATCTTGTTGCATTGAGGCGGTCGCTCGGCGCGGGCGCCCGCCTGGGTCGAGCCGGTGGATCGGGCAGGCCTGCGCCGATTCGCGCCTGTCGATTCGCGCCTGTCGATTCGTTCCGGTCGATTCGCGCCCGCCGATCCGCGTCTGTCGATTCGCCGGCGGCAGACGCGTGCGCCGATCGGCCGGCAGCCCATCGGCCACCCACACGCGAGCAACCGCCCGTCATCGAGGATTCCGAACCAAGACCCGAGCCGAGGGCGCCCGTCCGGCGCCATGAGGCGCTGGCCCATCGCTCGCTGTGCCCAGGCGCCGCTCGCGTCCTGACCGGCGGCATTGCCGCGGCTGCATCGGCCGGCCAGCATGCGCCGATGTTCGAACGCGATCTGCTCGAAGAAGCCGTGGACCTGCAGGCCCGCAGCTATGCCCTGCTGCGCTGGATGGCCGAAGGCATCGGCCGCGGCTTCATCGGCCTGGAGGCCGCCCATGCCTATGCCGGCGACCGCGATGCCGCCGCGGCCTGGATCCGCCGCCATTACGCCGATCTTCCGCCGGCGGCGCGACCGCCGCTGGACCATCGGCTGGCGCCGTTCTGCCGCCTGTTCGCCAGCTATCTCGACGACTCCCACCGGCTGCTGCGCGATCCCGGCCAGCGCCTGTATTCGCCCGGAGCGCATTGCTTCTGCGCGATGTGCAGCAGCTACATCAATGCGCCCTCGCTGCGCGTGCGCCCGCTCGCGTCCGCCGACCTGCGCCGTGCCGACCGCTGCATGCGCGGCTGCCTGGACGACCTCGCCCTGGCCCAGGACCGCTTGCTGGAGGAAGACCAGGTCAGCGCACTGATGCGCCAGGCGCCGTTGCGCGAAGCCTTGGCCTTGGTCGCCTACGCCACGACCTTGCTCGCCCGCCTGCACGGCGGTCCGGTCGGCCAGGGCGTGCCGGTGGCGTTGTGGCGGCGCTTCGCCTGGACCGCGCAAGGTGCGCCGCGCCGCGGCTACCGCCTGCAGGCCGAAGCGATCTTGCAGGCGCACGCCGAACTGGCCCGGTGCATCCGCGCGCTGGACTGAGCGCGCCGGACTGAACGCGCCGGACTGAACGCGCCGGATTGGGCAAGCAGGAACGGGCACGCAGGAACGGGCACACCCGGCCGGGCGCGCCGGAGTAGCGCGCCAGACTAGCGCGCCGCAGCGCGCTGGACCGAACGCGCGGACCAGCACGGCGCGGCCCGACAGCGGGCCAGCTTGAATCCGGCCGCTGCGCCGGTCGATCATGCCGGCATCCCTCATCGGAGCCGGTCATGCCCGCTTGCCGCGCCGTCCTGCCCTGCACCGTTCCGTCCAGCGCCCTTCCCCAGCCCCTGCGCGCGTTCAAGACCGTCCTGACCGCACTGTGCCTGGCGATCTCGGTCCTGGCCGCCAGCGCCTGCCGCACCCTGCCATCGGCCCCGGCCTCCCAACCGGCTCCAACGCCCGCCCCTGTCGCCCCGTCCGCCACTGCCACTGCCATGACCGACCCGCGCGCCCACGGCCGCTTCCTGGAACGCGAACTGCGGCTCCAGGACGGCGCGACCCACCGCTACCAAGTGTTCGTGCCCTCGCGCCGCGCCGGCGGCGAGCGCCCGCCGCTGATCGTGTTCCTGCACGGCTCGGGCGAACGCGGCGACGACAACCACAGGCAAGTCGAAGTCGGGCTGGGCCCAGTGGTGCGCCGGCGCGCGGACGCGTTCCCGGCGATCGTGGTATTCCCGCAGATGCACGCCGCACCCGCCGATGCCGAAGGCTTCCACCGCGTCGTGCTGGCGATGCTGGACCGCAGCCAGGCGGAGTTCGGCGCCGACCCGCAGCGCATCTATCTCACTGGTTTGTCGCTGGGCGGCTTCCAGAGTTACGAGCTGGCGATGCTGCAGCCCCATCGCTTCGCCGCGATCGTGCCGGTCTGCGGCGGCTACGAGGCCGAGCGCATCGCCCGCATCGAAGGCCTGCGCGAGCGTTCCGCGCTGAGCCTGGACCAGGCCTTCGCACCGCTGGCCCGCCAGCCGATATGGATCTTCCACGGCGCCCGCGACGACATCGTCCCGCCCCGCCACTCCCGCGACATCGCCGCCGCCCTGCGCCGCGCCGGCGGCCCGAGGCCCGTCTGCGAATAGGCGGACGACGACCACACGGACGCCCCCCCCGCCTATGAGGAG
>CBIFVU010000444.1:0-2564 GCA_966185905.1 uncultured Lysobacter sp.
GGATTGGGGATTGGGGATTCGGGATTGGCAAAGCAAGCGCGATCGTCCGCTTTGCCAATCCCGAATCCCCAATCCCGAATCCCCGATTCCCAGCTACACTGGCCCCCACGCTTGGGAGGGCGCATGGCCAAAGAGAAGACGCGCAAGGGCGCGCGGCGCGAGCCGATGTCCAGGGTCGATACGGCCTGGTTGCGGATGGAGCGGCCGACCAATCCGATGATGATCACCGGCGTGTTGATGTTCGCCGAGCCGATGTCGGTCGATGCGCTCAAGCGCGTGGTCAAGCAGCGCTTCCTGGCCTACTCGCGGTTCCGGCAGAAGGCGGTGGACACGGCCGCCGGCGCGTACTGGCAGACCGACGAAGACCTGGACCTGGACTGGCACGTGCAGCACACCGCGCTGCCGGGGCGGGGCGGCAAGCGGGCGCTGGAGCGTTTCGCCAGCCAGCTGGCCTCCAGCCCGCTCGATGCCAGCCGCCCGCTGTGGCAGTTCCATCTGGTCGAGCGTTATCGCGGCGGGTCGGCGCTGGTCGCGCGCATCCACCACAGCTATGCCGACGGCATCGCGCTGGTGCAGGTGTTGCTGTCGCTGACCGACACCACCGCGCAGCCGGCCAAGGGCAGCGACCTGCCGCACGCCTGGCTCAAGCAGGACGGCGCCGAGGTCGCGCGCCGGGTCGGCGCGGTGGACCGGTACATGAAGCTGGGCAGCCGGGCGATCGAAAAGGGCATGGAGATGTACCGGGACCCGACCCTGGCGGCGATGCTGGCCAAGGAGGGCGGGGAGATCGCGCGCGAGCTGCTGCACGCGCTGTCGCTGTCCGACGATCCGCCTTCGATGCTGCGCGGCAAGCTCGGCGTGTCCAAGCGGGTGGCCTGGGCCGAGCCGCTGGACCTGGAAGAGGTCAAGGCGGTGGGCCGGGCCTGCGACTGCACCGTCAACGATGTGCTCATGGCCACCGCCGCCGGCGCGCTGCGCAGTTACATGCTCGAGCGCGGCGACAACCTCGACGGCATGACCCTGCGCGCGACCGTGCCGGTCAACCTGCGGCCGCTGGAGCACGCGCGCAAGCTGGGCAACCACTTCGGCCTGGTGTTCCTGGACCTGCCGGTGGGCGAGGGCAATCCGATCCGCCGGGTCGAGCGCGTCGCCGAGTGCATGAACAACTTGAAGAATTCTCGGCAAGCCATTGTTGCATTTGGGCTTTTGGCCGCGCTTGGCATGGCGCCGGCGCAGGTCCAGGGGCTGGCGCTGGAGTTGTTCAGCCGCAAGGCCACCGCCGTGGCGACCAATGTGCCCGGTCCGCAGCAGCCGCTGTACCTGGCCGGCAGCCGCCTGGACGAGATGATGTTCTGGGTGCCGCAGACCGGTTCGATCGGGGTGGGCATCTCGATCCTGAGCTACAACGGCCGCGTGCATTTCGGCCTGATCGCCGACGGCAAGCTGATCCCCGACCCGGACGAGGTCATCGGCCGGTTCGGCGCCGAGTTCGACAAGCTGCTGTACCTGGCGCTGATGGGCAACTGGGACGTGACCCTGGATGCGGCCGGCGCCGACGCGCTGATCGCCTGATCTGTCCGCAACCTGCCGAGTCTCGGCTCAGGCAGGCGCAGGGGGCGCGGTGCGCCCGGGCCTTCGCGTGCTCGCGGCAGACCCGCCGGGCCGCGAGCCTGGCCCGCAGCGCGAGCCCGCTCCGGGCGCCGCGTCCTTGCAGGCCATGAAGCGCATGGCCCGCCACCGCTCCGGCGCCGGTTCCCGCGTCCGTTCTGCGTCCGTCACCTCGCACATCGGGGGCGGCAGCAGCGCGCCCTCGCGAGCGCCGGCTGCGGACCAGACCGATGCTGCGCGGGCCTTGTCGCACCGCCAGCTGAACAGGGACCGCGGCCGTCACCCTTCGGCGACGGCGGAGTGCTTAGTTTGTGGACGCCTGCGTGACCTGCAACGTCCGCCCACCCGAACGAGGCCCTCTCATGAAGAACCAGATCAAGCTCGCCCTCGCGGCCGCGACCATGACCGCGCTGCTCGCCGGCTGCGCCACCGGCGGCGGCGGTTACTACGGCGGCCAGCCGCAACAGCCGTATCCGCAGCAGGGCCAGAATCCGCCGCCGCAGCAGCAGGGCGGCATGAACCGCACCCAGAAGGGCGCGATCATCGGCGCCCTGGCCGGCGTGGCCGCCGGCCTGCTCAGCGGCGACGACGCCACCGAGCGCCGCCAGCGCGCGCTGATCGGCGCGGGCGTGGGCGGCCTGGCCGGCGGCGCCATCGGCAATTACCAGGACCGCCAGGAGCGCGCCCTGCGCGAGCGCATGGCCGGCACCGGCGTGGACGTGGTCCGCCAGGGCGACAACATCACCCTGAACATGCCCAGCAACATCACCTTCGCCTTCAACAGCGCCAACCTCGACCCGCAGTTCTATCCGGTGCTCGACAACGTCGCCAGCACCCTCACCGAGTACAACCAGACCATCGTCGAGGTCGCCGGCCACACCGACAGCATCGGCACCGATGCGGTCAACCAGCGCCTGTCCGAGCAGCGCGCCGCCAGCGTCGGCAATTACCTGATG
>CBIFVU010000445.1:0-2555 GCA_966185905.1 uncultured Lysobacter sp.
TGTAGACCGGCTGGAACAGCACCGGCCGGGTCGGCTGGCGCAGGAAGCCGCGCACGGTCATCACCAGCATGCCGCCCTTGGGCGGCAGCAGCCGGCCGGTGCGCGAGCGGCCGCCTTCGATGAAGTACTCGATCGAATAACCGCCGGCGACCAGTTGCGCCACGTATTCGGAGAACACCGCCGAATACAGCACGCTGCCGCGGATGCTGCGGCGCAGGAAGAAGGCGCCGCACTTGCGCAGGATGGTGCCGACCACCGGCAGGTTGAGGTTGACGCCGGCGGCGATGTGCGGGGGCACGATGCCCTTGGTGTAGAGCAGATAGCTCAGCAGCAGGTAGTCCAGGTGGCTGCGGTGGCAGGGCACGTAGACCACCTCGAAGCCCGGCGCTTCCTGCTTGAGCTTGTCCAGGTGGTGCACCAGCACGCCGCGATAGATGCGGTTCCACACCGGCGTGAGCAGGAAGCTGGCCGAGCGCACCGCCGGGTGCGAATAGTCGGCGGCGATTTCGTAGGCCATCGCATGGGCCTTCTTCCAGGCCTCGGCCACTTCGGTGTTGTCGCGGCGGGCCTGGTCGGCGATGGCGTCCTTGACCGGATCGGCGGCGAGCACGCGGTCGATCAGCATGCGCCGGGTCGACAAGTCCGGGCCGATCACCGCCGCGCGGATGCGGCGGAAGTGGGTGCGCAGCACGCGCGCGAGCTTGCGCACGGTGCGCTCGGGTTCCAGCCCCTCGGCGACGATGCCGCGCAGCGACACCGGCGGGGAGAAGCGGACCATGGTGTGGCGGCCGTTGAGGGCGATCGCCAGCAACCGGCGGAAGCGGCCGACCAGGGTCCAGTTTTCCGAGAACAGCACCGAGAACCAGCCGCTGCTGCGGTCCGGGGCGCGGCCGACGAAGATCGACACCGGCACCAGTTGCACGTCCAGCGTCGGGTCGGCGCGGTGCGCTTCCAGCAAGCGCGCCAGCGAGCCCGAATGGGTCTTGCCCGAGGGCGGACCGGCGGGCGCCAGGGTGCCGGCGTTGCGGCGCGAAAGCGCCACGTAGGCGCGCTTGCGCCCGAGCGGATCGCCGGGCAGCGGCTGCAACGGCGACGGCAGGCCGTTTTCGCGGCAGGCGCGCTCCAGGATCAGGGCGTTGGACAGGCCGTAGTCTTCGAGCACATAGCAGACCGGGCGGCCGTGCCATTCCTCGGCGATGTGGGCCTTGGGCTGCTTGGGCTCGACCGTGAGCGCCACCCACGGCGCCATCAGCTTGCCGAGCAGGCGCGCCCACCACGGGCGCGGCGCGTCCGTGCCGGCGGGCTGGGCGCTGGCGGCGGCCCCGCCGGCCGCGGCCAGGGGCGCGGCCATCGGCAATTCGGCTTGCTCGGGCTGCACGGGCGCGCCGGCGGACAGGCGCGGCGTAGCGGAGGCCGAGCCGGCGGAAGCGCCGGCGGATGCGCTGGAGCCGGGCGACGCGCTGGCCTCGCCGGGCGCGGTGGCTGCGGCGGCTTGGGAAAGCGCGCCAGCGGCGGCATCGTCGTCGGCGGTGGAGGCGTCGCGAGCGGATGCGCTGGGCTCGCCGGCATCGGCCGCCTGCGCGGACGGGAGCGACGCGCGGGCGGCGTCGAGGCTGGCTGCGTCGGCGTCGGCGTCGGCGTCGGCAGCATCGGCCTCGGCACCGCCAGCGACGTCGGCCGGCGCGTTCACCGCGCCATGCTCGGCCTCGGCCTCGGTCTGGGCCTCACCAGGGGCCGGCGCAGCGCCGGTCGCAGCGCGGGCCGGCCCAGCGCGATCGTGGGCGGCGCCGGCCGGTGCCGCGTCAGCAGCGGGCAGCGGGGCGTTGGTTGCGGAATGTTCGGATGTGGGCATTTCAGGATCGGGCGCGGCCCCCGCGGCCGTGGCGGGCGCGGGCGGCGCGGCGGCGGCTTCGCCTTCGGCCTCCGGCGCGGCGGGCGCGGGCGTGGCCTTGGGCTCGGCCGCGTTGGCGTCGGGGAAAGGCAGGGGCGTCTGTTTCGGCATTGCCGGCATTATGCCTATTCGGCCTGTACACGGACTTGGGCGATGGACTGGGCGTTGCCGGGGCGCTCGCGCCGGACGGGGCCCCTGGGCCGCCCCAGTGGCCGCGGCCAGGCTCAGTGCGGGCGTTGCTGCGGCGCCGCTGCCGGGCCGCTCGGGGCCGGTACGGTCTTGCCCGTTCCGGCAGCCCGCATGGCCGGCGCAGTGGCGGCCGTCCCCGGCCACGCGACGACCGGCCGGAGCGGAGCGGAGGCACCCGTCGTTGCGGCGGTCGGCGCGCCGGTCGCGGGCGCCGCGGCGGGGCGGACGGGCGGCTGGGATGAAGGCTTGGCCGCCCCTGGCGGCGCCGGCGGCGCGGCCGGACGAGCCGGGGCGGCGCTGGCCGGCACCGCGCCCGCGGGCGATCCGGTGCGCGGCGGAGCCGCAGCCGGGGTCGCAGCCGGCGCGGCGGCGGCGCGCCCGGCCGAGGGGCTGGCCGCTCCGGGCTTGGCGCCGGCCGAGGGCGCCGATCCCGGCACCGCGGCGTCGGAATCGGCGGGAGCGCGCTGGACCGCTC
>CBIFVU010000446.1:0-2543 GCA_966185905.1 uncultured Lysobacter sp.
CCCCCATACATTGGGCGCAGGCCCCGACTCGGGATGTTTCATCTCCACCACGCAGAAGCGGTGCCCGGTGGGCGCTTGCATCACCCACCAGCGCTTGACGAAGGCGACCTTGCGCGCGCCGAGCGCCTCCAGTCGCGCAGCTTCGGCCTCGATGTCGTCGGTTTCGATGTCCAGGTGCACGCGCGAGGGATGCTCGACCTTCTGCACCATGATCTGCAGATGCGCCGGGTGCCCGGGCAGGTCCACGTACAACGCGCCCTGATCGTCCTGCACCTCGTCCTGGGACAGGCCGAGCGCGCGGCTCCAGAATGCCGCCGCGTCGCTGGGTTCGCCGGTCTGGCAGTCGATGACGAAACCGGCCAGTCTGCTGCGATGAGCCATGGGATCGCTCCGTGGTGGGGGAGCGCCCGATGGTAGTCCGCCGCGGTCGCGCCGGCGGCTGTGACGCGGCTGGCCGCGATCCGCGCAGTACTGCGCATTCCGCACCGCCCGCCTACCGAGATCGGCGAGTGCGGCGCAACGCAAACGGGCCGGTCACCCGGCCCGTTCGCCGTGCCGCCCGGCGCCCGCCTGCGCGCTGGGCGTCGCCGGCGGCGCGCGCCGCCGGAAGGCGCGCTTACTGCGCGCGCGCCAGGTCGTCGATCATCGCCTTGAGGAAGCGCGCCGCCTCGCCGCCGGTGCAGGCGCGGTGGTCGAAGGTCAGCGACAGCGGAATGACCTTGTGCGACTCGAACCCGCCCATCACCGGGGTCATCTGGTGGCGGCCCTTGCCGGCGGCGACGATGGCCACCGTCGGCGGCACCACCACCGGAGTGGCATAGCGGCCGGCGAACATGCCGAAGTTGGACAGCGAGATGGTGTAGCCGGTCAGCTCCGAGGCCGGGATGCTGCGGTCCTCCACCTGCTGGCGCAGGCGGTTGATCGCCGCGCGCACGCCGCCGGCATCGAGCACGTCGGCGTTGCGCAGCGCCGGCACGAACAGGCCATCGTCGGTGTCCACGGCGATGCCGATGTCCACGTGCGGATGCAGGGTGCGGGTGAGCTTGTCGCCGTCGAACCAGGCGTTGAGCGCGGGCACGGCCTTGCAGGCGGTCGCGATCGCGCGCACCAGGCGGCCGGTGATGTCGTTGCCGGGCAGCCAGGCGTGGATGTCGGCGTCGTCGGCCAGGGTGGTCGGCACGACCTTGCTGTGCGCATCGGCCATCACCCGCGCCATGTTGCGGCGCACGCCCTTGAGCTGCTCGGGCTGGCCGGTGACGGCGGCGCCGGGCGGCTGGGTGCGCATCGGCCGCCCGGCCTGGGACAAGGTGCTGCGGACCGGCTCGGCGGCGGGCGCCGGAGCCTGCGCGGCCGCTGCGGCCGCACGCGGCGCGGCCGCCGGCGCGGCGCCGGCCTTGGCCGAACCATCGGCAGCGGCGCGCTTGACGTCGTCCATGCTGACCGTGCCGTCGGCGCCGGTGGCGCGCACGCGGCCCAGGTCGACCCCGAGCTTGCGCGCCAGCGCGCGCACCGCCGGCATCGCCTTGACCCCGCCGACGGCGACGGCCTGTTCGCTGTGCACGGCATCGGAGGACTGCATCGCCCCGACCACGGTGCCGCTGTCGGCGCGCTCGGCGCTTTCGGCCTTGGCCGGCGCAGCGGCGGCTTCGGCCGGCGCGGCCTGCGGCGCCGGCGCGTGGCCGCCGCCGTGGTGATGGCCGGTGTCCTGGCCGTCGGCGCGCTGCGGCAGGTTGGGATCGATCTCGAACTCGGCCAGCATGGTGCCGGTGACGATCACATCGCCCGGGCCGCCGGCCAGCTTGAGCACCTTGCCCGAGACGGGCGAAGGCACTTCCACCACCGCCTTGGCGGTTTCCATCGACACCAGGGTGTCGTCCAGGCGGATCGTGTCGCCGACCTTGACCGCCCATTCGACGATGGTCGCGTCGGGCAGGCCTTCGCCGAGGTCGGGAAGCAGGAAGGTCTTGGTATCGCTCATGACTCGTTGGTCTCTGTGTGTGGGGGGCGACGCGGCCGGGCCGGCGTCGTCGGTTTGGCTTGGGCGCGGTCAGGCGCTGTCGTCGAGGGGTTGCAGGTGCCGCGCCGGCACCCAGCCTTGGGCGCCATCCTCGCGCTGCGCCCACCACCAGCCGCCGAGGGCATGGACCAGGCGCAGCGCCTGTCCGGCCACGACGTCCAGCTCGCGCGCGTCGTAGTCGCGCAGCGCCTGCGCGCGGGGCGTACCGTCGCCGGCCGGTCCGAGCGGGCGCAGCCAGTCCAGCGGCGCCCAACCGGCGCGACCGTCTTCGGCAGTGGCCCATACGAACGCCGGCCACTCGCGGTCGCGCTCGCCGAGCCGCACCGCCTGGCCGCGCCGGAACGCGATCGGGTCGGGATACTGGCTGCGGTAGTCGGCGAGGACGAGCGCGCGCATCGTCAGCCGTGGCCGAGCGCGCGCTTGGCCGCGGCGACGATCTTCTCGACGCTGGGCAGGTACTTCATCTCCAGCCGGAACAGCGGGATGTGGGTGTCGTAGCCGGTGACGCGCTCGACCGGCGCGAGCA
>CBIFVU010000447.1:0-2537 GCA_966185905.1 uncultured Lysobacter sp.
CCAGTGGCAGAGCGCGGTGGCAGAGCAGGGTACCTGTCGCGGTTCGCCGAAGGCGGCCCGGTCGGGCATAGGCGTCTTGCTCCGCGGCCGGGATGGCAGAGCGCCAGGAAGAGGCAGGGCCGGAAGAGGCAGGACCGGGGAGAGGCAGGGCGCCCGGCGCCAGGAGGCTTGGGTAACTTATTGTACTGGTTGGGTTTTATCGGCGCCGCAGCAGGCGCTCGCCGTCGGCCGGGCCGCGCCGGGGCTGGACGGGGCCGGGCCGTTTCCCGGCCGAAGCATCTGCCGGTGGGATGCAGTCCGCCGCAGACTTGGGATAAAATGTGATGAATAGCACATAAAATGTGATATCTACTTAGCAATCCGATTCTGGCGGAGCCGCGGCGCGGTCCCAGGGGGCGGCATCGGGCCCCTCACCCGCGCTGCGTGGGCTGATCGCGCCAGTGTCCGCCGCCTACAGGGGAAACGTTTCATGCTCGTGTCCGCCGCCGTCCAGCGTCCGCTCTCGCGCCTGCGCCTGGCCCTGCTCGCCGCACTGGCCACCCTCGCGGCCACCGCGCCGGCGCAGGCCCAGGTCCAACGCTCCTTCGTCAACCTCGGTTTCGAGCAGCCCGACCTGGGCACGACGGCCTGCTACGGCAACTTCGTCGGCCCGCAGCAAGTCGCCGGCTGGAACACCACCCATGGCGCCCGCAGCACCCTGGGCGGTTGCGGCGTCACCGCCAACCCCAGCTTCGGCCCGATCATCGAGATGTGGGCCAACAGTTTCTCCGGCGTGCCTGCGCGCGCTGGCAAGCAGCATGCCGAGCTCAACGCCGAACAAAGCTCGCGCATCTACCAGAACGTGTGCCTGAACACCAATGAGGTGATCCGCTGGCGGCTCAGCCACCGCGGCCGCGGTTCGGCCGCCTTTCCCGACGTGATGCGCTTCGGCCTCAACCCGCAGGGCAGCACCGCCACCGCGGTCAGCAGCGTGGTCGCCACCATCGGCACCACCAGCAACGGCACCGACCGGACCAACACCAGCGGCACCCCGGTTCCGTCCTCGGCCAGCCAGGGCAGCATCGTCATCGGCGGCACCAGCAACGGTTGGCGCGACTACAGCGGCACCTTCACCTACAGCGGCACCACCGGCATCCAGCAGATCGGCTTCGCCGCGGTCAGCAGCGGCGGCGGCAACGACACTGTCGGCAATTTCCTCGACGAGATCCAGGTCACCCTCAGCCCCTACATCGAATTCGACGCCGCCGCCTACAGCATGCGAGAAGGCGGCACCCCCAGCCTGCCGCGCCTGCGCGTGATCGGCACCGTGCCCGCCGGCGGCATCGTGGTGCCGGTGGAAGTCACCGGCGGCACCGCTACGCTGGGCAGCGACTTCACCTTGGGCGGCGGCAACGTGGCCAACGTCGCCATTCCCGCGGGCACCTACGACAACGCCACCTTCGAGGTGCCGCTGAGCGTGCTGGACGACAGCCTCATCGAAGACAACGAGACCGTGGTGCTGAGCGCGCGCGAGAACGCCGACGCCTACACCCTGACCTCCACCACCGCGTGCTCGCCGACCTCGCAGGGGCAGCGCAGCGCCACCTTGACCATCCTCGACAACGACGTGGATCTGTCGGTGACCAAGGACGTGGACAACGCCACCCCGGCCGGCGGCGGCGACGTGGTGTTCACCGTGGTCTACGCCAACAACACCGCGCGCCCGACCGTGGCCGACCTGACCGCGCACGATGCGGTCGCGCGCATCCGCGATGCGGTGCCCACCGGCCTGACCTTCACCGCCTGGACCTGCCAGGCCAGCGGCACGACCTGCCCGGCTGCCAGCGGCAGCGGCCCGATCGACACCGATGTGAGCCTGCCCGCCGGCAACGGCGCCGCCGGCGCCAGTGTGACCTACCGCATCACCGCGCGCCTGGGCGAAGGCCAGTGCAGCGAGATCGCCAATCTGGCCACCCTCGCCGCCAACGCGCCGCTGGCCGAGGGGGCCTCGGCCCAGGCTGGCTTCGTCACCCCGACGCCGGGCGGCAGCGCCAACAACAGCGCCAGCCGCAGCGTGGACGCGCGCTGCGCCTCGCTGTCGCTGACCAAGAGCGACGGCAGCCCCACCTATACCCCGGGCGGGCAGGCCGAGTACGTGCTGGCGGCGTGCAACGCCGGCCCGGACAGCGCCGAGGGCGCCAGCGTGCGCGACGAACTGCCGCGCGGCGTGCGCCTGAGCGGCCCGTGGCGCTGCCAGCCCGCCGCGGGCAGCGGCGCCTCCTGCCCGGCCAGCGGCGGCGCCGCCGGCGATGCCGTGGTCCAGCTCAACGGGGCAGTGTTGCCGGCCAACAGCTGCGTCAACCTGACCGTGCCGGTGCGTTTCAGCACCGAAGCCGGCGACTACTGAGCCAGCCCCTGCGCTCGCCGCTCCCAGTAGGAGCGGCGCAAGCCGCACCCCCGGGGCCGGGTGCGGTCCTGCCGGCCAACCACGGCCTCAACCCCGCCGTGCCGGTACGCTTCAGTGCCGAAGCCGGCGCCTACTGAGCTGGCCCCCCGTA
>CBIFVU010000448.1:0-2534 GCA_966185905.1 uncultured Lysobacter sp.
CTCCCCGGGTAGAATCCGGCCCTCTGCCCCACCCGGTTGCCCGTTTCAATGACAGATTCCGTACGTCCGGTATTCCACGGCTTCGAACAGATCCCCCTGCGCGAGTACGCCGAACGCGCCTACCTCGACTACTCGATGTACGTGGTCCTCGACCGCGCCCTGCCGTTCCTGGGCGACGGCCTCAAGCCGGTCCAGCGGCGCATCATTTACTCGATGAGCGAGCTGGGCCTGAACGCCCAGTCCAAGCCCAAGAAGTCCGCGCGCACCGTCGGCGATGTGATCGGCAAATACCATCCGCACGGCGACAGCGCCTGCTACGAGGCGATGGTGCTCATGGCCCAGCCGTTCTCGTACCGCTACCCGCTGGTGGAAGGCCAGGGCAACTTCGGTTCCAGCGACGACCCCAAGTCGTTCGCGGCCATGCGTTATACCGAGTCCAAGCTGACCCCGATCGCCGAAGTGCTGCTGGGCGAGCTCGGCCAGGGCACGGTGGACTGGACGCCGAACTTCGACGGCACCCTGGACGAGCCGACCTGGATGCCGGCGCGCCTGCCGCACCTGCTGCTCAACGGCACCACCGGCATCGCCGTGGGCATGGCCACCGACGTGCCGCCGCACAACCTCAACGAGGTGGTCAGCGCCTGCGTGCGCCTGCTCGACGACCCCGACGCCACCACCCGCGACCTGTGCGAGCACGTCCTCGGCCCGGACTACCCGACCGCCGCGGAGATCATCACCCCGCGCGCCGACCTGGTGGCCATGTACGAAAGCGGCCTGGGCAGCGTGCGCGCCCGCGCGGTGTTCGAGAAGGAAGGCGGCAACCTGGTGGTCACCGCCCTGCCCTACCAGACCTCGCCGAGCAAGGTCATCGAACAGATCGCCACCCAGATGCGGGCCAAGAAGCTGCCCTGGCTGGAGGACATCCGCGACGAGTCCGACCACGCCAATCCGATCCGCATCGTGCTGGTGCCGCGCTCCAACCGCGTCGACGCCGAGCAGTTGA
Source organism: uncultured Lysobacter sp. (assembly GCA_966185905.1). GTDB lineage: Bacteria > Pseudomonadota > Gammaproteobacteria > Xanthomonadales > Xanthomonadaceae > Lysobacter. The sequence goes on from CBIFVU010000448.1 coordinate 1,004, forward strand.
TGGGCCACCTGTTCGCCACCACCGACCTGGAACGCAGCTACCGGGTCAACTTCAACGTGATCGGCCTGGACGGCCGGCCGCAGGTCAAGGGCCTGAAGGCGTTCCTGGCCGAATGGCTGAGCTTCCGCTCCGACACCGTCACCCGCCGCCTCAACCATCGCCTGGAGAAGGTCGAGCGCCGCCTGCACCTGTTGCAAGGCTTGCTGGTGGCGTTCCTCAACCTGGACGAGGTGATCCGCATCATCCGCACCGAGGACGAGCCGCGTCCGGTGCTGATGCAGCGCTTCGCCCTGACCGAGGAGCAGACCGACTACATCCTGGAAACCCGGCTGCGCCAACTCGCCCGCCTGGAGGAAATGAAGATCCGCGGCGAGCAGGCCGAGCTGGAGAAGGAGCGCGAGCAACTGATCGCGACCCTGGGCAGCAAAGCCAAGCTGAAGAAGCTGATCAAGGACGAACTGCTGGCCGACGCCAAGAAGTTCGGCGACGCTCGCCGCTCGCCGCTGGTCGCACGCAACGCCGCGCAGGCGCTGTCGGAGACCGAACTGGTCGCCAGCGAGCCCATGACCGTGGTGGTCAGCGAGAAGGGCTGGGTGCGCGCGGCCAAGGGCCACGACATCGACGCGGCCACCTTGAGCTACCGCGAAGGCGACGGCCTGCTGGCGGCGGTGCGCGGACGCAGCACCCAGCAGGTGGCGTTCCTGGATTCCACCGGCCGCGCCTACTCGACCCTGATCCACGGCCTGCCCTCGGCGCGCGGCAACGGCGAGCCGCTGACCGGGCGGTTCTCGCCGGCCGCGGGCGCCTCGTTCCAGGCGCTGGCCGCGGGCGACAACGAACATCGTTTCGTGCTCGCCAGCAGCCACGGCTACGGCTTCGTCACCCGCTTCGAGAACCTCACCGGCCGCAACAAAGCCGGCAAGGCGATGCTGTCGCTGACCCCGAACGCGCGGGTGCTGCAGCCGGCCCAGGTCGGCGACGCCGAGCAGGACCGCGTGGTCGCAGTGACCAATGTCGGCCACCTGCTGGCCTTCCCGGTCGGCGAACTGCCCGAGCTGGACAAGGGCAAGGGCAACAAGATCATCGACATCCCCAAGGCCAAGCTCGGCACCGAGCGCGTGGTCGCGGTGGCGGTGGTCGGCCCGGGGCAGAGCCTGAGCATCAAGTCCGGCGCGCGCAACATGGGCCTGTCGTACAAGGAGTTGGAGGCTTACCTCGGCGCGCGCGCGACCCGCGGCGGCCTGCTGCCGCGCGGCTGGCAGAAGGTGGAAGGCCTGTCGGTCGAGTGAGCCCGGCGCCCTGATCCCGGTCGATCCTGGAAACGCCTCGCCTCGCGAGGCGTTTTCTTTTGGACTGGGTTTTTGGACTGGGCCAGCGCGCTTGATGGGAGTATCGGCGCCATTGCGACAGTCATGACCGTGGTCATGCAGAAGCGTGCGGGGGCGCGCGCCTGGAAGCTCTCTGCGGCTCGCGACGGGCGCCGCTCCTACAAAAGGCTGCGGCCTCACCCTGTAGGAGCGGCGCAAGCCGC
>CBIFVU010000449.1:0-2529 GCA_966185905.1 uncultured Lysobacter sp.
GGCCGGCGGCGTGCCGGGGGGCGCCCTTGACCGAACACAGCGTGGTGCAGGCGCCGGCGCTGCGGGTGGGTACGGAGTGGGCGTATTCGGTCGGGGGCGAGCGTCCGGCCAGTCGGATGCGCTTGGCACGGATCGAGGACGGGGTCGGGTTCTACCGCATCGACGGGGCCGAGCGGGCGGAGTACAGCGAACGCCTGGACCGGTACGCCCAGCCCAATGCGCTGCGTCAGGGCGAGAAGGTCCTGCTGCGGTTTCCGTTGCAGGTCGGCGCGAGCTGGCAGGACCAGTTCAGCGAGCCGGGCGAGGTGGCCAGGCCGTTCGGGACGTACCGGTATCGGTATAGCGAGCGCGCGCTCAACCGGGTGGTGGCGGTGGAGGAGGTCCGCATCGGCCTGGGCACGATGCCGGCGCTGCGGATCGAGCGCGATGCGCTGTGGACCAAGTCCGACGGCGAGTCGGAGGACATGGACCAGCGCAACGATGGCAGCGGCGAGGTGGAAGGGCTGGACCGCAGCGTGAGTTGGTACGTGCCGGCGCTGGGACGGGTGGTATTGCGCAAGCAGGTGCGCATGCATCCCTCCTACCAGGCCTTCAAGGACGCCGACGATGACACCCGGGACGTGCGCATCACCGAACTGGTGGCCTACCAGGACCCGGCCGGTTGCCGCCTGGAAGCGGCGCCGACCCAGGCGCGCATGAACGATGCGGACCAGCATCCGCTGGGCTTCCCGATCCGTTTCAACGACACCTGGGAGTTCCTGTTCCAGCGGCACGAGCACCGGCCGCGCGAGGACAAGGCCGATCAGTGAGCGTGCGGGGCGCGAGGCGGCGGCCGCAGGTCGCGGCCCTGGCCCTGGCCCACGTCTGCGGCATGGGCGCTCCAGCGAACGGGAGAGGCGAGCCGTCGATGCCGCGCCCGGCTCGCCGCATCGCCAGGCCGCCCGCGGCGATGGGTTCGCTGTCGCCGCGCGGCCCCGATCTGCTTGCCTCGTGCGGGAACGGGGCGGGGCAGGGCATGGGTTGCCGCGCTTGTTTTGCTGCGCCCCCAGCCGCTAGCCTGCGCGCATGAACGAGACCGCCCCCAACTCGACCCCGACCCGACTGCTGATCCACGGTGCCTCCGGGCGCATGGGCCAAGCCCTGCTGCGACTGGCCGCCGAACGCGAGGACTTGCAAGTGGTCGCGGCCTATTCGCGTTCCCAGCCTGCGCAACGGGTGATCGAGGGGGTACCGCATTTCGCCGCCGCCGAACTGGCCGCAGCGCCGGCGTTCGATGTGGCCATCGATTTCAGCCTGCCGCAGGGGTTCGACCCGGTGCTGGCGCTGTGCGCCCAGCGCGGCGCCGCCCTGGTCTCGGGCACCACCGGCCTGAGTTCGGCGCAGAACGCCGCCATCAGCGAGGCGGCTGCACGCATCGCCGTGGTCTGGGCGGCCAACTACAGCCTGGGCGTGGCGGTGCTGACCGAACTGGTGCGGCGCGCGGCGGCGGCGCTGCCGGGCTGGGATTGCGACGTGATCGAGGCCCACCACACCCGCAAGCTGGATGCGCCTTCGGGCACGGCCTTGCACCTGGGCGCGGCGGCGGCGATCGGCCGCGGCGCCGAGCCGCACTACGCCAGTCTGCGTGCCGGCGATATCGTCGGCGAGCACACCGTGCAGTTCGCCGCCGCTGGCGAGCGACTGGAGCTGATCCATCGCGCCAGCAACCGCGACATCTTCGCCCGCGGTGCGCTGGAGGCGGCGCTGCGGGTAGCCCGGCAGGCGCCGGGGCGGTATGGGCTGGCGGAGCTGATGTTCCCGCAGTTGTAAGGCCTCCCGCTCGCGGCCAGGGCGCGCTGGCCGGGCCGAGGGCCGGGGCGGCACCCGCGCCAGCCTTCCACCGGCCCACAGGGCCGCCTGTGCGGCTGGCTCGATGAGCGGCGTTCAGAGAGGGCGTTCAGCGACTGCGTTCAGGAATTGGAGACGGCCCTGGCTGCCGCCGACCGCGTGCCGCTGGGGCCGCGGCCAGGCAGGGCGAGGGCGGCCGCCGCAGAGCGCGCGGCGCGAAGCGCCTGGGCGGACGGCCACAACGGCCAGGCCCCAACTCGCGTGCAGCCCGCAGCGCCTTCGGCGAGCCGGCCGGCTGCTCCGCGCTGTATGTGCCGGGCGCCTGGCACCGGGCGTCGGCCCGCACACAACACGCGAGCGCACGGACCGGGCCTGGCCCCGTCCTGGGCGGCCCGCGTTCAGCCAGACAGCCGTGCGGGCGCCTTCCGCGCGCTTGCGCGGCTTTCCGCCGCCCTCGGAACACTGGCGCCGGCGGCCCATCGCCGCTAGAATTCCGGCTCGCCTGAATCCCGCCCGCCGGACCGGTCCTGCACCGTGTCCGCGCTTTGCTGCAAGTCGGTTTTGCCGTCGCCGCAACGGGATCAGATCCTCCGGCAGCCAAGGCGACCCCCGTGACCCAACCCGCAATCCTCGCTCTCGAAGACGGCACCGTGTTCGAGGGCGTTTCCGTAGGCGCGCCCGGCCTCAGCGTCGGCGAAGTCG
>CBIFVU010000450.1:0-2505 GCA_966185905.1 uncultured Lysobacter sp.
ACTGCTCGGTGCGCGCGCGCTGGTAGTCGTCCAGCACCGCCTTGTCCTCGAACACATCGAAGATCAGTTGCAACAGTTCGCGCGGCGAGTATTGGCAGAGCTTGTCGGTGGCGCCCTGCTCCAGGGTCAGCACGCGGCAGATCGCCCGGGTCAGGCCGGCGCCGGCCAGGCGCACGCGGTAGTCGCGCACGCCGAGCCAGTCGCCGCCTTGTTCCAGCGTTTCCACCGGCACATCGCCGGCGACGATCTGGTAGTCGCGGCTCCAGTCGCCGCCGCGCTTGCGGATGCGGCAGGCCAGGGTGACCAGGTCGTCCTTGATCGGGAAGAACGGCCGGCCGCCGCGGCGGTCGGGCCGATTGCTGACCACCGCGCGCAACCAGGCATAGGCCTTGCCGTTGTGGCGCAGGTAGGTCTTGTAGTCGCGGGCGGTGTCGCGGTCTTCGATCGCCAGCAAGGTGCGCAGCGCATCGAGCAAGGTGGTCTTGCCCGAGCCGTTGGGGCCGACCACGGTGACGATGGACGCGTCCAGCGGCAGTTGGAAGCGCTGCCAGTAATCCCAGTGCACCACTTCCAGGGAGCGGAACTCAAACATCGGCCGCAGCCTCCTCGTGCTTGGGCAGGGTCGCCGGATCGCCGGCGGCGGTCTCGGGCGCATCGACCTCGGTCTCGGCGGCGTCGATCTCGGCGGCGTCCGCACCGGCATCGGCCTCTACCTCGGTGTCGGCGGCAGCGGCCCCGGCGCCCTCCCCGGCCAGCGCCGGCAAGGCCTCGTCCTGCGAGGACTCGCCGGCGGCGTCCTGCGCGGCTTGCAGCGCCGCCTGAAAGGCCTCGAAATCCTCCGCCTGCAGCGCCGCTTCGACCGGGTCGCCGGTCTCGCCTTCGCCCTCGCCCGCCTCGATCGCCTCCAGCGCGGCCATGTCCAGGGCGTGCTGGCGCGCTTCGGCCACCACGAAAGACAGCGCGCCGTCCATCACCCGTCCGGCGATGCGCTCGTAGTCGAAGGCCAGGTCCAACAGCGGGCCCTCGTGGATGCGCTCCTTGCGCCGCAGGATGAAGCCCTGCCGCGCCAGCGCACCGAGGTTGAACTGGATGCGGGTCTTGCCGCCGAGCTTCTCGCCGAAATCGGCCAGCAAGGTGCGCTCGTTGATCGGCTCGACCACTTCGGCGCCGACCGGCACCGGCTTGAGCTCGGCGAACATCTGTTCCTGGTCCTGATCGCGGTCGGCCTTCTGCCGGGCGATCTGGCGCTGGCGCTTGGGCAAGACCAGCAGCGACCACAGCACCACCAGCAGGGCGATGGCGTCGCGGTCCAATTGCAGGTTGGTCGAGGACCAGGCCTTGGCGCTGCCGAACACCGCCGACTCCTGCGGGCGGGCGATGCCGACGGCCACGTGGGCGGCATAAGGATGTTCGAGCAGGCGCATGCCCACCGATGCCAGGCGGCGGTCGAGGTCGTTGCGCAGTTCGGCGTCGGTGAGCAGTTCGCGCACCGCCGGGTCTTCGCGCGGCAGCCAACGGTCGGCCAGCAGGCGCGCGATCAGGGAAGCGATAGGGTCGTTCATCAAGTGTCTGCAGTGTCTTCGGCCGCGGCGGCGCGCTGGCGCGGCGCACGGCGGGAACGGCCCGGCGTAGCGTCCGGGACGGCGGCGGGCTCGGTCGAGTGGGCCGCGGCGGCGGTCTTTTTCTTGCGCGGCGCGCGCGCGGGCGGTGCCTGCGCGTCTTCGTCGGCCGCCTCGCGCGGCGGGCGCTTGCGCGAGGCGCGGGCCTGCGCCAGCAGGGCTTGCTCGCTCAGGCCCTCCAGCCGGCCGCGGCTCATGTAGGCCACGCCGGCATGGCCGACGGGCTCGAACTCCGGCTCCACCCGCCAGGCCAGCGGCAGCCGCGCCATCTGCGCACTGACGCCTTCGCGGTTCTCCGCGCCCGGATCGCCGATCAGGCCGAGCAGGGACAGGCGGTAGGCGCTGAGCGAGAAACTGTCCTGCGGCACCAGCGCCGACAGCACCGCGCTGTCGCCCACCGCCAGGCCGCTGAGCTCGCCCAGCCAGTGCTCGGCGAACTGGAAATCGGTCGCCGCCGCGGGCGAGCCCTCGGCGCTGGGCGCGGCCTGGGCCGGCGGCAGCGACTGGTCTTCGCGCGCTTCGCGCTCGCGCTCGACCAATTCGTATTCGGCCACGTCCAGGGCGATGGGCGCGAGCATGAAGGCCGGGATGGCGGTACGGGTGAGCAAGTCGTCGGCCAGACCGGCCAAGGCGCCGATGTCCAGCTCGCGCAGGTAGCGGTTGACGTCGGAGGAGGACAGGCCGCTGGCGCCCAGGTGCACGCGATGGCGATCGAGCTGGCTCAGCGCGCGCTGGAACACCGAAGCCTGGCGCAGCATCGCGCTCTGCGCCCGGCCGATCTGCTGGGCCACGCGGTGGGTGTGGCTGTCCAGGTCCTGATCGGCGGCGATGTCCTCGACGATCTCGGTGCCCTTCTCGATCCAGCGCCAGGCCTGCTGCAAGGTGC
>CBIFVU010000451.1:0-2479 GCA_966185905.1 uncultured Lysobacter sp.
TCAACACCCTGATGCGCGGCCACTCCGGCATCCGCGTGCAGACCCTGCAGGCGCTGACCGAAATGCTCAACGCCGGCATCGTGCCGGTGGTGCCGCAGTTGGGTTCGGTCGGCGCCAGCGGCGACCTGGCGCCGCTCTCGCACTTGGCCATCGTCCTGCTCGGCGGCGGCGAAGCCTTCTACCAGGGCGAACGCCTGCCCGGCGCGCAGGCGCTGGAGCGCGCCGGCCTCCAGCCGGTGCAACTGTCCTACAAGGAGGGGCTGGCGCTGAACAACGGCACCGCGCAGATGCTCGCCTGCGGCGTGCTGGCGCTGGCGCGGCTGGAGGACTTGCTCGACACCGCCGACCTGGCCGCAGCGATGACCATCGACGCCTTCGCCGGCCGGCTGGGCGCGTTCGCCGAGGAAGTCCACGCGCTGCGCCCGCATCCGGGCCAGGTGCAGGTGGCGCAGAACCTGCGCACGCTGCTGTCCGGCTCGACCCTGTCGGACATCCCCTACCACCTGGTGCCGCGCTTCCGCCCCTGGCAGCCGCAGAGTTGGGACACCCAGGCCGCGCAGCAATTGAGCTTCGATATCGGCTGGGATTGGGTGCCGTTCGGCCAGCGCCACGGCCGCGAGAAGTTCTACCAGCGCTTCCGTCCCTTCCGCGGCGGCAAGAAGCACCAGCCGCAGGACAGCTATTCGCTGCGCTGCATCCCGCAGGTGCACGGCGCGGTCCGCGACGCGATCGCCCAGGCCGCGCGGGTGCTGGAGGTCGAGCTCAATTCGCTGACCGACAACCCCATCGTCTTCCCCGATGCGCAGGCCGAGCACGTCGAGCAGCAGGTGATCTCCGCCGGCCATTTCCACGGCATGCCGCTGGCCCTGGCGATGAGCTATGTCAAGGCGGCCATTCCGGTGTTGGCCAGCATTTCCGAGCGCCGCCTCAACAAGCTGGTCGATCCGGCCACCAACGACGGCCTGCCGGGCTTCCTGATCGGCAACGAGGATGCGACCGAGTCGGGCCACATGATCGTGCAGTACACCGCTGCGGCGATCGTCAACGACCTGGCCAGCCGCGCGCATCCGGCTTCGGTCTATTCGATCCCGACCAGCGCCAATGCCGAGGACCATGTGTCCATGGGCGCCAACGAAGCCCGCCATGTGCTGGCCATGGCCGACGATCTGGGCAAGGTGTTGGCGCTGGAGTTGTACACCGCCGCTCAGGCGCTGGATCTGCGCCGCGACATGATCAACGCCGCGCGCGACCTGGCCGACCGTGCCGGCGCGGAGGCGTTCGCGGTCAAGGTGGCCGGCGGGCCGGCAGCAGGATCGGCCGAGCAGGAAGGCTTCCTGGCCGAGGTCGAAGGCCTGCGCGCGGAGCTGTCGGCGGCCGCGGAGTTCCGCCCGGGCCGCGCGGTCGCCATCGCCCACGCCAAGCTGCGCGAGTCGATTCCGTTCCTGGACCACGACCGCGCCCTGGACGGCGAGGTGGCGACCGCCGTGCGCCTGGTGCGCGAGGGCAGCGTGCTGGCGGCGGTGCGTTCCGGGCTGGCGGGGTGAGCGCAGTCCGATGAGCTTGGTCCGGCCGGCTGCATGAGTCCGGCCGGGTCGGACTGGTCGGGCCGGGCCGTGCCGGGCCTGGGTGTGCTGAGTCCGGGTTTGCTGGGCCCGATGCGTCGAGCCGGACCGGCCGAGGCCAGCGCGCACAACCGTTGGCAGTAATGAAGCAGGCGCCCCGCGGGGCGCCTGCTTCCGTTTGGGCGATGGGCGTTCAGGCCACGATGAGTGGGCCGCGGCCCGCCGTGCCCAACCCGCGCAGAACTGCGCAGGCACTCGCGGTGCGGCATCGCCGGCGCTATGGTGCGGCATCCCTGGATCAGGACCGCCGCATGCCGATCGTCCAGCACGCCGAACAGGTCTTCACCATCGCCTCGCTGCTCACGCCGGTCGAGTGCGCGGATCTGATCGCCCTGGCCGAGCGCCGCGGCTTCGAGCCGGCCGGGGTGCGGACCGCCGACGGCGGACAGAAGGCGATGGCGCATGTGCGCAACAACGAGCGCGTGGTGTTCGAGGCGCCGGAGTGGGTCGCTGCGTTGTGGCGCCGCCTGGGCGCGGCCGGCTTGCCGGCCTTGGACGGCCAACTCCCCTGCGGCTTGCCGCGCGCGCTGCGTTTCTACAAATACGGTCCGGGCCAGCGTTTCCGCATGCACAAGGACGGCCCCTGGAGCGAGGACGGCCGGCTCAGCAAGCTCACCGTGCTGGTGTATCTCAACCAGGGCTATGCCGGCGGCGACACCGCCTTCCGCGGCTTCAGCGTGCGCCCGCGCACGGGCGATGCACTGTTGTTCGCGCACGCGACCTGGCACGAGGGCGCGCCGGTGGAGCAGGGCACCAAGTACGCCCTGCGTTCGGATGTGATGTACGCGCCGGTGGGCGACTGAGGCCGGCGACGCTTCGCGGTCGGGCCGGGCGAGCAGGGGCGGGCAGGGCGAGGG
>CBIFVU010000452.1:0-2478 GCA_966185905.1 uncultured Lysobacter sp.
GCCCAGTGGATGTAGGTCTCGTCGAACATGGTCCATTCGCCGTCGCGCCAGCTGTAGCGCTGGCCGTCCACGTCGATGAAGCAGGCATCGTCGTTGGGGGTGTCCAGGCCCAGGTGCAGGCGCAGCGAGCCGGCGAAGGGGTCGCGGTGCGGGCGCAGCTCGCCGCCGGGCGGCAGCTCGGTGAACATCGCCGCCTTGACGCTGGGCAGCTCGCGCAGGAGCTGGGTGGTGACCGGGCACAGCTCGGCCGCCGAGGGATGGGCCTCGTCGTACCACTTCAGGTAGAAGCGCTTCCAGCCGCGGCGGAAGAACGAGTTGAAGCCCACGTCGGTGTAGCCGTCGGCGGCCTTGATCTGCTGCAGTTCGCGCAGGTGCAGGGCTTCGGCGCGGATCTCGCGCCAGCGCGCGCGCAGCGGCTCGAGCTCGGGGAAGTGCTCGTCCGGGCTCAGGAACGGGCTGGTGGGCACCCGCGAGCAGGCGTACATCAGCACGTTCACCGGGGCCATGAAGGTCGAATGGTCCAGCAATTGCCGGCCCAGGCGGTGGCGGACCCTGCCGCGGAAGTGCACGTACACCGCGCTGGCCAGGAACAAGAAGACGAAGACCCATTTCACGGTCGCGGCATCCAGGATCGAAACGCCCGCCTGGACGGCGGGCCGGGGAGGGAGAGGTCCGGCCATTGTCCGCCGGCCGGGAGCCGCTGGGCAGCCCCGTCCTGGCGGTTGGCCGCCATACGCCCCTAGGCTAACATTTCAAGTCTTACGCCAAGCCGTACCGGGGCCGCCAGGGCCCGGGCGCCGGGCCTGGCGGGGGCGGCCTCGCGGGCGCCGCCGCCGGCCGGACGGGGCCTGGCGCGAGGTCCTCCCCCTCCCGTCCGCTCCACTTCCCCTCCGAGGCCGCGAATGTTCCCCAGCCACACCCGTATTGCCGGATTCGACGACGAACTCGCCCAGGCCATCGCCGACGAGGCGCGCCGCCAGGAAGACCATGTCGAACTGATCGCCTCGGAGAACTACGCCAGCCCGCGCGTGCTGGAAGCCCAGGGCAGCGTGCTGACCAACAAGTACGCCGAGGGCTACCCGGGCAAGCGCTACTACGGCGGTTGCGAGTACGTCGATGTCGCCGAGCAACTGGCCATCGACCGGGTCAAGGCGCTGTTCGGCGAAGGCTCTACCGAAGACATGTACGCCAACGTCCAGCCGCATTCGGGCTCGCAGGCCAACCAGGCGGTGTATTTCGCCCTGCTCGAGCCGGGCGACACCATCCTGGGCATGAGCCTGGCCCACGGTGGCCACCTGACCCACGGCGCCAAGGTCAACGCCAGCGGCAAGCTGTTCAACGCCGTCCAGTACGGCGTCGACGACCAGGGCCTGATCGACTACGACGAAGTCGAGCGCCTGGCCCTGGAGCACAAGCCCAAGATGGTGGTGGCCGGTTTCAGCGCCTATTCGCAGGTGGTGGATTGGGCGCGTTTCCGCGCCATCGCCGACAAGGTCGGGGCCTACCTGTTCGTGGACATGGCCCACGTCGCCGGCCTGATCGCCGCCGGCGCCTATCCCAACCCGTTGCCGCACGCGCACGTGGTGACCTCCACCACCCACAAGACCCTGCGCGGCCCGCGCGGCGGCATCATCCTGGCCAAGGGCCTGTCGGAAGAGCTGACCAAGAAGCTGCAGAGCATCGTTTTCCCGGGCATCCAGGGCGGCCCGCTGATGCACGTGATCGCGGCCAAGGCGGTGGCCTTCAAGGAAGCGCTGCAGCCGGAGTTCAAGGACTACCAGGCCCAGGTGGTCAAGAACGCCCAGGCCATGGCCAAGACCATCATCGCCCGCGGCTACAAGATCGTCTCCGGCGGCACCCAGAACCATCTGATGCTGGTGGACATGATCGGCAAGGGCATCACCGGCAAGGACGCCGAGGCCGCGCTCGGCCGCGCCCACATCACCGTCAACAAGAACGCAGTGCCCAACGACCCGCAGAAGCCCTTCGTCACCTCGGGCCTGCGCATCGGCACCCCGGCGGTGACCACCCGCGGCTACAAGGAGCCCGACTGCGTGGCCCTGGCCGAGTGGATTTGCGACGTGCTGGACAATCCCAAGGACGAGAAGGTCATCGCCGGCGTGCGCGAGAACGTGACCAAGCAGTGCGCGCAGTTTCCGGTGTATGGCTGAAGGAGCCGGGATTCGGGATTCGGGATTCGGGATGGGGTGAAGCGCGCCCGCGGCGGCCTGGCTCTGGGTCGGCTGATGTGCTTGCAACTCCCCTTGTCCCCGATTACTGAGCGCAGCGCCCCGGCTTGGCCTTATGCTGGATGCGGCGCCAGCGCTTCAGGAGCCGGGATTCGGGATTGGGGATTCGGGATGGGGTGAAGCGCGTCCGCGGCGCCTGGCTCTGGGTCGGCTGATGCGCTTCCAACTCTCCCTTCCCCGATTACTGAGCGCAGCGCCCCGGCTTGGCCTTATGCTGGATGCGGCGCCA
>CBIFVU010000453.1:0-2477 GCA_966185905.1 uncultured Lysobacter sp.
GACTTCTTGCCGCTCTGCATGACCATATTGATGAAGCGCGCGATCGTCTCGCTGCCGTGCTTGGGATCGGGCAGGACCGAACGCTGCGGGGTGGAACCTTTACGCGACATGGTGCGTACCTATTCTTCGTGATTCTTGAAAGACGAGCTCCGGTGGCGGCGCCGCGCGCCGCCGACGCGACGCGCTTAGGACTTCGGGCGCTTGGCGCCGTACTTGGAGCGGGCCTGGCGGCGCTTGGCGACGCCGGCGGCGTCCAGCGAGCCGCGCACGGTGTGGTAGCGCACGCCCGGCAGGTCCTTGACGCGACCGCCGCGGATCAGCACGACCGAGTGCTCCTGCAGGTTGTGGCCTTCGCCGCCGATGTACGAAATGACTTCGTAACCGTTGGTCAGGCGCACCTTGGCGACCTTGCGCAGGGCCGAGTTCGGCTTCTTCGGGGTCGTGGTGTACACGCGGGTGCAGACGCCGCGGCGCTGCGGGCAGTTGGCGAGCGCCGGCGAGGTGCTCTTGTAGGTGGTCGCCTGCCGCGGCTTGCGGACGAGCTGATTGATGGTTGCCATCTGGAACTCTTGTTTAAGGGCCGGGCGGCCGCTTCGTGAGAAACGAACGGCAAGCCGAATGCACCCGACCTGCCGAGACGAAAAAGTATAGCCCGCGCTTAACGTTTCCGTCAACGCAGGCGACGCGAACAGGCGGAGCCGGCGCCAACAGGGGCGCCAACTCCGTTCCTCATTCGATGATCCCGCCCTGCCCTGGGCCGAACACTAGGCGCTCCCTGCGCCTAATTTCGTGATCTGGGATGGCCCACAGCAAGGGACCAGTCCGGTCGGCGACGATAGCACATCCAGCGGGTTTTGCCAGCCCCTTGCCTGATCAGCACGGGGCCGCCCGCCCCGAGCCGATCCTGCCGGGGGCCCGAGCCGTCCAGGCCGGTGCCGGGCCAGGCAGGAACCAGGGCGGCGCCGTGCGCCCTCCGCGGGACTCAGGAGCCCAGCCGGCAGGGGCGGTCCTTGAGCCGGCTGTCGCAGACAGTCACTCCGCGCAGGTAGCGGATCCAGCGGGTGATCTGCTCTTTTTCCGGCTCGAAGCGAAAGGCCTTCTGCACGACATAGGCGCTGTCGTTGCCGAGGATCATCTTGAACCAGGTGATCTCCGGCTTGCGCGCGGGGTCGTCATGGCGGCAGGTCTGCAGCCACAAGCGGAAGGCGTAGCCGTTCTCCTTGCCGTCGGTCACCGGGATGGCCTCGGCACGGCTGCAGGCGCCTTTCCAGCGCTTGAGCATGTCGGCCTGGTAAGCCTCGAAGCTGGCGTTGCGCGCGCCCAGGTAGATCTGGGTGGTGACCATGTCGGTCCAGTTCTCCAGGGTCTGGCCCTGGGGAATCATTTCCATCAGCACGGCCTGGCCGCTGCTCTGGCGGTTGGCGATGGTGTAGCCCTCGGGCACGGACTGGAGCAGGTTCTCGTCCTTCAGGCCAGGGTCGGCGGCGGCGCCGGCGGGCGCGCGCTGGGGAGACGGGGCCGCCGGGCCCGCGGTCCCGCTGGAGCCGGGCCGGCCGGGGGCGACCTGGGCGAAGGACGCCACCGGCAGGGCCGCCGCCAGCAACGCGGCGGCGATGACGGCCGCGCGCGGGCGGCGGAGAGACAGGGAGCGATTGCGGCGGAGTGCGTCCATGGCGAAGCCTCGATCGGAGCGGCGTCGGTACCGGGATGGCCGGCTGGGCCGGCGAGGGCGTCCCGGGCGATAGGCCGCGACAGGTTGGCGACGGCGCGCGCAGGCGGCCATCGAAGGCGGCCCTTCCTCGGGCCGGGGCTGGGCCGAGGCCCGTCCGCCGCACAACTTAGCCGATACCGCGGCCAGCGAACAGCAAGCGCCTAGCCGGGCCCGGCGCGACCGCGGGCCGCGGCCCGGCAAAAAACAAGGCGGGCATCGCTGCCCGCCTTGCCTGGTAACGCCTGGGTCGCACCGGGCCGGAGCCCGGGGACGGGACGCTTACGCGCCCTCGCCCTCGTCGGCCACGGTCTCGGCCGGCGCCGCGGCCGGAGCCTCGGCGGTGGTGACCGGACCGGCCAGCGCTTCCATCTCCGACTCGGTCAAGCCCGAGGCATTGCGGCGGCGCTGGGTGTGGTAGGCCAGACCGGTACCGGCCGGGATCAGGCGGCCGACGATCACGTTCTCCTTCAGGCCGCGCAGGCCGTCGCGGGTGCCGCGCACGGCCGCTTCGGTCAACACGCGGGTGGTCTCCTGGAAGGACGCGGCCGAGATGAACGACTCGGTCGCCAGCGAGGCCTTGGTGATGCCCAGCAGGACCGGGTCGAACCGGGTCAGGATCTCGCCGCGGGTCTGCAGGCGGGCATTCTCCTCGATGACGCGCTGGCGCTCGACCTGCTCGCCGTTGAGGAACTTGCTGTCGCCGGCGTCGGTGATCTCGACCTTGCGCAGCATCTGGCGAACGATCACCTCGATGTGCTTGTCGTTG
>CBIFVU010000454.1:0-2472 GCA_966185905.1 uncultured Lysobacter sp.
ACACCCTGTGGGACATCTCGGCCCGCTTCCTGAAGCGGCCGTGGCTGTGGCCGGAGATCTGGCAGGCCAACCCGCAGATCAAGAACCCGCATCTCATCTATCCGGGCGACGTGATCTCGCTGGCCTACCTGGACCGCGTGGCGGCCCAGGTCCAGCCCGGTCCGCGCCAGGAAGCGCCGGTCAGCGGCATCCCGCTGTCGGACGTCGAGCCGTTCCTGAAGAACCTGCGCGTGGTCGACAAGTTCGAGCACCTGCCCTACGTGGTCGGGCTGGAAGAAGACCGCCTGCGCGTGACCCAGGGTCAGGTCGCCTACATCAAGGGCCTGGACGAGCAGCGCCCGGGCACCCGCTACGCCGTGGTCCGCCCGACCCAGCGCTACACCCGCCTGGACCGCAAGGCCTGCTGCGACATCATGCGCGCCGCCGACCTGGACTACCGCGGCCGCCGCACGGTCGATTTCGAGGCCCTGTGGACCGACGTGGTGGTGCCCGACAAGGGCCGCGAGCTGCTGGGCTACGAGCTGATGCAGATCTCCACCGGCACCCTCAGCCGCGGCGCGGTCGGCGGCATGCAGGCCTCGACCCTGGTGATCGACGACACCGGCCGCGAGATCCGCGTCGGCGACCGCCTGATCCCGGTCGAGGCCCAGCCCTACGACCTGCAGTTCTTCCCGCATCCGCCCAAGGCCCAGTTCGACTACGGCCGGGCCCAGGTCATGGCCGTGGCCGACCTGGTCAAGCACGGCGGCCCGCGCGACGTGGTCGCCCTGTCGGTCGGCGCCCGCGACGGCATCGACAACGGCACCGTGTTCTCGACCTGGCGCGTCGGCACCAGCCAGCCGGACCGGGTCAAGGTCGGTCCGGACCGCGCCGAGGACCTGTTCGGCAAGCACTCGCGGGTGCGCCTGCCGGACGAGTTCGCCAGCCACGTCATGGTGTTCAAGACCTTCGACAAGGTCAGCTACGCCCTGGTCATGGACGGCGTGCGCCCGACCAAGGTCGGCTTCGAGCTCAAGCACCCCGACTCGCCGTACTGAGTCGGCGGCGGGGAGTTTTCCCACGCTCCAACGCGACGGCGCCTGCGGGCGCCGTCGTCGTTTGCGGCGCAGGCTGGCGGGATGAGCGCCCCTGCCCCTGCCTCCGTCCCCACCCCCGCGGTCGCCACGCCACCGCCCGGCGACGCCGACACCCAGGCCTTGCTGGTCCTGGTCGCCGCCGGCGGCCCGGCGGCGCCGCGGCGGCACCTGCTCGAACGCCACGGCTCACCCGCCGCCGCCCTGGCCGCCGGTCCGGCCGGCTGGCGCGAGGCCGGGCTGTCGCCGGCCCAGTCCGCCGCCCTGCGCGGGCCGGCGCCAGCCCTGGCCCCAGCCCATCGCTGGCTGGACTCGCCGCGGCACCGCCTGATCGGCTGGACCGACCCCGACTACCCCTGGCTGCTGCGGCGCGCGCCCAGTCCGCCGCTGGCGCTGTTCGTGGCCGGCGAGCCGGGCTTGCTGTGGCACCCGGCCGTGGCGGTGGTCGGCAGCCGCGCGCCGACCCCGGCCGGGCGGGACAACGCCGCCGCCTTCGCCCGCGCCCTCGCGGCCGGCGGCCTGGCGGTGGCCAGCGGCCTGGCGGCGGGGATCGACGCCGCCGCGCACCGCGCCGCGCTGGAGGGCGGCGGCCTGACCCTGGCCGTGCTCGGCACCGGGCCGGACCTGGCCTACCCCCGCGCCCACGCCGCCCTGCACGAGGCCATCGCCGCCCGCGGGGCGCTGGTCAGCGAGCATCTGCCCGGCACGCCCGCCCGGCGCGAGCACTTCCCCGCACGCAACCGGATCCTGGCCGGGCTCAGCCTGGGCACCCTGGTGATCGAGGCCGCGCTGCGTTCGGGTGCGCTGATCACCGCCCGGCTGGCGGCGGAGACCGGCCGCGAGGTGTTCGCCCTGCCCGGCTCGATCCACAACCCGCTGGCCCGGGGCTGCCACCGCCTGATCCGCGACGGCGCCGGGCTGGTGGAAACCGCCGAAGACCTGCTCGCCGCCCTGGTCCCGGTGGCCGCCGAACTGGCCGACGGCTTGCGCCGGCGCCTGGGCGCCCCCATTGAGCACGGCCATGCGGCGGTCACACACGCCCCCCACGATGGCCGCGACCCGGCTTCCGGAGCTGAATGCAGTCCCCTCCCCGCGCCGTCCCAGGCCCTCGGCCTGGCCGGGCCCGACTACCAGAAGTTGTGGCGCGCCCTCGGCCACGACCCAACCGGTATGGATCAATTGGCCGACCGGACCGGATTGACGCCCGCGGAACTGTCCTCCATGCTGCTGGTCATGGAGCTTGAGGGTCGCGTCGCGGCGCTGCATGGCCGTTACTTCCGCAGCCGCTGAGCCCGTATCGGCACCGACCTGCCGGCCGGCTCACTCGGTCAATCAGCAACTCCTGACCCACCGCGCCGCATGCGGCGCAGGCCGAGGGAAATGAAAGAGAGCATCCTGG
>CBIFVU010000455.1:0-2469 GCA_966185905.1 uncultured Lysobacter sp.
GGATTCGGCATTGGCACAGCAAAAGCTGGGCCGCCAACGGTGAAGTGGGGCGGCGGCCGGGGCCAGCGCCCCGCGATCAGGGCACGTGATCGCCGGCGGCTTGGGCCGCTTCCAGGGCCTCTTCGCGCTGGCGATCGAAGAAGGCCATCACGTCCAGCATGATCGGCCAGGTGCCGTCGCGGCCGATGGCCGAGACCAGGTACCAGCGGTCCTTCCAGCCCAGCGCCTCGACGATGGCCTGGGCCGCGGCCTGGCGCTCTTCCTCTGGCAGCAGGTCGGCCTTGTTGAAGACCAGCCAACGCGGCTTGGCCAGCAACTCAGGGTCGTGCTTGCGCAACTCGGCCTCGATGGCGCGCACCTGTTCGGCCGGATCGTGACCCTCCACCCCGCCCTCCATCGGCGCGATGTCCACCAGGTGCAGCAGCAGGCGGGTGCGCTGGAGGTGGCGCAGGAACTGCGCGCCCAGGCCGGCGCCGTCGGCCGCGCCCTCGATCAGGCCGGGGATGTCGGCGATGACGAAGCTGCGGTGCGCTTCGACGCTGACCACCCCGAGATTCGGGTACAGCGTGGTGAAGGGATAGTCGGCGACTTTCGGCGTGGCCGCCGAGACCGCGCGGATCAGGGTGCTCTTACCGGCATTGGGGAAGCCGAGCAGGCCGACATCGGCCAGCAGCTTGAGTTCGAGCTTGAGCAGGCGCTCCTCGCCCGGCAGGCCCGGCAAGGCCTTGCGCGGGGTGCGGTTGACCGAGCTCTTGAAGTGCATATTGCCCAGCCCACCCTTGCCGCCGCGCGCCACCAGCAGGCGCTCGCCGTGGGCGGTGAGATCGCCGATGACCTCGTCGGTCTCCACGTTGGTGACCACGGTGCCGACCGGCACGGTGATGACCAGATCCTCGCCGCCCTTGCCGTACATCTGCCGGCCCATGCCGTTCTCGCCGCGCTTGGCGCGGAACTGCTTCTGGTGGCGGAAATCGACCAGCGTGTTGAGATTCTCGTCGGCCAGCAGGTACACGCTGCCGCCATCGCCGCCATCGCCGCCGTCCGGCCCGCCCAGCGGGATGAACTTCTCGCGACGGAAGCCGACGCAGCCGTTGCCGCCGTTGCCGGCGATGACTTGGATTTCTGCTTCGTCTACGAGTTTCATGGGGGCGGGATTCGGGATTCGGGATTGGGGATTCGGGATTGGCAAAAGCGGGGCTCGCGAGAGGATTGTAGAGAAAGGGATGCGGAGAATCGCCTCTGCGAATCCCCAATCCCCAATCCCCAATCCCGGCCAAAAAACGAAAAACCCCGCCGAAGCGGGGCTCCTCGCGTTGCGGTCGCGGCGCGATTACTCGGCGGCGACGACGCTGACGGTGCGGCGCTTCTTCGGGCCCTTGGTCGAGAACTCGACCTTGCCGTCGACCAGCGCGAACAAGGTGTGGTCGCGGCCCAGGCCGACGCCGGAGCCGGCGTGGAACTGGGTGCCGCGCTGACGCACGATGATGTTGCCGGCCTCGATGGCCTGGCCGCCGTAGATCTTCACGCCCAGGTACTTCGGGTTGGAGTCGCGGCCGTTGCGGGTGGAACCTACGCCCTTTTTGTGTGCCATGGCTGCTGCTCCTTACTTGTTGTCGCCACCGGCGATGCCGGTGATCTCGATTTCGGTGTAGTGCTGACGGTGGCCCATCTGCTTGCGATGGTGCTTGCGGCGGCGGAACTTGACGATGCGCACCTTGTCGGCGCGGCCGTGGCCGACGACCTTGGCGCTGACGCTGGCGCCCTTGAGCGCGTCGCCGATGGTGATGCCTTCGCCGTCGCCCAGCATCAGGACGTTGTCGAACTTGATTTCGCTGCCGGCTTCCACGTCGAGCAGCTCGACGCGGAGCGTCTCGCCCTTCATCACGCGGTATTGCTTACCGCCGGTGACCAGAACTGCGTACATGACCAGATTCCTCTGTAGTTATTTTGGTCCTGCCGCGCCCGGACGGGCGGACAGAAGCGGAATTCTAGAGGAAATCCGCGCGCCGGGTCAAACCGGACGACCTTCGCGGCACACTGAGCGGAGAAAAACCCCAATAGAAAAGCACACTTACGTCGTTTTTTCGACCGCTCGTCCGCCCTGCGCCGCCGTTGGGTAAAAAGCCCCGGACGGCCCCCTGCCGGCCGCCGCCCCCGTGCTACATCGGCGGCGCGCACCCGATTCCGTGATGCGCATCCCACTCCATGGAAAGCACTATGCGCATCGACTTCCTGAACTCCCTCGTCGGAGACGTCGCCTACCGCTTCGGCCTGAGCACCGACCAAGCCCGCCAGCTCGCCGGCGTCCTCATCGCCCTGATCTTCGACGAAAAGCGCGGCGGCTTCACCGGCTTCGTCCAGCTGTTCGAAAGAAAGGGCCTGGGCCGCCTGGTGCAGTCCTGGATCGGCACCGGGCCGAACCAGCCGATCAGCGCCGGCCAGGTCGAGCAGGCCTTCGGCGCGCCGCTG
>CBIFVU010000456.1:0-2451 GCA_966185905.1 uncultured Lysobacter sp.
CAGGGGCGGATGAGGGCGCACGCGAATGGCGCGCCGGCGCAACCTCCCGGAAGCGACGCGGCCCTCACCCCAACCCTCCCCCAGCGGGAGAGGGGGAGGATCGTAAGCCCCAGGCAGGAGGGCGCCCCCGCCCCTCAGAGCCGGTAGGCCACCGTCTTCATCAGCTTGGAGGCCAGCGCCATGACCGCCGGCACCGGCATCGGCAGCACCCGCGCCCCGGCTTTTTCCGCGTTGTCGGCATGGCGGGCCTCGTCGGCCTTCATCGTGCGCAGGATCGCGCGGCTGCGCTGGTCGCCGCCGGGCAGCGATTCCAGATGCTCGTCGATGTGCGCCTCGACCTGGCGCTCGGTCTCGACCACGAACCCCAGGTTCCAGCCGTCCCCGCGCAGCCCGGCGGCCACGCCGATGGCGAAGCTGCCGGCGTACCACAGCGGGTTGAGCAGGCTGGGGCGGCTGTCGAGCTCGCGCAGGCGGTCGGCGCACCAGGCCAGGTGGTCGGTCTCTTCCTGGGCGGCATGCAGCAGGTGCTCGCGGGTGGCCTCGTCGCGGGCCACCGCAGCCTGGCCGCAGTACAGGGCCTGGGCGCAGACCTCGCCGACGTGGTTGATCCGCATCAGGCCGGCGGAATGGCGCTTCTCCGCCGGCTCCAGCACCAGCTCGGCGAGGTCGCCGGCCGGGTTGGGGCGCTCGGCGCCGGGCGCGCCGAACACCGTGTCGAGGGCGCGCTGGGCTTCGCTGAGCGCGCGGTCCAAAGGGCTGAGGGCTCGCGTGTGCATGCCGCGATTCTACGGTGGGCGCGGCGTAGAAGTCGGTTAAGCCACGCGCGGGGAGGGTGGACAAATCGTCCCGGGGCGCGGCGCCCGGCTCAGTCGGTGGCCTCGTCCTGCAGGCAGTCGGCGAGGAATTCCAGCGGATGGCGCACCGGGGCCGCGGCGCCGCCGCCCAGGTGCAGGCGGCAGCCGATGTTGGCGCTGAGCAGGCAGTGCGCGCGGCTTTGCTGCAACTGGGCCAGCAGCGGCGCCCGGTACTCGGCTGCGCGCGCCGGGTCGGTCAGCATCTGGGTGCCCGAGGCGCCGCAGCAGCCGTAGCCGGCGTCGAGCTCGACCACTTCCAGCGCCGGCACCTGCGCCAGCAGCCGGCGCAGGGCCGGCACCGAGCCGACCGTGCTGCGCTGGGTGCAGGGCAGGTGCAGGGCCACCCGCAGCGGCGTGGCCCGCCAACGCAGGCGCTCGGCGCGCTCGGCCAGGAAGGCGATGGCGTCCTGCGGGTGCAGGCGCGGGGCCAGCGACCGGGCCAGACTGTCGTGGCAGCCGCTGGCCAGGGTCAGCACCGGCACCGGACCGGTGAAGGCGGCCTGGTTGGCGGCGGCCAGGCGCTGGGCTGCGTCCTCGCGGCCGGCATGAGCGTGGATCGCGCCGCAGCAGCCCTGGCCGGGCGCTGGGTCCAGGGCGACGCCGGCGGCGGCGCAGAGCCGGGCGACGGCCTGGCGCAGGCCGGTTTCGTAAGGGCCGGCCACGCAGCCCGCGAACAGGCGGGCGCGTTGCGGAGACGGTGCCGGCTCGGCGCCTGCCGCTGTCGCCGTCGGCGACTGCGGCGCGGAAGGCGGCGCAGCGACCGGGGCCGGCGGGCGCGGCAACGGGCGCAGGGCGGCCGGCAGCAAAGGGTACGCGCGGCGGTACAGGCCCAGGACCGCGGCCAGCAAGCGCGGCCGCGCCGCCAGCGCTTCGGCCAGGCGTTGGCGCCAGGGCGCACCACGGCGCAGGCGCTGGCGCCCGCGCACGGCCACCAACAAACGGCCATACTCCACGCCGGCCGGGCACACCGCCTCGCAACTGCGGCAGCCCAGGCAATGGTCCAGGTGCGCGTCGGACGGGGCCGTGGGGGCGATGGTCTCCAGCGCCCAGGCCCGGGCCAGGGCGATGCGCCCGCGCGGGGACTCGGCTTCCAGTCGCTCGCGCCCGTAGGTCGGGCAGGCCGGCAGGCACAGTCCGCACTGGACACAACGGTCGGCCAGCGCCACCAAGGGGTCGGCGAGGGGCGGGCGGGTGGCGGACATGGCCGGATGCTAGCACGCAGTCTGGGGCCGACTTGCAGCGGCCGCGCAAGCCGGCTATGATCCCGCTTCTGTTCGTTCCGCAAAAACGCGAGGCGACGTTCCCAGGCCGGTCCCTCCGGGGCCGCGCGCCGGTTCCTTCCAGGAAGCGGCGGGCCGAAGGAACCAGCCCGACCAGTCACCCCTGAAGCAGAAACCCATGAAGACTTTCAGCGCCAAGAACGAGACGGTCCAGCGCGACTGGTACGTCGTCGACGCGACCGGCAAGACGCTCGGTCGTCTGTGCTCCGAGCTCGCGCGCCGCCTGCGCGGCAAGCACAAGCCCGTCTACACCCCGCATGTCGATACCGGCGATTACCTGGTGGTGATCAACGCCGAGAAGATCGCGGTCACCGGCA
>CBIFVU010000457.1:0-2449 GCA_966185905.1 uncultured Lysobacter sp.
CGTCCTTGTCGAGGAACTTCTCGGCGTCCAGCGCGGCCATGCAGCCGAAGCCGGCGGAGGTGATGGCCTGGCGATAGACCTGGTCGGCGACGTCGCCGGCGGCGAACACGCCCTTGACCGAGGTCTGGGTGGCGTTGCCGTCCAGGCCGGTCTGGATGGTCAGGTAGCCGTTCTTCATTTCCAGCTGACCGTCGAACAGGCTGGTGTTGGGGGTGTGGCCGATGGCGACGAACAGACCATGGATGGCCAGTTCGCGGGTGGAGCCGTCCTGCACCGATTTGACCCGCACACCGGTCACGCCGGCGTCGTTGCCCAACACCTCGTCCACGGTGTGGTGCCACACCGGTTCGATCTTGCCGGCCTGGATCTTGGCCTGCAGCTTGTCCTGCATGATCTTCTCCGCGCGCAGGGTGTCGCGGCGATGCACCAGGTAGACCTTGCGCGCGATGTTGGACAGGTACAGCGCTTCTTCCACCGCGGTGTTGCCGCCGCCGATCACCGCCACGTCCTGGTCCTTGTAGAAGAACCCGTCGCAGGTGGCGCAGGCGGACACGCCGCGGCCCTTGAATTCCTCTTCCGACGGCAGGCCCAGGTACTTGGCGGTGGCGCCGGTGGCGATGATCAGCGCGTCGGCGGTGTACTCGCCGGCGTCGCCGACCAGGCGCAGCGGGCGCTTGGACAGGTCGGCGGTGTGGATGTGGTCGAACACGACTTCGGTGTCGAAGCGCTCGGCGTGGGCCTGCATGCGCGCCATCAGGTCCGGGCCCATCAAGCCGTGCGCGTCGCCGGGCCAGTTGTCGACCTCGGTGGTGGTCATCAACTGACCGCCCTGCTGCAGGCCGGTGATCACCAGCGGCTTGAGGTTGGCGCGGGCGGCGTAGACGGCGGCGGTCCAGCCGGCCGGGCCGGAGCCGAGGATGACGACGCGGGAGTGCTTGGTAGGGCTCATGTATATAATCGCCAGCTGTTGGGAATACGCAGTCCGGGTGCGCTGCGCGAGGAAGAATCCGAGGCTCCGGCCATACGCCGGCGTGTCGTGGATTCCGAGGCAGGGCATAGCTTGGCGGCGCCGTCCCGGCAAAACAAGGCATGGGCGGCGGATGCAACATTGCGTATCGCAACCGGCGCTGTACCGACCGCCACAAGGCGGCTGGCGCGCGGCCGCGATTGGTCGTACAAAGGCCGCCGTGCCGGCGCCACCCCGGCACTGGAACGCCGGCGGAGCGCGCGGCAGGCCCAGCCCCCAGTCATCGGGCGTTGCCGCGCGAGACCGGGCGATCCATGCGGTCCCTCACTCATCGTCCAAAGACAACCTGGTCAGCGGCGCCGCGCATGCGGCGTTTTTTCTGGCCGCACTGGAGACAGCAATGCGTATCGGCGTACCGAAGGAAACCAAGACCCTGGAAGGGCGCGTGGCGCTCGTGCCCGCCGCCGCGGGCGATCTGGTCAAGCGTGGCCACGAGGTCTGGCTGGAGCAGGACGCGGGCATCAAGAGCGGCTTCAAGGACGAGGAATACACCCGCCTCGGGGTGAAGATCGCGCCGGACGCCGCTGCGCTGTACGAGAAGGGCGAGCTGATCGTCAAGGTCAAGGAGCCCATCGCCGGCGACCTGGAGCACCTGCGCCGCGACCACCTGCTGTTCTGCTACCTGCACCTGGCCGCCGAGCCGGTGCTGACCCAGCGCTTGCTGGACATCGGCCTGACCGGCGTGGCCTTCGAGACCGTCGAGCTGCCCAACGGCGACCTGCCGTTGCTGGCGCCGATGTCGGTCATCGCCGGCAAGATCGGCGTGCAGGTCGGCACCCACTTGCTGCACCAGCCGATGTCCGGCAAGGGCAAGCTGCTCGGCGGCCTGCCCTCGACCGAGCGCGGCAAGGTGGTGGTGTTCGGCGCGGGCAAGGCCGGCGGCGCCTCGGCCGCGCTGGCCGCCGCGGCCGGCGCCAACGTCACCGTGTTCGAAATGCGCCAGGACCGCATGGACGAGATGATGCGCCTGGGCAACAACGTCACCGCGCTGTACCCGTACCACGACGTGGTCGCGCGCGAAGTCGCCCAGGCCGACCTGGTGGTGGGCGCGGTGCTGATCACCGGCGCCAAGGCCCCGCACGTGATGACCCGCGACATGCTGCGCGAGATGGAAGACGGCAGCGTCGTGGTGGACATCGCCATCGACCAGGGCGGCTGCTTCGAGACCTCGCGCCCGACCACCTGGAAGGAACCGACCTACGTGGAAGAGGGCGTGACCCACTTCTGCGTGACCAACATGCCCGGCGCGGTGCCGCAGACCTCCTCGCAGGCGATCTGCGCTGCGATCCTGCCCTGGGTCAACAAGCTGGCCGCCGGCGGCGACTGGCGCGCCAACCAGGCCCTGCTGCGCGGCATCAATGTCGAGGGCGGCAAGATCGTGCATCCGGCGTTGGTGTAAGGGGCCGGGATTGGGGATTGGGG
>CBIFVU010000458.1:0-2443 GCA_966185905.1 uncultured Lysobacter sp.
CGAGCTCAAGGACGATCCGCCGGTGCTGGTGGTCGCGCCGCTGTCGGGCCACCACGCCACCTTGCTGCGCGACACCGTGCGCACCCTGCTGCGCGACCACAAGGTCTACATCACCGACTGGATCGACGCGCGCATGGTGCCGACCGAGGACGGCGCCTTCACCCTGGACGACTACGTCGCCTACATCCAGGACTTCATCCGCCAGATCGGCGCCGAGGACCTGCACGTGATCAGCGTCTGCCAGCCCACCGTACCGGTGCTGGCGGCGGTTTCGCTGATGGCCGCGCGCGGCGAGGCCACGCCGCGCTCGCTGGTGATGATGGGCGGTCCGATCGACACTCGCCAGAGCCCGACCAAGGTCAACGACCTGGCCGTGCACAAGCCGCTGTGGTGGTTCGAGGGCAACCTGATCCACCAGGTACCGGCCAATTTCCCGGGCCGCGGCCGCCGCGTCTACCCCGGTTTCCTGCAACACAGCGGCTTCGTGGCGATGAACCCCGAGCGCCATTTCCAGTCGCACTGGGATTTCTACCAGGACCTGCTCAAGGGCGACCTGGAGGACGCGCAATCGCACCGCCGCTTCTACGATGAATACAACGCCGTGCTCGACATGCCGGCTGAGTACTACCTGGACACCATCCGCGTGGTGTTCCAGGAACACCTGCTGCCGCGCGGCCTGTGGGACGTAGCCGGCGAGCGCGTGAACCCCGGCGCGATCGCCGATACCGCCCTGCTGACCATCGAAGGCGAACTGGACGACATTTCCGGCCAGGGCCAGACCCGCGCCGCCCATACCCTGTGCACCGGCCTGAAAGCCAGCGCGCGCAAGCACCTCACCGTGGAAGGCGCCGGCCACTACGGCATCTTCAGCGGCCGCCGCTGGCGCGAGCAGGTGTATCCGCAGGTGCGGGAGTTCATTGCCCTCAACGCGGCGCGTTGAGGGGCGGGATTCGGGATTAGGGATTAGGGATTGGCAAAGGCCGTCCCGGAAGCGCTGCGCACCGCTTTGCCAATCCCCAATCCCTATTCCCCAATCCCCGCTTCAAAGCTAGTCTCGCCCCACCGTCCCTCCGGCGGCGCGGGGTGCGCCGGCGGCCGGGCGGTGCCGCTGGCGCTGCATGGCGGCCCTCGTTCCGGAGACCGTCGATGCCCGTTTCCCTGTCCGTCCCTGCGCTCGCCCTCGCCCTGGCCGCTGTCCTGGCAGCGCCGACCGCCCTTGCGGCCGAACCCAGGGCGGCCACGCCGGCGCCGGCCAAGCCGCGCACGATGCAGGAGATCCTCGAGGCGAGCCAGGCCGCGGACTGGCGCGCGCTGGACCCGCAGAACACCCTCTACCTGGAACTGCCGCGCGGACGGGTGGTGATCGAGCTGGCGCCGCAGTTCGCGCCCCGCCATGTGGCCAACATCCGCGCCATGGCGCACAGCGGTTACTGGAACGGCCTGAGCATCAATCGCTCGCAGGACAATTACGTGGTGCAGTGGGGCGATCCGGAAGAGGACGCGGCCAAGCGCAAGCCCCTGGGCGCGGGCGCGCAGGCCCAGCTGCCGGCCGAGTTCGCGCGCAAGAGCCAAGGCCTGGCGATGACGGTGCTGCCCGATGCCGACGGCTGGGCGCCGCAGGCCGGTTTCGTCGCCGGCTTCCCGGCCGCGCGCGATCCGGCCTCGGGCGAGAGCTGGCTGGCCCATTGCTATGGCACGGTCGGGGCCGGGCGCGACATGGCCGCCGATTCCAGCAACGGCAGCGAGCTGTACGTGGTCACCGGGCAATCGCCGCGGCAGTTGGACCGCAACATCACCACGGTCGGGCGGGTCGTGCAGGGCATCGAGTTATTGTCGGTGCTGCCGCGCGGCACCGGGCCGCTGGGCTTCTACCAGAGCGCTGCCGAGCGCACGCTGATCCGGATCCGCCTGGCCGCGGACGTGCCCGAGGCCGAGCGCCCCGCGCTGGAAGTGCTGCGCACCGATACGCCCTTGTTCGAGGCCTTGGTCGAATCGCGCCGCAACCGCCGCGACGATTGGTATCTGCGCCCGGCCGGGCACATCAACGTCTGCAACGTGCCGCTGCCGGTGCGCGAACGCAAAGGCTGAGCATTCTGGTCCTGCCTCTCTCGGGCATGCGCGCACTGCCCTTCTCCCGCACGCGGGAGAAGAAACAACAGCGCCTGCGCCCTGCCCCCTCTCCCGCCTGCGGGAGAGGGTTGGGGTGAGGGCGGCCTCTTTGGCTAAGCGGCGCCGGCGATTCGCTCGCGCGCGCCCTCATCCGCCCCTGCGGGGCGCCTTCTCCCGCACGCGGGAGAAGAAACAACAGCGCCCGCGCCCTGCCCCCTCTCCCGTCTGCGGGAGAGGGTTGGGGTGAGGGCTGCCTCTTTGGCGAAGCGGGCGCCGGCAATTCGCTCGCGCGCGCCCTCATCCGCCCCTTCGGGGCACCTTCTCCCGCACGCGG
>CBIFVU010000459.1:0-2435 GCA_966185905.1 uncultured Lysobacter sp.
AGCCGACACCGTCCCGCCCCAAGCCGCCCCGGCCTCGTCCGGACGCGCCGCATCCGCGCAGGCCCCCGCGCAAGCCCCGGACGGGCAAACCCCGCCCGACCTGGCCGCTGCGCGCATCCGCATCGTCCTGGTCGGCACCCAGCACCCCGGCAACATCGGCTCGGCGGCGCGGGCGATGAAGACCATGGGGCTGTCGCGGCTGTACCTGGTGGCCCCGGAAAAACCGCTGGACCGCGATGCCTACGCCCTGGCCGCCGGCGCCGACGACGTGCTCGAACAGGCGCAGCTCCATCCCGACCTGGCCGCGGCGGTGGCCGATTGCCACCTGGTGCTGGGTTGCACCGCGCGCAGCCGGCGCATCGCGCTGGAGGAACTGGACCCGCGCCAGGCCGCCGTACGCATCGATGCGCGCGCCCGCGGCGGCGGCGAGGTGGCGCTGGTGTTCGGCCGCGAGCGCACCGGCCTGGACAACGAAGAGCTGCAACTGTGCCACGCCGCGGTGCACATCCCCGCCCATCCGGACTACAGCTCGCTCAACCTGGCCGCGGCGGTGCAAGTGCTCAGCTACGAGCTGCGCCTGGCCGCACTGGCGGCGACCGCGGCCGGACGCGAGTACGAGCGGCGCGACCCGCCCGCCTCGCACGCGCAGTTGGAGGGCTTCTTCGGCCAGCTCGGCCAGGCCCTGGACGCGATCGATTTCCACAAGGGCCGCACCCCCGATTCGGCCCTGCGCAAGCTGCGCCGGTTGTTCCTGCGCGCCGACCTGGACGAGCGCGAGGTGCGCCTGCTGCGCGGTGTGCTGGCCGACGTGGAACGCATGGCGATGCTGGCCGGCCAGCGGCGCTGAGCGCCCGCGGCCGCCGGCGGCCGTGCGCAGGGGGGCGGGCGGCCGGGCCGGCGCCGCGAGGGTGATGGTGCCGGCGCGCCGGTTTGGATTACGCTGCCGGCAGCTCCGGCCCGGTATGCCCTGTTGATCGCTCGCGCGCGGCTCCCCGCTTCGTTCTTCGCGCTGCTCCTGGCGGGCGCGATGGCCTGGCTGCGGCCGTCGCCGGCCGCCGCCGCCGACGCGCACGACGCGCGCAGCCCCGACCCGGAGCGGCAGGTGCTGGTGCTGGGCCGCATCAGCGACGACCCCCGGACACACTACGAACAACTCCAGCCCTTGCTGGACTACGTGGTGCCGCGCATGGCCGGGGTCGGCATCCGCGAGGGCCGCATCCTGATGGCCCGCGACGCCCAGCAGATGGCCAGCTACCTGCGCCGCGGCCGGGTCGACTGGGTCAGCGAGACTGCCGGCACGGCGATGCTGCTGCACCAGCGCGCCGGCGCGCGCCCGCTGCTGCTGACCGAGCGCGACGGGGTCGGCCGCTACCACAGTGTGTTCTTCGCCCGCCGCGACAGCGGCCTGCGCACCCTGGACGATCTGGCCGGCCGCAACGTCGCCTTCCAGCGGCCGTCCTCGACCAGCGCCTATTTCGCGCCGGCGGCGACCTTGCTCGAACGCGGCCTGCGCCTGGAGATCCTGCTCTCGCCGACCGACCGGCTCAACCATGGCGCGGTCGGCTACCTGTTCGCGCGCTCGGAACTGAACATCTCCACCTGGGTGCACAAGCGCCTGGTCGATGCCGGGGTGATGAGCAACCTGGACTGGGACAATCCGCGCCGGATGCCGGAGGCCTTCCGCCGCGACCTGATCGAGATCGGCCGCAGCCCGGACTACCCGCGCGCGTTGGAGCTGGTGCGCGCGGACATGGAGCCGCGGGTGGCCGCGCGCCTGCGCCAGGTATTGCTGGAGGCCGCGCACGATCCGCAGGCCGCCCCGGCCTTGCGGCGGTTCTTCCGCACCACCGGCTTCAACCCGGTGGACGCCGCCTCCCAGCGCTCGCTGGACCGCATCGGCGCGGGCGTGGCGCGGGTGCGGGCGGAGGTCGAATGAGACTGCGCGCCGGCCTGCAGGCCAAGTTCCTGTCGATCATGGCGCTGGCCTTCCTGGTGGTGGCGGCGCTGATCCTGCTGTTGCTGCACCGGCAGGAACGCATCCAGCACGACGTGGTCGAGGTCAGCCGCGCGGGCATGCACGACAGCTTCGTGGAAAGCCTGCGCCGCCACGGCGAGGGCGAGGTCGCGCAGTTGTCCGGCTCGCTGACCAATCCGCTGTATTACTTCGACCTGGACGCGATCGGCCAGATCGGCCGCGCTGCGCTGAGCAATCCGGGCGTGCGCTATGTGTTGGTCTACGACAACGACGGCAACATCGTCCACGACGGCAGCCAGGAAATCCCCAGCTACGGCAAGCGCATGGACGATGCGATGGCGCCGGCGGCGGTGGCCGCCCAGGCCACCACCGCGCAGTGGGGCGAGAACATCTTCGATGTGTCCGCGCCGATCCGGATCGGCCAGCAGCGCCTGGGCGGGGTGCGGGTGGGCTACGACCT
>CBIFVU010000460.1:0-2433 GCA_966185905.1 uncultured Lysobacter sp.
CCTGCGGGATCAGCATCGAGGAGGGCTGGCCGAGCATGGCCGCCTCGGCCTCGATCCCGCCCACGCCCCAGCCGAGCACGCCGATGCCGTTGATCATGGTGGTGTGGCTGTCGGTGCCGAACACGGTATCGGGGAAGGCCTGCAGTTCGCCATCGACTTCGCGGCCCATGACCACGCGGGCCAGGTTCTCCAGGTTGACCTGGTGGACGATGCCGGTGTTCGGCGGCACCACCTTGAAGTTCTCGAACGACTTCTGGCCCCAGCGCAGGAAGCTGTAGCGCTCCTTGTTGCGGTCGAACTCGATCTTGCCGTTGAGGTCCAGCGCGTCGGGGCGGCCGAACACGTCGACCTGGACGGAGTGGTCGATGACCAGCTCGGAGGGGATCAGCGGGTTGATCTGCTTGGGATCGCCGCCGAGCTTGCCGACCGCGTCGCGCATCGCCGCCAGGTCGACCACGCAGGGCACGCCGGTGAAGTCCTGCAGGACCACGCGCGCGGGCATGAAGGCGATTTCGGTGTCGGGTTCCTTCTCCGCCTGCCATTGCGCCACCGCCTCGATGTGCTCCTTGCCGACCGTGGCGCCGCCGTCCTCGTGGCGCAGCAGGTTTTCCAGCAGGATCTTCATCGAGTAGGGCAGGCGGGCGATGTCGAAGCGTTCGCCCAGGACCGGCAGGCTGAAATAGACGTAGTCCCGGCCGGCGACGGTCAGCGTGCGGCGGGTGGCGTAGGAGTCGGACATGTCGGTGGAGCTCCTTTGGTACGGCTGGCGTGCCGGGTGGGGGCACGGTGGCTGGCTTGGCGCCGCCCGGACGGCGCCGGGCGTTGCCGCCGATTATGGCGTTATCGGGTTCAGGCAGCGTGCAGACCATGGTCGCAGCCGCGCTACAGCGTTCCAGCCCCGGCGTATGGACGGATCGCGCAAAGCCTTGCCAGGCTTGGCCGCGCGTTGCCGGCCAAGCGCTTTCGGGGCAAAATACGCGGTCGAGGCCGCCCCCTGGCGGGGTCGCCGGCCTTCCCCCGCTCCGCCACGTAAGCCGCCGGTCTTCCGGCCGGCGGCTCCACGCAGCCGGTACGGCGTCTTCACCGCTCCATTCCGACGGGACTCTCCATGCTTTCCAGCTATCGCCAACACGTTGCCGAGCGCGCCGCGCTGGGCATTCCGCCGCTGCCCCTGACCGCCCAGCAGACCGCCGAGGTCATCGAGCTGCTGAAGGCCCCGCCGGCCGGCGAGGAAGAGTTCCTGCTCGAACTGATCGCCCACCGCGTCCCCGCCGGCGTGGACGATGCGGCCAAGGTCAAGGCCTCCTACCTGGCCGCGCTGGCCTTCGGCAGCGAGACCAACCCGCTGATCCCGCGCGAACGCGCCACCGAGCTGCTGGGCACCATGCTGGGCGGCTACAACATCCACCCGCTGATCGAGCTGCTCGACGACGCCCAGGTCGGCACCGTCGCCGCCGAGGCGCTCAAGCACACCCTGCTGATGTTCGACGCCTTCCACGACGTGCAGGAAAAGGCCGAGAAGGGCAACGCCAACGCCCAGGCCGTGCTGCGCAGCTGGGCCGACGCGGAGTGGTTCACCAGCAAGCCCGAAGTGCCGGCCTCGCTCACCGTCACCGTGTTCAAGGTGACCGGCGAGACCAACACCGACGACCTGTCGCCGGCGCCGGACGCGACCACCCGCCCGGACATCCCGCTGCACGCGCTGGCGATGCTCAAGAACAAGCGCGAGGGCATCGAGCCGGAAGAAGACGGCAAGCGCGGCCCGGTCGCCTTCATCGAGTCGCTCAAGGACAAGGGCCACCTGGTCGCCTATGTAGGCGACGTGGTCGGCACCGGCTCCAGCCGCAAGTCGGCGACCAACTCGGTGCTGTGGTTCACCGGCCAGGACATCCCCTACATCCCGAACAAGCGTTTCGGCGGCGTGTGCCTGGGCTCGAAGATCGCGCCGATCTTCTACAACACCATGGAAGACGCCGGCGCGCTGCCGATCGAGCTGGATGTCTCGAAGATGGACATGGGCGACGTGGTCGAGCTGCGCCCCTACGAGGGCAAGGCGTTCAAGAACGGCGAGCTGATCGCCGAATTCGCGCTCAAGTCCGAGGTGTTGCTGGACGAGGTCCGCGCCGGCGGGCGCATCCCGCTGATCGTCGGCCGCGGCCTGACCGCCAAGGCGCGCGAGGCCCTGGGCCTGGCCCCGTCCACCCTGTTCCGCCTGCCGCAGAACCCGGCCGACAGCGGCAAGGGCTATTCGCTGGCGCAGAAGATGGTCGGCCGCGCCTGCGGCCTGCCCGAAGGCCAGGGCATCCGCCCGGGCACCTACTGCGAGCCGAAGATGACCTCGGTGGGTTCGCAGGACACCACCGGCCCGATGACCCGCGACGAGCTCAAGGACCTGGCCTGCCTGGGCTTCTCGGCCGACCTGGTGATGCAGTC
>CBIFVU010000461.1:0-2419 GCA_966185905.1 uncultured Lysobacter sp.
GCAACTGCAGTGCGGTGCGCTCGCGCCAGGAGGTCGGGCTCCAGTCGGCGGGCAGGTTGACGGCACGGAGGTTGCTGCGATCGGAGGCGCTCATTTCCAGGGTTTCCGGTAGGTGTCGCGGTGTGTGGGGACTGGGAGGGATGGGGGCGGGGAGGTCCCGCCGACGGAGATGCGCAGGCTCTACTGGCTGGAACGGCCGCGGAAGGCGGCATAGGCCGCCCAGGCCGCCAACAGCACGAACCAGACCAGGCTCCAGGCCGGCATCGCCAGGCCGAGGAAGCTCCAGTCCACGTTCGCGCATTCGCCCGAACCGGTCATGACCTTGCGGATCACGCCGGAGATGGGCATCGAATCGAGCATGTAGTCCAAGCCCGGGCCACAGGCCGGCACTTGGTCCGGCGGGAGGTTCTGCAGGCGCACGTGATTGCCGGCCACGGCGATGCCGGCGCCGGCGGCGATCAGCGCCAGCACGCCCAGCGCCCGGCGCCCGCCGGGCTTCTTCGGCCCGACGATGGCGCCCAGCAGGAAGGCCAGGCCGAGCACGGCGAAGGCCACGCGCTGGAAGATGCACAAGGGGCACGGCTCCAGGTGCTGGTACAGCTGCAGGTAGACGGCATAGGCCAGCAACCCGGCGCAGGCCAGGAAACCGAGCAGGAACTGGATCCGGAAGGAAGCTTTGAAGGGGTTCATGTCCACACCATACGGGTCGAGGTCGGGTCGTGCCAATGTCGGATAGGCAATGCCTGCGCAACGCGGCATTCCGTCGCAGCCCGGAATGAGCGCGACCGCAGTGATCGACTGCCGCAGCGCGCGAAAGTTGCCATCCGCGGCGACCGCCCATCCGGCCCTCGCCGCCGCCCAGGCATCGGTATCGAAGGCAACCGTTGCCGAGGAAACCTTCCCTGGAACGCAAAAGCCCCGGCCGGGGCCGGGGCTTTGCGGAACGAACTCGTTGCCACCGCATCCGTGGCCAGGCCACGGCGGGGACGGTCGGGATCGCGGCGCCGCGGGGCGCCGGCGGATCACTCGGCCGCGGCCTCCGGGCGGTCGACCAGCTCGACATAGGCCATCGGCGCATTGTCGCCGGCGCGGAAACCGCACTTGAGGATGCGCAGGTAACCGCCCGGACGGCTGGCGTAACGCGGGCCCAGGGTGGTGAACAGGGTGCCGACGGCTTCCTTGTCGCGCAGGCGCGAGAAGGCCAGGCGGCGGTTGGCCACACCGTCCTTCTTGGCGAGGGTGATCAGCGGCTCGGCGACGCGACGCAGCTCCTTGGCCTTGGGCAAGGTGGTGCGGATGAGACCGTGCTTGATCAGCGAAGCGGCCATGTTGGTGAACATGGCATCGCGGTGGGCGCTGGTGCGGCTGAACTTGCGGCCGGCTTTCTGGTGGCGCATGGCTGTGGTTCCTGATGAAGATGAATGTTGAGGCGTTTGGACTTCGCTGTCGCCATCCAGGCGTTGGAGCATTGGACTGCGGATGGTCCGGACCGGCCTTCCCTGACCGGCTGGCCGCGGACTTCGAGGTCCGTCGGCGGGGCGACGCAAGCGTTGCTGAAACTGCTTCGCTTGAATCGATGTCGCTTTGAAACGGTGTCGCGTTGAAACCATGTCGCTCTGAACCGGCGACGGGTTTGGAGCGGTGTTGCGGATGGATCAAGAGCCCACGCTTCGGCTAGCTTCGGCGTGGGCTCTTGTCGTTCCCCGGCCCGGCGCAGCGCGCCAGGCGTTCGCCCCAACCGCGCGGCAGTGCCGCGCAAGCGAGGCTGAGGCTCAGCCCATCATCCCGTGCGAGGCGATGCCGGCGGGCGGCCAGTTTTCCAGCTTCATGCCGAGCGAAAGGCCGCGCTGGGCCAGCACTTCCTTGATCTCGGTCAGCGACTTCTTGCCCAGGTTCGGGGTCTTGAGCAGCTCGACCTCGGTCTTCTGGATCAGGTCGCCGACGTAGTAGATACTCTCGGCCTTCAGGCAGTTGGCCGAACGCACGGTCAGCTCGAGATCGTCGATCGGGCGCAGCAGGATCGGATCGATGCCGCTGGTGGCCGGCTTCTGCGCACCGCGGTCGCGGTGGGTGAAGTCGCCGAACACCGACAGCTGGTCGGTCAGGATGTCCGCGGCGGTGCGCACGGCTTCCTCGGCGTCGATCGTGCCGTTGGTCTCGATGTCCAGGACCAGCTTGTCCAGGTCGGTGCGCTGCTCCACGCGCGCGGCTTCCACCGCGTAGGCGACGCGGCGGACCGGCGAGAAGCTGGCGTCCAGCATCAGGCGGCCGATGGCGCGGGTCTCTTCGTCCGGACGACGGCGCGAAGCCGCCGGCTGGTAGCCGAAGCCGCGCTCGATCTTCAGACGCATGTTGATCGCCGTATCCTTGGTCAGGTGGCAGATCACATGGTCGGTGTTGAGGATTTCGACGTTGTGGT
>CBIFVU010000462.1:0-2410 GCA_966185905.1 uncultured Lysobacter sp.
GCGGCTTACTTCAGCGCCTTGAAGCGCAGGCGGTGCGGCTTGGCGCCTTCCTCGCCCAGGCGGCGCTTCTTGTCCTCTTCGTACTCGCGGTAGTTGCCCTGGAAGAACTCCACGTGCGAGTCGCCTTCGAAGGCGAGGATGTGGGTGGCGATGCGGTCGAGGAACCAGCGGTCGTGCGAGATCACGAAGGCGTTGCCCGGGAATTCGAGCAGGGCGTCTTCCAGCGCGCGCAGGGTTTCCACGTCCAGGTCGTTGGACGGTTCGTCGAGCAGCAGCACGTTGCCGCCCTGCAGCAGGGTCTTGGCCAGGTGCAGGCGGCCGCGTTCGCCACCGGACAGGCTGCCGACCATCTTCTGCTGGTCCTGGCCCTTGAAGTTGAAGCGGCCGATGTAGGCGCGCGACTGGATCTCGATGCCGTTGATGTTGAGGATGTCCAGGCCGCCGGAGACTTCGTGGAAGACGTTGTGGTTGCCTTCCAGCTTGTCGCGGCTCTGGTCCACATAGGCCAGCTTGACGGTCGGGCCCATGTCGATCTCGCCCGAGTCCGGCTTTTCCTGGCCGATGATCATCTTGAACAGGGTCGACTTGCCGGCGCCGTTGGGGCCGATGATGCCGACGATGGCGCCCGGCGGCACGACGAAGCTGAGATTGTCGATCAGCAGGCGGTCGCCGAACTTCTTGGAGACGTTCTTGAACTCCATCACCTTGCTGCCCAGGCGCTCGCCCGGCGGGATGAAGATCTCGTTGGTCTCCTGGCGGCGCTGGTAGTCCACCGCCTGCAGTTCCTCGATCCGCGCCAGGCGCGCCTTGCCCTTGGAGCGGCCTCCCTTGGCGTTCTGGCGGGCCCATTCCAGTTCCTTCTGGATCGCCTTCTGGCGGGCCTTTTCCTGGTTCTCTTCCTGCTTCAGGCGCTCGTCCTTCTGCACCAGCCACTCGGTGTAGTTGCCCTTCCACGGGATGCCGCGGCCGCGGTCGAGTTCGAGGATCCACTCGGCGGCGTTGTCGAGGAAGTAGCGATCGTGGGTGACCGCCACCACGGTGCCGGTGTAGCGGGCCAGGAACTGTTCCAGCCATTCGACCGACTCGGCGTCCAGGTGGTTGGTCGGTTCGTCGAGCAGCAGCATGTCCGGCTTCTGCAGCAGCAGGCGGCACAGCGCGACGCGGCGCTTCTCGCCGCCGGACAGCTTGCCGACGACGGCGTCCCACGGCGGCAGGCGCAGCGCGTCGGCAGCCACTTCGAGCTGGTTTTCCAGGGTGTGGGCGTCGCCGGCGGCGAGGATCGCCTCCAGCCGCTCCTGTTCCTTGGCCAGGGCGTCGAAGTCGGCGCCTTCCTCGGCGTAGGCGGCGTAGATCGCGTCCAGCGCGGCCTGGGCGTTGAGCACCTCGCCGACGCCTTCCTCGACCGCTTCGCGCACGGTCTTTTCCGGATCGATCTGCGGTTCCTGCGGCAGGTAGCCGACCTTGATGCCGGTGGCCGGGCGCGCCTCGCCGGTGAAGTCGGTGTCGACGCCGGCCATGATCTTGAGCACGGTGGACTTGCCCGCGCCGTTCAGGCCCAGCAGGCCGATCTTGGCGCCGGGGAAGAACGACAGCGAGATGTCCTTGATGATCTGGCGCTTCGGCGGCACGGTCTTGCTGACGCCGTTCATGGTGTAGATGTATTGCATGCAGACTCCGAAGCAGAGGCGCGCGCCGAGCCGGGCCGGAACGGCCGGGAGGCGGGGCGGGGGGCGTTGCGAATAGCCGATTATCCCGCAGCCGGCGGGCGGGTTCCAGCGCGGGCTCTTGCGGGAAGGTGAATCTGCGGGCGACGGGCCGCGGGGCGGCCGCACGAACGCGGCCGGCGGGCGGATCGGCCGCTCTGGCCCGGCCGCCATGCCTGCGCAGGCGGCATCCGGCGCCCCGCAGCCGTGTCGCGATGAGGCCCAGAGACTTCTGCGCCCCATGCCCCGGCAATGCCATGCCGCGGCGAAAGAAAGGGACGCAGGGAGTCAAGCTCGCTTAACCCCCTCCGTCCCTGTGACGTTTCCCTGTGACGTTTCCAGGCTGCCGCGCGCCGCGGCGGCTCACCACCACACGATCAGGGCCACCACCGCCAGCACCGCCAGGTACTTGATCGCGTAATACGTGCCCTTGCTGCGCTCCTTCAGCGCCTTGGTCTTCAACCGCACCGCGTAGAAGTACTTGAACAGCTTGTTGATCGCGCCGGTCTTGTCGCCTTCCTGGTTCGGCGAGGCGCCGGCGGCGATCAGGCGTTGGGCGATGAAGCGGTTCAGCCCGCGCGCCCAGGCCCAGCGCATCGGCCGTTCGATGTCGCAGAACAGGATGATCCGGTTCTGGCTGGAGCCGTTCTGGGCCCAGTGGATGTAGGTCTCGTCGAACATGGTCCATTCGCCGTCGCGCCAGCTGT
>CBIFVU010000463.1:0-2364 GCA_966185905.1 uncultured Lysobacter sp.
CGCTACACTCGGCACTGGCCCGGAAGCGCCCGCGGTGCGGGCGGCGGAGTCGGCGAGGTCGGTGCCGGGCGGGGTCGAGGTCATCGTCGGGACAGGGCGGGCCTGTGCCGAGTGTAGCGGGGCGGCCGCACGCGCGGACCGCTCCGGCGCGGACGCCTGCCGGCGGCCTCAGCGGCGGTCGGTTTCGATCGAGCGGTAGGGGTTGTCGCGGCCGTCGCCGGAGGGGCGAAGGGTGTAGCGCTTGTAGGTCCATTGGTACTGCGCCGGATCGCGCCGGGCGATGCGCTCGACCGCGGCGTTGAGCGCAGCGCAGGCGCGTTGCGGGTCCGGGTCGGCGATGCCCTCCGGTGCGGCCTCGATGCGCAGGGCGAAGCCCGGTGCGCCGCCGTCCTCGGGCAGGCGCTCGCAATAGGCGAACAGCACCGTCGCGCCGGTGCGCTCGGCCAGCCGCCCGAGCAGGGACATGGTCAGCGCCGGCACGCCGAAGAACGGCGCGAACTCGCCGTCGCCGGCCTTGGGTTGCTGGTCGGGCAGGATCCCGACCACGCCGCCGGCACTGAGCCGCTTCCACAATTGGCGCACCGCCGCACCCTCGGCGCGGATCTGGGTGACTCGTTCGGCGTCGGTGTCGGCGCGGACCCGGTTGAGGAAGGCCTCGGCCACCGCCGAGTCCGGCGGCCGGTACAGGATCGCCAGCGCCGTGCGCGAGGCCAGCCACTGGTTCAGCAGTTCCCAGTTGCCGTAGTGCGGCGCGGCCACGATCAGGCCGCGGCCGGAGGCCAGGGCGGCATCGAACAGTTCGGTGCCGTGTCGCTCGCGCAGCAGGGCCAGGTTGCGGGCGTGCGGGCGGGTCCACAGGCCCAGGGTCTCGATCGCCTGGCGGGCGGTGGTACGCATGATCGCGCGCTGCCATTGGACGCGCTCGGCCGCCTCCAGTTCCGGATAGGCCAGGCTGAGGTTGACCCGCACCACCCGCGCCTCGCGCGCGTCCAGGCGCTGCCACAGCGCGGCCACGGCATCGCCCAGGCGCCGCTGCCAGGGCCAGGGCAGGGCGCCGATCAGGCGGGCGAAGGCGTGCAGCAGATGGGCGGCGAATCGGGTCATCGCCGAAGTTTAGCCGCTGGCCGGGGCCGCTCCCCGGGGCGGAGGGCGGCGCGGGTGGCGCTGGCGCGGGCCGATGGCCTGCCCGGGAGGACGCGCGGCTGGCCCCGGGGGCGGGCCGGCGCGGAGGCATCGGCCGGCGGGCCGGGAGGCCGGCAGGCTGGGAGGCCGGGAGGCCCCTGATCGGGCCGGAAAGGCGGGGCCGGGCTACCCCGCCGAACCGATCCGGGCCAGGCCGCGGCAAGCCAGGCAAAGCCAGGTCGGGCCATGCTGGGCCAGGCTGGGCCAGGCCGAGCCTGGCTTGGCCTGGCCGCGTCGGGCAGTTCGGGACAAGGCAGCTCGCACCCTGGCCGGCGGAACCCGGCCCGCCGGAGGGCCGCTGGGCGCAGGGTCGGCCGCGGCCCAGCGCTTACACTGGACGCCCCTTCCCGCATCGGGTGCCGCATGCCTGCTTTCGTGTCCACGCCCGCTCCCGGGCCCTGGCGCCGCGCACCCCGCGCGGCCGGCGGGGCTCCGCTGTCGGGTTCCGGCCAGCCGGGCCGCGCATGCTGAGCCTGATCCAGCGCGTGTCCGAGGCCCGGGTCGCGGTCGACGGCGAAGTAGTCGGCGCGATCGGCCCCGGACTGCTGGCCTTGGTCGGAATCGAGCCCGACGACGGGCCGGCCCAGATCGAGCGCATGGCCGAGCGCCTGCTGGGCTACCGGGTGTTCGCCGACGAGGCCGGGCGGATGAACCGCGGCCTGGCCGACACCGGCGGCGGGCTGCTGCTGGTCAGCCAGTTCACCCTGGCCGCCGACACCCGCAGCGGCATGCGCCCGGGCTTCAGTACCGCCGCCGCGCCGGAGCTGGCTGAACCGCTATTCAACCGTCTGGTCCAGGCCTGCCGGGCGCGCCATCGGCCAGGGGTGGAAACCGGGCGGTTCGGCGCCCATATGGTCGTCAGCCTGGTCAACGACGGCCCGGTCACCTTCCTTCTCCGGGCCTGACCGGACCCCGCCGCCCGCCGCATCCCGGCCGGGCGGCCCGGACCTGTTATACTGGAGCGTTCCCTACCCTCATTAGCGCGGTGGCGCAGCCCATGGCCAAC
The DNA here is from genome assembly GCA_966185905.1 of uncultured Lysobacter sp. Taxonomy (GTDB): domain Bacteria; phylum Pseudomonadota; class Gammaproteobacteria; order Xanthomonadales; family Xanthomonadaceae; genus Lysobacter. The sequence continues at coordinate 2,189 of CBIFVU010000463.1, forward strand.
GAACGTCAGCCCCCTCCGTCCGATATCAAGCTCCTGATTTCCAAGGGCTTGGAGCAGGGCTATCTGACCTATGCCGAGGTCAACGATCACCTGCCCGACGATCTGGTCGACGCCGAACAGATCGAAGACATCATCGGCATGATCAACGGCATGGGCATCGAGGTGCACGAAGTCGC
>CBIFVU010000464.1:0-2326 GCA_966185905.1 uncultured Lysobacter sp.
ACCGTGTTCGAGGGCGTTTCCGTAGGCGCGCCCGGCCTCAGCGTCGGCGAAGTCGTATTCAACACCGCCATCACCGGCTACCAGGAAATCCTCACCGACCCCTCGTATGCGCGCCAATTGGTGACGCTGACCTATCCGCACGTCGGCAACACCGGCTGCACCGGGCAGGACGACGAGGCGCGCCAGGTCTGGGCATCGGGCCTGATCGTGCGCGACGTGCCGCGCCGGCCCAGCAACTGGCGCAGCCAGGTCGCGCTGCCGCAGTGGCTGGCCGAGCGCGGCGTGGTGGCCATCGCCGACATCGACACGCGCAAGCTGACCCGGCTGCTGCGCGACACCGGTGCGCAGAACGGCGCGCTGATGGCCGGCGAGATCGACGTGGACCAGGCCATCGAGGCTGCGCGCAAGTTCCCCGGCCTGAAAGGCATGGACCTGGCCAAGGAAGTGTGCACGCGCGAGCGCTATGCGTGGACCGAGGGCCAACTGGACCTGGACCGCAACGCCTTCCTCCAGGCCGAGCCGCGTTTCCACGTGGTCGCCTACGACTTCGGGGTCAAGCTCAACATCCTGCGCATGATCGCCGAGCGCGGCTGCAAGGTGACGGTGGTGCCGGCGCAGACGCCGGCGGCCGAAGCGCTGGCGCTCAAGCCCGATGGCGTGTTCCTGTCCAACGGCCCCGGCGATCCGGAGCCCTGCGACTACGCCATCGCCGCGATCCGGGAATTCATCGCCCGCAAGGTCCCGACCTTCGGCATCTGCCTGGGCCACCAGCTGCTGGGCCTGGCCACCGGCGCGAAGACCTTGAAGATGAAGTTCGGCCACCACGGCGCCAACCACCCGGTCCAGGACCTGGACACCGGGCGGGTGATGATCACCTCGCAGAACCACGGTTTCGCCGTGGACGAGTCCAGCCTGCCGGCGAATGTGCGGGTGACCCACCGCTCGCTGTTCGACGGCAGCAACCAGGGCATCGCCCTGACCGACGCGCCGGCGTTCAGCTTCCAGGGCCATCCGGAGGCCAGTCCGGGCCCGCACGATGTCTCGCCGCTGTTCGACCGCTTCATCGCCGCCATGCAGCAGGCGCGGGCATGAGCGCCGGCCCCCTCGCCTGGGCGCTGGCGCTGGCGTTGCCGGCCCTGGCCGTGCCGGCGGCCGTCTCGGCGGCCACGCCCGCGGCCGCGCCCTCGGTGCAAGCGCCCGCGCCGCCGGCCGCCTCCGCATCCGCCTCCGCATCCGCATCCGCATCCGCATCCGCGGCGGCGAGCGCGACCATGCTCGAACTGCAACGCGCGTTCGGCTTCGACCGCTTCGTCGACCTGCTGATCGCGCAGGCCGGCAAGGACGACAGCCTCGCGCAGCTGGCCCCGGCCAAGCGCGGCTGCTTCCTCGATCAGTCCAAGGCGATCTTTGACGCGCGCTTCCAGTCCGGCTTTGCCGAATGGATCGGCGGCGAAGCCGGCGCGGCGGAGTGGTTGGCCTTCGTGCGCACCCCGGTGGGCGGCAAGTTCGCGGCCATGCTGCGGCATTCCACCCTGAGCGGCCTGGGCGAGGCAGCCGGTCCGGAGCCGGAGCCGCCGACCCCGGCCGAGCGCGAGCAGGCGCTGAAGTTCCTGGACACGCCGACCGGCCAGCGCCTCAACGGTTCGCTGCCGGACGTAGGCCAGGAGCTGATGGGCGAACAAGCCGTGGGCTTGCGCGCTTCCAAGGCCTGCGGCATCGACCCGCCGCTGCAGTGACCGCCGCGACGCTGCCGCAGCCCCCACGGTCCCGGCGCCTGGGCTCCAGGCGCGCAGGGCGTTGGTTGTTGGCGGCCTCGGCGCTGGCGGCCGCCTATCCCGCCTTCGTATTGGCCGCGGTGTATGCGCAGTGGTTCGCGGCCGGCCTGCCGGGCGGCCGCAACGGCCCGGCCGACGCCTACCGCCACAGCCTGGCCAGCGCCGTGGTCGCCTACACCCTCTCGCCGGTCTGCGTGGACTGGGTGACGGCGGTGATGGAGCGCGGCGGCGAAGGCCACCCGAGCCGGGCCATGGACGCCCACAACAACCGGATCGGCGCGCGCATCGGCGCCGCCGCTCCGACCTGGACCGCGATGCAGCGCGAGGTTCGCGCCGCGGTCGACCATGGCGCGGTCGATGCCCGATCGCCCGAGCAAATCACCTGGCGCGCCCCCGAGGCGTGGCAAGACCGACTTTATTGAGGACGACATGCCCAAGCGTACCGACATCAAAACCGTCCTGATCATCGGCGCCGGCCCGATCGTGATCGGCCAGGCCTGCGAGTTCGACTACTCCGGCGCGCAGGCGTGCAAGGCGCTGCGCGACGAGGG
>CBIFVU010000465.1:0-2325 GCA_966185905.1 uncultured Lysobacter sp.
GCTCGCGGGCGAGGCTGGTGCGGCCGGCGCGCCGGCCGCCGCGCTCTCGCCCCCCGCAGGCGCGCCAGCACCTGCGGACTGGGCGGCGCCGGCCGCTTCGCCCTCGACGTCCAGCACCGCGATCACCGCGCCCTGCGAGACCTTGTCGCCGACCTTGACGCTGATCGACTTGACCACGCCGTCGGCGGAGGACGGCACTTCCATCGTGGCCTTGTCCGATTCCAGCGTGACCAGGCCCTGGTCCTTCTTGACCGTGTCGCCGACTGCGACCAGCAACTCGATCACCGGCACATCGTCGTAGTCGCCGATGTCGGGAACCTTCACTTCGATGGGGTTGGCCATGGCGCCTGCATCCTCTGGTTCTGATTCTGTGGCGGCCCGGACTCGGTCCAGGCCGTGGACGCGCGGCCGGCGGGCCGTGCGTGGCGCGGGTCGGGCGACCGGCGCCGGGAAGCGATGTCGGCCGCGCCGCCGCGCCGAGGCGCGGGCGGCCCGGCCGGGCTCATTCGGGATTGCCGGCGAGCTCGCGGTCGAGCTCGTCCAGCGACTCGGCCAGCTCGCGCCAGCGGCGTTCGCGCTTGGCCGGGCTTTCGTCGGCGGCCTCGGTCAGCAACTCGGCCTGGCGCAGCAAGCGCCGCGCCGGCCCGCAGTCGGGCTCCAGGCCGCTGACCCGCAGGCCATCGACCAGGAACAGCAGTTGGTCCTTGTCGTGGAACTCCGCCGGCCGGTCGGCGGGCACGGCGGCGGCGAGCGTGCGGCTCCAGGCATCGACCAGGCGCTGGCCCAGTTCGGCCGGCAGCGGCGCCTCATCGGTCTCGACCTCCTGGTCCAGGCGCATCTCCAGGGCGCCGCCGTTGCGCGAACGGGTCCAGGCCGCGACCCGCTCGCTGGCGGTGGCGTGGCGAAGGGTCCAGTCGGCGCGCTCGCCGTTGCCGGGGATCAGCATCAGCCCGCTTTCGACGCCGCGCACCGGCAGTTGGGTCAGGCGCAGGCGCGGCTTGGCCTGGGCGGCGAGCACCTGCTCCACCGCCGAGCCGTGGTTCTCGGTAGCCGGCGGCCAGCCGCGGCCGAGCGCGAGGCGACAGTCGTCGGCGGCCTGCGCCGCCAGCGGCGCGAGCAGGAGCGCCAGGCCCAGGCGAAGGCGGCGGCGGGCGGTGGCGGACGACAGGCGACTCATCATGCGGCGGACGACTCCTGGGACGGGACGTGGTGGGACGCGGTCGCGGCGGCGGCGAGCAGTGCAGGCCGCGCACGCCCGGCCGCTGCGGCGGGCCGCCGTCCGCACGCGGATCGGCGGGCCCGGCCGGCGGCGCGGCTTACAACAGCACGCGGCGCATGTCGGCCAGCAACTGCGCCAGGTAGGCGGTGAAACGCGCGGCGGCCGCGCCGTCGATGACGCGGTGGTCGTAGGACAGCGACAACGGCAACATCAGGCGCGGGGCGAACTGCTTGCCGTCCCAGACCGGCTTGGTCGCCGACTTGGACACACCCAGGATCGCCACTTCCGGCGCGTTGACGATCGGGGTGAAGGCGGTGCCGCCGATGCCGCCGAGCGAGCTGATCGAGAAACAGCCGCCGCTCATCTCGGCCGGGCCGAGCTTGCCTTCGCGCGCCTTGGCCGCCAGTTCGCCGGTTTCCTTGGCGATCTGCAGCACCCCCTTCTTGTCGCAGTCGCGCACCACCGGCACCACCAGGCCGTTGGGGGTGTCGGCGGCGAAGCCGATGTGGAAATACTTCTTCAGCGTGAGGTTCTCGCCGCTGGCGTCGAGGGAGGCGTTGAAGGTCGGGAACTTCTGCAGCGCCGAGACCGAGGCCTTCATCAGGAAGGCCAGCATGGTCAGCTTGATGCCGGCCTTCTCGTTCTCCTTGTTCAACGCCACGCGCAGCGCTTCCAGCTCGGTGATGTCGGCATCGTCGTGCTGGGTGACGTGGGGGATCATCGCCCAGTTGCGCGCCAGGTTGGCGCCGGAGAGCTTCTGGATGCGGGTCAGCGGCTTGGTTTCGGTCTCGCCGAACTTGCTGAAATCCACCTTCGGCCAGGGCAGCAGGTTGAGGCCGCCGCCGAGCGCGGGCGCGGTGCCGGCAGCGGCGGCCGCGCCGCCGCCCTGCATCACGCCCTTGACGAAGGACTGCACGTCTTCCTTGGTGATGCGGCCACCGCGCGAGCTGCCGGTGACGCGCGCCAGGTCCACGCCCAGTTCGCGCGCGAACAGGCGCACCGCCGGGCTGGCGTAGGGCACTTTGTCGGGCATGAGTTCTTCGGCCGTGAACGCCACCGGGGGGGTGCGCGGCCTAAGAACTCATGCCCGACAAAGTGCCCTACGC
>CBIFVU010000466.1:0-2280 GCA_966185905.1 uncultured Lysobacter sp.
TTGTTGTTCTTGACCGCGGTGTCGCCGAACATCTGGCGGATGTTGAGCACGCCCAGGCCGCGCACTTCCAGCAAGTCCTGCAGCAGGTCCGGGCAAGTGCCGTCGAGCACGTCCGGGGCGATCTGGGTGAATTCGGGAGCGTCGTCGGCGACCAGCCGGTGGCCGCGGGTCACCAGCTCCAGCGCCAGCTCGCTCTTGCCCGAGCCCGATTCGCCGGTGATCAGCACGCCGATGGAGTAGATCTCCATGAACACCCCGTGCAGGGTGATCTGCGGCGCCAGCGCGCGGGCCAGGTGGTATTGCAGGTGGTTGAGCAACTCGTGCCCGCGGCGCGGCGAGCCCCACAGCGGCGTGTCGCTCTCTTCGGCGGCGATGCGCAGATCTTCCGGGCAGGGCTGGTCCTTGCTGATCACCAGCGCCAGCGGCCGGAACTGGATGATCTTCTCGATGGTCTCCCAGCGCAGGCGCGAATCCAGCCCGTCCAGCCAGGTGAGCTCCTCGGTGCCCAGGATCTGCACCTTGTTCGGGTAGATCGCATTGAGGTAACCGGCCAGCGACGGGCGCCGCGCCACCGTCTCCACCGCCTCGACCAATCGCCCCTCGCCGCGTTGGCCAGCCAGCCAGCGCAGGTCCAGGCGGTCGCGCTGTTGCTCGAACAGTTCGCCGGCGCGGATGCTTTTGCTCATGGGGAGGCAGTTTAGCTGGATTGGGGATTCGGGATTGGGGATTGGGGATTCGGAAAAGCGGTGGGGCGGCAGGTCTGAGGATCGCGATGGTTCCAGGGCAGGCGGTGGTTCGCTGCTGCCTGGGGATGCGCGCTGAGTTCGCCGGTCTTGTGCAGGGCCGGGCTGCTGCCGAGTGGGGGGCGGGGATCGGCGCGGCCAGTGTGGCCCCGGCGCATGTCAGCCGTTCGCGCGCGGGCTCAGGCTGCGCTGCGGCGGCAGCGCTCGAGCAGACGGCCGCCCAGGGCGCCAGCGTCGGGGGCTTGGCGCAGGCATTCGCGGAAGTCGGGGTCGGCGAAGCGTTCGGCCAGTTCGGCCAGCAACTGCAGATGCTGCTGCACGTGGTGCTCGGGCACGGCCATCGCCAACACCAGGTCCACCGGCCGGCCGTCGGCGGCGCCGAAGTCCACCGGCCGGGCCAAGCGCAGGAACGCCGCTCGCCCGGTCTCGCACAGCGGCGTGCGGCCGTGCGGGATCGCCACGCCATGGCCGATCGCCGTGCTGGCCAGGCGTTCGCGTTCGTGCAGGGTGGCGCCCAGGGCGCTGGCCAGGGCAGGGCGGCCGTCGGCCAACAACTGCGCGGCGGTTTCGAGCACCGCGTTGCGATCGCCGGGTTCGTCCAGGATCGCAACGCGGTCCGCGCTCAACAGGTCGTAAAGCGGCATGACGGCGGATGGGGCTTGCGGTTGAAGGCTGGCGCGGAGTGTAAAGCTTCGCTCAGCCGAATTCGCCGTTGCGGGCCAGGCTCTCGCCACGGTGATGGTCCACCAGCTTGCTCTTGTGCTTCATCAGCAGGCGGTCGAGCTTGTCGGCGAGCAGGTCGATGGCGGCGTACATGTCGATGGCGGCCGCGTCGCAGTGGATGGTGCGACCGGCGACGGTGATGGTGGCCTCGGCGCGATGGTCGGGCTTGTCCAGGCTGAGCTGGGTGCGCACGTCGAAAGGTTGGTCGTAATGGCGTTGCAGGCGGGCCAGCTTGGTTTCCACGTAGTCGCGCAGGGCGGCGGTGACTTCGATCTGCTGGCCGTGGGTTTCGATGCGCATCGGGGACCTCCTTCACGTCGCGGGTGAATGCGGAACCGCGGTGGCGTCCGGGTCTTGCCGGACCGCTCGGACCGGGGTGACGCCCCTGGCCGGGCCAGGGCCCCCAGCATCTCACTCTGGGGCGGGGACGCAAGGGCCCGGCCTGTGCTTCCGCCCGCGAGGCGCCCGCAAGGATTTGAAGGAAAAGGAAAAAGTGGTCGATCTGGCCGAGTCTGGCCGGATCTGGCCGATTCGGCATGAGCCGGTGAGCCCGCGGCATGAGCGAACCCGTGCCCCCGCGCCCGGCGCGCCCGCCGGGCTCAGCCCATGCGCACCCGGTCCTGCGAGGAGGGGATGCTCATGGCTTCGCGGTACTTGGCCACGGTGCGCCGCGCCACCGGCACGCCGGTGGCCTTGAGGGTCTCGGCCAGGCGCGCGTCGGACAGCGGTTTGCGCGGGTTCTCCGCTTCGATCAACTGCCGGATCATGGCCTGGATCGCGGTGCTGGAGGCCTCGCCGCCGGCGCCGGTGTCGA
>CBIFVU010000467.1:0-2278 GCA_966185905.1 uncultured Lysobacter sp.
AGCCCATCTCGCGCTGGCCGGCGTAGTCGTCGAGCTTGTAGACCACGCCGTCGATGTCGAAGGGCAGCCGGTCGCGCTTGGCGCCCATCTGCCGGTAATAGCCGAGCAGGCCTTCGAGCCCGGCCACCACCCCGCTCTCGCCGCTGACCGGGAAGCCCCACTCGCGCAGCCGCTGCAAGGTGGCCGAATGGGTCGGCGGCAGTTGCGCGCCTTCGACCACGCCCACGGCATAGGCGTAGAAGGCCAGCGGCCGCTGCGCGGTCAGGCGCGGGTCGAGCTGGCGCAGCGAGCCGGCCGCGCCGTTGCGCGGGTTGGCCAGGACTTTCCCGCCCTCGGCCAGCGCCTTTTCGTTGTAGGCCTTGAACGCGGCCAGCGGCATGTAGACCTCGCCGCGCACTTCCAGCACCGGCGGCCAAGCCTGGCCGCGCAACTGCATGGGGATGGCCTTGACCGTGCGCAGGTTGGCGGTCACGTCCTCGCCGGTGGCGCCGTCGCCGCGCGTGGCGCCCTGGACGAAGCGGCCGTCCTGGTAGCGCAGGCTGATGGCCAGGCCGTCGAGCTTGGGTTCGACCGAGAACACCGGCGAGTCCACGTCCAGGCGTTCGACGATGCGGCGCACGAAATCGGCCACCTCCTCGTCGCTGAAGGCATTGCCCAGCGAGAGCATCGGCATGGCATGGCGGACCTCGGCGAACTGGCCGGAGGGCGCGTTGCCCACGCGCTGGGTCGGCGAATCGGGCGAGACCAGTGCCGGATGGGCGGCCTCCAGTGCTTCGAGTTCGCGCAGCAAGCGGTCGTAGTCGGCGTCGGCCAGGGTGGGATCGTCGAGGACGTAGTAGCGGTAGTTGGCGTCCTCGAGCTGGCGGCGCAGCTCGGCGGCGCGCTGGGCGGCGGTCTGGGATTCGGTGGTCACGGGCGATGGGTCCTGGCGCTGCCGTTCCAGCGGGCTGGCGCATTTTGAACGGGTTGGCCGCGATTGTGCATGGGCGGCGTGTCGCGGGCTGAGAACGCAACGGTGGTTGGGGCCGAGCCGGCGCGCTGGCGGCGGCCGGGCCGGTGCCCGGGCGCCCGGCGCCACGCGCGACTGGGCAGAATGCGCCGGCACCGAGGCGTGTCGCGGGTGGGCGCAAGCCAGGTTTGCGCCGAATTCCTGCCCGCCGGATTCCTGCCGGCCCGATCGCCGCACCGCGGCGTCGCGCCGTCGCAACCGCTGCCCGCCAACCGCACACAGCGCGGTGCGGCCGCCGACCGCGCCTGGCGCAGCCGAGCGCCACCCACGCGCATCGTTTCGGCGAGGGCCGGGCCGGCGCGCCGTGCGCGGGCGCCCTCGCCTGCGGCTCAGGCCGGCGCGCGCGCCGCCGCGACGGGCTCACCAGCGCGAGGGCTTGCTCAACGGCGGCGCTTCGCGCTGGCGGTCGTAGGCGCGCAGCTCGTCGCGCAGATGGGCGATGCGCTGGCGGCCGAGCGCGTTGCGCTGCTCGTCCAGCACCACCGCGTCGAGCAGTTCGGCCATGCGCTGGGCGGTGGGCAGCATGGTCTCCCAGGCATCCAGCGCCGGGATCGGCGCGGGCAAGGTCAGGAAGAAAGCCACCGCCGGGGTCTCCAGCGACTGGATGGTGGCCATGTCGAAACTGCCCGGCTTCATGATGTTGGCCACGCTGAACACCGGGCCGCGCTCGGGATGGTTCTCCACCAGGCGATGGAACACGCCCATGTGGCCATAGACCAGGCCGGCCTTCTCGGCGGCGACCACGATGTCCGGACCGTGCAGCTTCTGCCCGGCGCGCGCGGCCAGGTACAGGGTGACGATCTTGTCGAACTCGTCGCTGACGCGGCGGCCGAGCTCGCTGTTGGCGGCATTGGCGCCGCCTTCCAGAGTGCGCTCGAACAGTTCCAGCTCGGCCTGGGTGGTGGCCTCGCCCGGCGGACCGGGCTGCCCGGCCAGTTCGCCCTGCAACTGCTCGCCCAGCGAGGGCTCCTGTCGCGCCGGCTTGCCGCGGTTGTCCTCATCGCGCGCTACGCGCTTGCCCTGGCCGGGCTTGCGCGGCCGGCCGAAGAACAAGATCGCGCCGATCAGGATGGCGCCGGCGATGGCGATGCCGATACGCAGCAGGGTCACGTCGGACATCGGTTGCTCCTTTTGGTGCGGGGATTCGGGATTGGGGATTGGGCGAGCGCTGGCGCTGGCTTTGGGGGTCCCGTCCGGATCCGGTAGGTGCGAGGGTGCGGTGGTGCGGTTCTTTGGAACTTGGGTCTGCCGGTTTCGGGGATCAGGGGC
>CBIFVU010000468.1:0-2259 GCA_966185905.1 uncultured Lysobacter sp.
CCATTCCCCATTCCCCGCTTCACCCCAAGCCCGACACCCGCTACAGTGGCCCCATGATCCTCCGAGCGGTCCCCTGCGAATCCCTGAAGGCCGGCCTGGGCTGGCGATGGTGGCGTAGCGCCTCCGTCCGCCCGTCGCTGTCTTCCGAGGATTCCCCGCGTGACCCCGCCATCGCCGATCGTTCCCGCGGCCGCTGAACCCGGCCCGCCGCGCTCCAGCGCAGCGTCCCCCGCTCGCATTGCCCTCGCGCCCGCCGCGCCGGGGGACCGCTCCTGCGCGTTTCCGCCGGCCGCGCGCGGAGGCTGCCGACCCGGTCGCAGATCTGCACCGCTCGCCGGCGGCCCGGGCCGGCGGCGCGTCGCCCGGACACGCGATAATCCCGGACCCAAGGCCGGCGGCCGCGGCCGCTCCAGCCGCCTCGGCCGCGCACCGCCGCCGGCAGGGCCTTCGCTCCGCTCCCGCCCACACCCACGCCGCCTCCGAGACGTGTCATGTCCGTGCTGATGATCGACAACTACGACAGCTTCACCTACAACCTCGTGCAGTACCTGCAAGCGCTCGGGGCGGAGGTGAAGGTGATCCGCAACGACGAGCTGTCGGTGGACCAGATCGCCGCGCTGGCGCCGCAACGCATCGTGATCTCGCCCGGACCGTGCACGCCCGACCAGGCCGGTGTGTCGCTGGAGGTGATCCAGCGGCTGGGCGCGAGCACCCCGGTGCTGGGCGTGTGCCTGGGCCACCAGAGCCTGGGCCAGGCCTACGGCGGCCGGGTGATCCGGGCCAAGCGGATCATGCACGGCAAGACCTCGGCGATCCGCCATGAGGGCCGCGGCGTGTTCGCCGGCCTGCCCGACGGCTACGAGGCCACCCGCTACCACTCGCTGGTGGTCGAGCGCGAAAGCCTGCCCGAGAGCCTGGAGGTCACCGCCTGGACCGAGTTCGACGACGGCGGCTTCGAGGAGATCATGGGCCTGCGCCACCGCGAGCATCCGGTGGAAGGCGTGCAGTTCCATCCCGAATCGATCAAGACCGAGCACGGCCACGCGCTGCTGCGCAATTTCCTGGAGCGTTGAGCATGGGCCGAACGCCAGCGGCGCCGCGCCGGCGGCGCGACCCGGCGCGGGTGGAGCGATGGCGGCGCTGAGCGCCTGCGTTGCCCCGCTCCCCTCCACCGATCCGATCGCCCAGAGATGCCCATGACTCCGCAAGAAGCGCTCCAGCGCACCATCGAACACCGCGAGATCTTCCACGACGAAATGGTCGGGTTGATGCGCACCATCATGCGCGGCGAAGTCTCGCCGACCATGACCGCCGCGATCCTGACCGGATTGCGGGTGAAGAAGGAAACCGTCGGCGAGATCGCCGGCGCGGCGACCGTGCTGCGCGAGTTCGCGCGCCCAGTGCAGGTCGCCGACAAGACCCACCTGGTCGACATCGTCGGCACCGGCGGCGACGGCGCGCACACCTTCAACATCTCCACCGCCAGCATGTTCGTGGTCGCCGCGGCCGGGGCCAAGGTGGCCAAGCACGGCAACCGCAGTGTGTCGTCCAAGTCCGGCAGTGCCGATGTGCTCGAAGCGCTGGGCGCGGCGATCGAGCTGCAACCCGAGCAGGTCGGGCGCTGCATCGAACAGGCCGGCATCGGCTTCATGTTCGCGCCGGTGCACCATCCGGCGATGAAGGTGGTCGCGCCGGTGCGGCGCGAGATGGGTGTGCGCACGCTGTTCAACATCCTCGGCCCGTTGACCAACCCGGCCGATGCGCCGAGCATCCTGATGGGAGTGTTCCATCCCGACCTGGTCGGTATCCAGGTGCGCGTGCTGCAGGAGCTGGGCGCGCAGCGCGCGCTGGTGGTCTGGGGCCGCGACGGCATGGACGAACTCTCGCTCGGCGCCGGCAGCCTGGTCGGCGAGCTGCGCGACGGCCAGGTGCGCGAATACGAAGTGCACCCGGAGGACTTCGGCATCGCCATGGCCGCCAGCCGCAACCTGCGCGTGGCCGATGCGCTGGAGTCGCGGGCGATGGTGTTGCAGGCCCTGGAAGACCGCGAGGGCCTGCCGCGCGAGATCGTCGCGCTCAACGCCGGCGCCGCGCTGTATGTCGCCGGCAAGAGTCCCGGCATCGCCGAAGGCATCGAGCTGGCGCGGCGCACCCTGGCCTCGGGTGCGGCGCGGGCCAAGCTGGACGAGTTCGTGGCGCTGACCCAGGCGTTGGCGCACTCATGAGCGCGGCGCGGGTCCCTTCTTCCGAAGGCGGAAA
>CBIFVU010000469.1:0-2243 GCA_966185905.1 uncultured Lysobacter sp.
TCACGCCGGCGGTGGTGAGCTGGCCGGCGTTGGCCGAGAACTGCTTGAGGTAGTTTTCCACCGAACGCGCCGCGGAGGGCACGAAGTTGGAGAAGATGTAGTCGCTGAGGCGGTCGCTCCACTCCCCGAACATGGGGAAGGCCGAGAGCACGCCGAAGACCACCATCGACAGCGGCACCAGGGCGAAGACGGTGGTGTAGGACAGTGCGCCGGCGGCCTGGAACAGGTCGTCGTCGAGGAAGCGGCGGGCCAGGAAGCGGAAGAAAGTGCCCACGCGCGCGCGGTCGCGCACGCGCTCGCTCCAGCGATAGATCGAGTCCAAGGGTTCCATCGCCGGCAGGTTAACCGATGCGGCGTGGGCGGGGGATGCAGGCCGGCCGGAGCCGGCCCATCGCGCCCCACGGGACCGGACGCCGCCCGAGGCCTGCGCTCCGGGCGCGCGCTGGGCCGCCGGGTTCGCGCCGGCCCGCTCCGCGCCACGCGCGCTCGCAGGCGCGGCCTGGGTTCGCTTGCCCTTCTGCGCACCCGGCGCGGATTCGAGCCGAGCGCGGGCCCTGGCCGAGATTCCGGCCAGCCGGGCCTCGGCCGAGCGTACCGGCTCGGCCCGCTCGGCCGCGTCCCGCTCGGCTCGCTTAGGCATGGCTCGCCTTGGCATGGCCTGCGGCCGGCCCTCGCCGCCGCGCTCCGGCCGCGCGCATTCCTCTATCCTTTGCGCCGCAGAAGGAGAGTCCGATGAGCGAAGTGCTGGTGCTTTACTACAGCCGCGGCGGTTCGGTCGCGCGCCTGGCGCGGCAGATCGCGCGCGGGATCGGCGAGGTGCCGGGCATGTCGGCGCGCCTGCGCAGCGTGCCGCCGGTGGCCGCGATCACCCAGACCGCTGCGCCGCCGGTGCCCGAGGAGGGCGCGCCCTATGTGGAGCCGCGCGACCTGGAGGAATGCGCCGGCCTGGTCCTGGGCAGCCCGACCCGCTTCGGCAACATGGCCGCGCCGGTCAAGCACTGGCTCGACGGCCTGGGCGCGCAATGGGCCAGCGGCACCCTCGTGGGCAAGCCGGCGGCGGTGTTCACCTCCACCGCCAGCCAGCACGGCGGCCAGGAGTCGACCTTGCTGACCATGCTGGTGCCCCTGCTCCATCACGGCTGCGTGGTGCTGGGCATTCCCTTCACCGAGCCGGGGCTGAGCAGCACCCGCAGCGGCGGCACCCCCTACGGCGCCAGCCACGTCGCCGGGCCGCAGGACGATCCGCAGCCGACCGAGGAAGAAGCGCAATTGGCGCGCGCGCTCGGCCGCCGCGTGGCCGAGCTGGCCGGCAAGGTGGCCTCGTGAGCGCATCCCCGCCGCGCAGTCCCGCCGACCGCACCCTGCTGGCCGCCCTGCTCGCCCTGGCCGGCTTGTTCGCGCTGTGGTATCTGCCCGGCGGCCGCCATCTGGCCACCGGCCTGCTGGTGTTCGTGCTGCCGCCGCTGCTGCTCGCGGGCGGGGTCTGGCGGCGCAGCCGCCTGGCGGCCTACTGGGCGGGAGTGCTGGCCCTGTTCTGGTTCTGCCATGGCGTGATGCTGGCCTGGTCTTCGCCGGCCGAGCGCGGCTACGCCTGGGCCGAACTGGTCCTGGCCTTGGTGGTGGTGTTCGCCGCCAATCTGGCCGGGGTGAAGGCGCGGCTGGGGCGCAAGCGCGGCTGAAGGCCGGCCCGGCCAGCGTCTGCACCTATAATCGAGGCCCTCCCCCCGACCACGCGACCCACCCGAGATGGACAAGCTCTGCATCGTCACCACCGGCGGCACGATCGACAAGATCTACTTCGACGACAAGTCCGACTACCAGATCGGCGAACCGCAGATCGGCCGCATCCTCGACGAATTGGGCGTGGCCTTCCGCTACGACGTGATCCCGATCATCCGCAAGGATTCGCTGCACATCACCGCCGCCGACCGCGAACTCATCCGCGCCGCCATCGCCGCCCAGGACGCGCGCCACGTGCTGGTCACCCACGGCACCGACAGCATGGTGGAAACGGCCAAGGTGCTGGCCACCATCGCCGACAAGACCATCGTCATGACCGGCGCGCTCAATCCCGCGCGGTTCCGCGGCTCGGACGCCGAATTCAACATCGGCACCGCGGTCGGCGCAGTGCAATCGCTGCCCGCCGGCGTCTACATCGCCATGAACGGCCGCATCTGGGACCCGGCGCGAGTGCGCAAGAACGTCGAAGCCAATCGCTTCGAGGCGATCTGAGGGGCGGGGAT
>CBIFVU010000470.1:0-2233 GCA_966185905.1 uncultured Lysobacter sp.
CCGGCGGCAAGCACGACTTCGTGTTCCTGTCCTCGGTGCTGTCGACCTTCGTCGATGAGCTGTTCCCGGGCATGGAGGTCAAGGGCGCCTACCAGTTCCGCGTGACCCGAAACTCCGAGTTGCTGGTGGACGAGGAGGAGGTGGACAACATCGCCCTGGCCCTGCGCGACGAGCTGGTCGGCCGCGGCTACCTGCGCGCGGTGCGGCTGGAGATCGCCGAGCAGTGCCCCAAGCCGATCGTGCGCACCCTGCTGGAGAACTTCGACCTGCCGGAGAACGCGGTCTACCGCATCAACGGCCCGGTCAACCTCAACCGGGTGATCCAGGTCTACGACCTGGTCCAGCGCCCCGAACTCAAGTTCCCCTCCTTCCAGCAGCGCGTCCTGCCCGGCGCGGAGGCCATGTTCGAGCTGGTGGCCGAGGGCGACGTGCTGCTGCACCATCCCTTCGACGCGTTTTCGCCGGTGCTGGAACTGATCCGCCAGGCCGCCGAAGACCCCAACGTGCTGGCGATCAAGCAGACCCTGTACCGCACCGGCAAGGATTCGCCGATCGTCGAGCACCTGATCCAGGCCGCGCGCAACGGCAAGGACGTGACCGTGGTGGTGGAGCTGCGCGCGCGTTTCGACGAGGAGGCCAACCTGGGCCTGGCCGACCGGCTGCAGGAGGCCGGCGTGCAGGTGGTCTACGGCGTGGTCGGCTACAAGACCCACGCCAAGATGCTGCTGATCGTCCGCCGCGAGGGCCGCAAGCTCAAGCGCTATGTGCACCTGGGCACCGGCAACTACCACAGCGGCACGGCGCGGGTGTATACCGACTTCGGCCTGATCACCGCCGACGCGGACATCGGCAACGACGTGCACCTGATCTTCCAGCAGCTCTCCGGCCTGGCCCCGTCGCTCAAGCTCAAGTGCCTGTTGCAATCGCCCTTCACCCTGCACGCCGGGGTGCTCAAGCGTATCGACCGCGAGACCAAGCATGCCCGCGCCGGCAAGCCGGCCCGCATCGTGGCCAAGATGAACGCGCTGAACGAGCCGCAGGTGATCCGCGCGCTGTACCAGGCCTCGCAAGCCGGGGTGCAGATCGACCTGATCGTGCGCGGCGCCTGCACCCTGCGTCCGGGGGTGGAGGGCGTGTCGGACAACATCCGCGTGCGCTCCATCGTCGGCCGCTTCCTGGAGCACCACCGCGTCTACTGGTTCGCCAACGACGGCGCGCCCGACCTGTTCTGCTCCAGCGCGGACTGGCTGGAGCGCAACCTGCTGCGGCGGGTGGAGACCGGCTTCCCGATCCTGGACCCGGAGCTGCGCAACCGCGTCTATGAGGAGGCGCTGGCCAATTACCTGGCCGACAACCTCAACGCCTGGGAGCTGCAACCCGATGGCGAGTACTTGCGCGCGACGCCGGCCGAGGGCGCCATGCCGCACTCGGCCCAGGCGACGTTGTTGGCCAAATTGTGCGGATGACCCAGAATCTTCCGCATGAACAATCTCTTCCCGACCACCCGCCTCCCGCTCCAGGACGGTGACCTGCTCGCCGCGGTCGACCTGGGCTCGAACAGCTTCCACATGGTGGTCGCGCGCTACGTGCTGGGCCAGTTGCGCACGGTGGACCGCCTGCGCGAGACGGTGCGCCTGGCCGAGGGCCTGGACCGCAAGGGCGGGCTGGCACCGGAAGTGCGCCAGCGCGCGCTGGAATGCCTGTCGCGCTTCGGCCAGCGCATCCGCGACGTGCCGCCGCAGCAGGTCCGCGCCATCGCCACCAACACCGTGCGCCGGCTGGCCGCGCCTCAGGCCTTCCTGATGCCGGCCGAGTCGGCGCTGGGCCATGCCATCGAAGTGGTGTCCGGGCGCGAGGAAGCGCGCCTGATCTACCTGGGCGTGGCCCACGCCCAGCCCTCCAAGCCCGGCGAGCGGCGGTTGGTGATCGACATCGGCGGCGGCTCGACCGAATGCATCGTCGGCAGCGGCTTCGAGGCGATCGAGCGCGAGAGCTTGCAGGTGGGCTGCATCGCCACCACCCGGCGCTTCTTCGAAAGCGGCAAGCTGTCCAAGAAGAAATGGCGCGATGCGCTCAACGAGGTCTCCGCCGAGTTCCAGCAGTTCGCCGGCACCTATCGTTCGCTGGGCTGGCAGGAGGCGCTGGGCTCGTCGGGCACCAACAAGGCCATCGGCGAGATCTGCGCGGCGATGAAGCTGACCAAGGGCGCGGTCACCGCCGAAGCCCTGCCGCA
>CBIFVU010000471.1:0-2231 GCA_966185905.1 uncultured Lysobacter sp.
TGCGAATTGCTAACGCAGGCGCCGGTGGCTGTGGATACGATGGCGTTTTCCTTGCGCGCGATGCAGGAGGCCACGCTTGCCGTCTACGCCGAACTCACCGATGCCCGCGCCTGAAGGCGCCGCCCTGGCGGCGCCCGCGCCGGCTGCGGCGGTGAGCGGCTGGCGCTGGGCGCCGGCCTGGGTGCTGGCCTATGTCGCGCTGCTGTTCGCGCCCGGCTATGCCGAGGCGGTGCTGAGCCTGGGCGCGCTGACCATGCTGGTCAAGCTGGCGCTGGCGCGTTTCAACACCGGCGCGCGCTTGCTCAGCGATCCGGCCTGGGCGCTGACCAGCGCCTTGTTCGCGGCCTACTGGCTGCCCGAGCTGGTCTCGGCGATCGATGCGGTCGATCCCGGGCGCGCCCTGCGCGAGGCCGCGGTGGACCTGCGCTACTTGCCGTTCCTGTGGTTGGTGGCCGCGGCCGTGGCCACCGGGCGCGGTCGCCGGGCGACCTTCGGCGGCCTGGCCGTGATCCTGGCGGTGTGGACGCTGGACGCGCTGGTGCAGGGCGCCACCGGCACCGTGGCCAGCCCGTTGTTCGCCGGCATCGATGCGCTCAAGCACGCCATCAGCGGCCACGGCATGTGCAGCCAGTTCGAGCTGGACAGCGTGGACCGCCTGAGCGGCGTGCTGGGCCCGTGCAATCTCAAGCTCGGCCAGGTCATCGCCAGCTTCTCGCCGTTCGCGCTGTACGCCGCCGGCCGCCGCTTCGGCGCGGCCGGCTGGCTGTCGTCGGCTGCGGCGATCGGGGTGGTGGTGGTGCTGGCCGGTTCGCGCGCGTCCTGGATCACCTATGCCCTGGTGCTGCTGCTGTCGGGCTGGCGCCTGCTGGGCTGGAAGCGATTGCTGGGCGTGTTCCTGCTCGGCCTGCTGGCGCTGGCCGCGCTGGACCGGCTCTCGCCGCAAGTGCACCAGCGCCTGGCGCGCACCGCGCAGGTGGTCAGCGCCGACGTGGAAGGCCTGGACAGCGCTCTGTCCGGCCGCACCCGCATCTGGCGCGCCGCCGCCTGCATGGTCGCCGAGCACCCGCTCAACGGCGTCGGCGCGCGCGGTTTCCGCGAAGCCTTCCCCGCCTGCGATCCCGCTCCGGGCGTGCAGACCTCCTGGGGCGAGGGCCCGGCCCTGCACGCGCACCAACTGGTCCTGGAAGTGCTCAGCGAAACCGGCGCCTTCGGCCTGCTGCTGTGGCTGGCCGGCGCGGCCCTGGCCATCCGCGCCTGGGCCGTCGCCGCCGCCCCGGCCCGCGACCGCGCCCGCCCGGCCATGCTCGCCCTGCTGGTGACCGTCTTCCCCTTGAACACCCATCTGGCGTTCTACTCGACCTTCTGGGGCGGCCTGACGTTGCTGCTGGCGGCGCTGTATGCGGGAGCGGTCTGGAGCGAGGAGTGAGCGTAGCTCACCCCTGCTTCTTGTAGGGCGAAACCTCGCCCGGCGGCCGCCGCTTGAACCGCCGGTGGATCCACAAGTATTGGCTGGGCGCCTCCCGCACCATGGCCTCGATCTGGGCGTTGACGCGAGCGCTGTCGGCGGTGGCGTCGGCGGAGGGGAAATCAGGCAGCGGTGCGCCGATGCGCAGGATGTAGTCGGCGCCTTCGCGGCGGTGGAAGAACGGCGCGACCACGCAGCCGCTGAGCCGGGCGAACTGGTGAGTGGCGGTGATGGTGGCCGCCGGCACGCCGAAGAACGGCGCGAACACGGTGTCCTTGCCGCGCATGTCCTGGTCGGGCGCGTACCACAGCAGGCCGCCCTGCTTGAGGTGGCGCATGGCCGGGCGGATTTCTTCGTTGGTGAACATGGCCGCGGCATAGCGCAGGCGGCCGCGCTTGACCGCCCATTCCATCACCGGGTTGCGGTGGCGCCGGTACATGCCGGCCAGCGGCAAGTGGTCGCACATCAGCCGGCCGCAGATTTCCAGGGTCATGAAGTGGCCGGACACCAGCAGCACGCCGCGGCCAGCCGCGCGCGCGGCATCCAATTGTTCCAGGCCTTCGATGCGCACGGTGCGGCGCATCGGCGCAGCCGAGCCCCACCAGGCGCGGGCGAACTCGAAGAAGCCGATGCCCAGGTCGCGGAAGCTGTCGCGCAGCAGGCGCTCGCGCTGATCGGCGGACATCTCCGGAAAGCACAGCTCCAGATTGATCTGCGCGGCCTTGCGCCGCGATGTGCCCACCAGCAGCGCGAACGCGCCGATCAT
>CBIFVU010000472.1:0-2220 GCA_966185905.1 uncultured Lysobacter sp.
TGGGGCGGGCGTTGGGGGCCGCAGGGCGGTGGTTCAGGCGGTTTTCTGGGCGGGCTCGGCGATGGGCCGTGGCTCGGGCCCGGGCTCCAGCGCGCCGTCGGGCGGCACCGCCGGCCGCAGCGCGCGGCGCTGCGCGTCGGCGGCCAGCGCCTGGCGCGCCTGCGCGGCGTCGCGGTGCATCTGCACGGTCAACGCGTCCAGGTCGGGGAACTTGAGCTCGGCGCGCAAATGAGCGACGAACTCCACTTCGATCCGGCGCCCGTACAAATCGCCGTCGAAATCGAACAAATGCGCTTCCAGCAACGGCTCCACCCCGGCCACGGTCGGACGCGTGCCCAGGCTGGACACCGACGGCCACGGCCGCTCGCCCAGACCGTGCACCCAGGTGGCGTAGATGCCGGACAAGGCCGGGGTCTTGCCGCCGAAGCGCAGATTGGCGGTGGGGAAGCCCAGGGTGCGGCCGAGTTGCTGGCCGCGCACCACATGGCCGCCGATCGCATACGGCCGGCCCAGCAGCGCCGCGGCCGCGGCGAAGTCGCCGGCCAGCAGCGCCTGGCGGATGCGGGTGCTGGATACGCGTTCGCCGTCCAGGTGCACCGGCTCGATCTCGTGCGCCTCGAAGCCGGCCTGCGCGCCCATCTGCCGCAGCAGTCCGATGTCGCCGCCGCGCGCCTTGCCGAAGCGGAAACCGGGGCCCACCCAGACCTCGCGCGCCGACAACAGCCGCACCAACACGCGCTCGACGAAGGCCTCCGCGCTCCAGCCGCTGAGCTTGCCGTCGAAACGCAGCAGGCCGGCCTGGTCCACGCCCAGCGCCAACAGGCCCTCGGCCTTGGCCCGCGGCAACAGCAGCCGCGGCGGCGGCGCGGCCGGAGCGAAGAACTCGCGCGGCAAAGGCTCGAAACTCAGGGCCACCGCCGGCACGCCCAGCGCATGGGCGCGCGCCATGGTGTGGCGCACCAGCGCGCGATGCCCCAGGTGCAGGCCATCGAAGGCGCCGATGCAGACCACACTGCCGTGCGGGCACCGCGGCCCGCTGTCGACGTCACGAAACAGCCTGCTCATTCAGATTCTGGCATGGAGGCCCCGGACAGGCCGAGGCGCGGCTCGAAAGGATGAATCTGGAAGTATAGCCGCCGCGTGCCGCTCTCAACGGCACCGCAGGCGGCCGGTTCAGCGGCCTTCGCGGGGCGCTCGGGCCAGGGCGGGCGTCGCGGGCCGGCGAGCTCCGGATGAGGTGGCCACGGCGAGGTCGCTGGGCGATGCGCGCGGGACGAGCCGGCCGCTTGCCGGCTGCAAGCAGCCGGCCCTGCTGAACACCGCGCCGCCGCCGGACCCTGCTCGCGTGGGCCGGGCGCGACAGGCGGCGGCGGAGAAGGGATAATGCGTGCCCCGCCCCGGCTCCACTGCAAGAGGCTGCCGGCGCGGGAGACGTCGCGGTCTGCGTCCCCTGCCCGGCCTGGGCCGGCGCCTTCGGCCGGCGCCGCACCGCGCGGCTTGACCCAAGCCTCTGAATCGCCCATACTTTTGGGTCTGATTTTCCGCGACTGCGTCCGCCCGGTCCCGACCGGCCCCGCGCGGCGCGTCCCAGCCGGTCCATCCCTTCCGGTTCCACCTACGTTTCCATCCAAATTTTCCAGGAATTCACCGTGGCAAACATCAAGTCCGCCAAGAAGCGCGCCAAGCAGACGGTCGTGCGCAACGCCCGCAACGCCAGCCAGCGTTCGATGCTGCGCACCGCCGTGAAGAAGGTGCTCAAGGCCCTCGGCGAGAACGACGCCGCCGGTGCCAAGTCCGCCTTCGACGTCGCCCAGCCGATCCTCGACCGTTTCAGCGCCCGCGGCCTGATCCACAAGAACAAGGCCGCCCGTCACAAGAGCCGCCTGTCGGCGCGCATCAAGGCGCTGGCCAGCGCCGCCTGATCGCGGTCGCGCGGCAGGAACGAAAAAACCCGGCTTCGGCCGGGTTTTTGTTTCTGGGGCGGGGATTCGGGATTCGGGATTGGCACAGCAGCTGGGCCGCCAACGGTGAGTGGGCGGCGGGCGGCGGCGGGGCCAGCGCCCCGCGATCAGGGTACGTGGTCGCCGTCGGCCTGGCCGCTTCCAGGGCTTCTTCGCGCTGCGGTCGCGGTCGCGCGGCAGGAACGAAAAAACCCCGCTTCGCCCGGCTTTTTTGTTTCTGGGGCGGGGATTGGGGATTGGGGATTCGGCATAGGCAAAG
>CBIFVU010000473.1:0-2213 GCA_966185905.1 uncultured Lysobacter sp.
ATCCCCGCCCCTCAGAACTGCACCTGGGCCCGCACCTGCGCGACCTCGGGGTCGGCGCTGAGGGGGCCGCGGTCGGCGCGGACGCGGGTGTAGTTGGCCTGGAACTTGAAATAGCGGGTCAGATACCAGTTCAGGCCGAGGGTCAGGTCGCGCTGGCGGCCGCCGGCCACGGCGCCGTCGTCGAGGTCGAGCGTGCCGTAGCGGGCCAGCAGTTCGACCGCGCCCCAGGTCCGGGCGGGTTTGACGTTGCCGACGTTGTTGCCGCTGTAGGGCCGGGTTTCGCCGGTGAGCACCCAACTGCCGCTGAGGTAGTAGCCTTCGGCGCGGTAGTCGGCCTGGCCGGCGTCGCGCGCGGCGCTGGCGCGCAGGTACTCGGCCTGTAGCGACCACGGGCCGTCGATCCACAGCGCTTCCAGGCCGCTGCGCAGGATCCGGTCGGTCTGGCGCAGGCTGCCCGAATCGACCAGGCGCACCGGGGTGATGCCGTTCATGGGGCGGGCGCGGAAGCGCGCGCTCGGGGCGAAGTAGGCGCCGCGGCCATCGCGGTAGCCGTGCGGATTCTCCAGCGACGCGGCCAGGCCCAGGTGCAGCACACGCTCCTGCGTCTTGACCGGAGTCCAGACCGCGCGGCCTGCGGCGGTGGTGCCGGGGTTGTCGCCTTGCAAGTCGTGGCCGAAGAAATAGGCGGCGCTGAGCGCATAGCGCGGCCGTTCCAGCGACCACTCCAGGCCGGTCCGGCGGCCTTGGTGGATCGCCTGCGAGGCCGCGGACAGTTCCAGGAAGCTGGCCGCGCGCGAGGAGGCGGCGCTTTCCATGCTCACCGAGGTCTTGAACTGGCCCAGCCGCAGCGTGCCGTAGTCGGCGCCCAGCCAGCCCTTGCTGTCCAGGCGCAGGGCCACGTCCAGCCACTGGCCGGATTCGAAATCGTAGACCGCGGTGAAGTCGTAGCGGTCTTTCCGCTTGAGGTTCAGGCCGAGTTCGCGGCGGCGGAAATGGCCGTCGGCGCGCAGTGCGGTGGCGGCGGTGCCGTAGCCTTGGCCGGAGAAGTCCACCACGTCGTAGCCCCAGTTGGCGGTGGCCGAAACTTCGGTGCCGTCGGCGAACTCGTGCAAGCTCGGCCAGTCCTTCCAGGACGCGGCGAGCGCCGCGCCGGGCAGGGCGCACCAGGCGGGAGCGGCCAGCGCAGCCAGGGCCAGGCAGCGGGCGGCGCGAGCGCGGTCGGCGATGAATGGGGCGGGGCGGGGCATGCAACGGACTCCGGGAACGAGGGCCACCCTGGCAGCGAGCGCGGGGCCCGGCACGGGTCGAGCGGCGGGGACCGCCGCCGCCACGCGCGGCTCAGGCGGCGCTGTTGTCGGGCAGCGGTGCAGGATGGTCGGAAGGCAGGTCGGCGTCCAGTTCGGTCGCGCTGGGCGGATTGCGCAGTTCGTGCTCCAGGCGTTCGCGGTCGAGCTCGCCTTCCCAGCGCGCGACCACCACCGTGGCCACGCCGTTGCCGATGATGTTGGTCAGTGCGCGCGCCTCGCTCATGAAACGGTCGATGCCCAGGATCAGGGCCAGCCCGGCCACCGGCACCGCCGGCACCACGGTCAGGGTCGCGGCCAGGGTGATGAAGCCCGCGCCGGTCACGCCCGAAGCGCCCTTGGAGGTCAGCATCGCCACCGCCAGCAGGGTCAGTTCCTGGGTCAGGGTCAGTTCCACGTCCAGCGCCTGGGCGACGAAGATCGCGGCCATGGTCAGGTAGATATTGGTGCCGTCCAGGTTGAAGGAATAGCCGCTGGGCACCACCAGGCCGACCACCGGCCTGGAGCAGCCCAGCCGCTCGAGCTTGCGCATCAGCGGTACCAGCGCCGATTCCGAGGACGAGGTGCCCAGCACCAGCAGCAGTTCGTCGCGGATGTAGCGGATGAAGCGCAGGATGCTGAAGCCGGTCAGGCGCGCGATCAGTCCCAGCACCACCAGCACGAACACGATGCAGGTCAGGTAGAAGCTGCCCATCAGCTTGATCAAGGGGCCGAGCGCGCCGACGCCGAATTCGCCGATGGTGAAGGCCATCGCCGCGCCGGCGCCGATGGGGGCCAGCTTCATGATCATGCCCATGATGCCGAAGAACACCTTGGACACCGGTTCGAGCACTTCCATCACCTTGTCGCCGGCCTTGCCCATGTGCAGCAGGGCGAAGCCGAACAGCACCGCCAGCAGCAGCACCTGCA
>CBIFVU010000474.1:0-2190 GCA_966185905.1 uncultured Lysobacter sp.
TGCCCGCGCCACTCCCGCCACCGCGCCCAATCCCCAATCCCCAATCCCAAGCAACTACACCCAGCCCCGGTCGGCCATCGACACCGGCTGGCCTTCCCCGACCACGAAGTGGTCCAACAGCTTCACGTCCACCAGCGCCAGGGCCTGGCGCAGGCGCATGGTCACTGCGCGGTCGTCCAGGCTGGGCTCGGGGTTGCCGCTGGGATGGTTGTGCCCGACCAGCACTGCCGCGGCGTTGTGCAACAACGAGCGCCGCACTACCTCGCGCGGATGCACCTCGACCCCGTCGATGGTGCCGCGGAACAGGTCCTCGAAGGCCAGCATCTGGTGGCGGGAGTTGAGGAAGATCACCGCGAATACCTCGTACGGCAACCCGCGCAGGCGCTGGCTGAAATACCGCCCGGCCGAGGCGGGATCGCTGAGCGCCAGGCCGCGCTCCAGGCCGCTGCGCTCGCAGCGCGCGGCCAGTTCCAGCGAGGCCTTGAGCGCGCAGGCGCGGGCCGCGCCGATGCCGCGCATGCGCATCAGCCGCGCCGGCGGCTGGTACAGCAGCTCCGGCAGCGGTCCGTGCTCGGCCAGCAACTGCCGGGCAGTGGCGACCGCGTCGCTGCCGCGCAGGCCCGAGCCGAGCACGATCGCCAGCAGCTCCGCGTCGGAGAGAGCGCAGGCGCCCTGGGCCAGGAGTTTTTCGCGCGGCCGCTCCGCGCTGGGCCATTCGTGGATTTTCATGCCCACAGCCTGCGCCGGCCCCTGCCGGCGCGACATCGGGAGCGGCCGGAGCATCGGGTAAGCTAGGCGCCCTGAGCAGGGTAGGGATCGGCCGACAACCCGTCGCGACCGCATCACGCCCCGTCGCGGAAGCTGCCTCCGCATCCAGAATCCGAGCGAATCCCGGCCGAACATGGCGCAAGACCTTTCCCAGCCGCTGCACGCCCAACGCATCCTGCTCTGTGTCTGCGGCGGCATCGCCGCCTACAAGGCCGCCGACCTGGTCCGCCGCCTGCAGGACGCCGGCGCCCAGGTGCGCGTGGCGATGACCGAGAACGCCACCCGCTTCGTCGGGGCGGCCACCTTCCAGGCCCTGTCCGGACAGCCGGTGCGCAGCTCGCTGTGGGACGAGGCGGCCGAGCTGGCCATGGGCCATATCGAACTGGCGCGCTGGGCGCAGCGCATCCTGATCGCCCCGGCCACCGCCGACATGATCGCCAAGCTCGCCCACGGCTTCGCCGACGATCTGGTCAGCACCCTGTGCCTGGCCTCCGAAGCGCCGGTCGCGATCGCCCCGGCGATGAACCATCGGATGTGGGGGCATCCGGCCACGCAGGCCAATGTCGCCACCCTGCGCGGCCGCGGCGTGGCCTTCTTCGGCCCCGGCGAGGGCCGCATGGCCGAGCCCGAGTCCGGCCCCGGCCGCCTGCTGGAGCCGCTGGAGATCGTCGCCGCGTTGGTGCAGGAGGCCCGCGCATGAGCGCCGCCGGCCGTTCCGGGCGCGACCTCGCCGGCCGCCGCATCCTGGTCAGCGCCGGCCCGACCTTCGAGGACATCGACCCGGTCCGCTTCATCGGCAACCGCAGCAGCGGCAAGATGGGCTTCGCCATTGCCGAGGCGGCCGCGCGCCGCGGTGCGCACGTGGTGCTGGTGGCCGGCCCGGTCGCCCTGGCCACCCCGGCCGGGGTCGAACGGCTGGACGTGCGCTCGGCCCGGCAAATGCGCGAGGCGGTGATCGGCGCCCTGCCGGCGGACGCCTACATCGGCGCGGCCGCGGTCGCCGACTATGCCCCGGCCGAAGTCGCCGCGGGCAAGATCAAGAAAAAGGACGAGCAGCTGACCCTGGCGTTGGTGCGCACTCCCGACATCCTGGCCGAAGTGGCGGTGCACCGGCAGCGCCCGGCCCTGGTGATCGGCTTCGCCGCCGAGACCCACGAGGTCGCCTTCTACGCGCGCGGCAAGCTGGAGAACAAGCGGGTGGACATGATCGCCGCCAACCGCGTCGGCGTGGCCGGCAGCGGTTTCGAGAGCGACGACAACGCCCTGACGGTGTACTGGAAGGACGGCGAGCGCGCGCTGGGCCCGGCGCCCAAGACCGAATTGGCCGACGCCCTGTTGGACCTGGCGCTGGAGCGCTGGCCGGCCTGAGCCCGAGCCCCGCGGCCCCGGTGGCCCGCGGCGGTCCGACCGGCCTGGCTGGGC
>CBIFVU010000475.1:0-2188 GCA_966185905.1 uncultured Lysobacter sp.
GGTGAGGCGACCGCGGGAAGCGATCCGGCAAGGGGATCCGGTGAGGCAGCCCGGTGAGGCAATCCGGCAAGGCAGCCCGGCAAGGCAGCCCGGCAAGGCAATCCGGCAAGGCAGCCCGGCAAGGCAATCCGGCAAGGCAATCCGGCAAGGCAATCCGGCAAGGCGAGCGGCCGAGACAGCCAAGCGAGAGCAACGCGTCCCGGCGCCCCGCTCCTTCGCGGGCGCCCGCCGGCCGGCTGCCGATGACATCGTTGTCGCCTGCCTCCGCCCCGGCGGGGTGTAACCGATTTCCCAGGATTTGCATCGCAAGTCACTGATCGCGCAGGCGATCGGCCAGGGCAGGGTTCACCTGCACCGGCTATAATCGCGGGCTTCCCACCGCTGCCGCAGGATCTCCATGAGCATCGAACAGCTTGCCGAAACCGCCCAGGCCATGGTCGCCGCGGGCAAGGGCATCATCGCGATCGACGAGTCGACGACCACCATCGCCAAGCGCTTCGCCGGCGTGGGCATCGACAACACCGAAGAGAATCGCCGCGCCTACCGCGAGCTGCTGCTGACCACCCCGAAGCTGGGCGACTACATCTCCGGCGCGATCCTGTACGACGAGACCATCCGCCAGTCCACCCAGTCCGGCGTGCCCTTCACCAAGGTGATGATGGACAACGGCGTGATCCCGGGCATCAAGGTGGACAAGGGCCCGCAGCCGCTGGCCGGCTTCCCCGGCGAAGTGGTGACCGAAGGCCTGGACGGCCTGCGTGCGCGCCTGGAGGAGTACTACAAGCTCGGCGCCCGCTTCGCCAAGTGGCGCGCGGTGATCAACATCAACGACGACATCCCCTCCGGCACCTGCATCGAGGCCAACAGCCACGCGCTGGCGCGATACGCCGCGCTGTGCCAGGAACAGGGCCTGGTGCCGATGGTCGAGCCGGAAGTGATCATGGACGGCAGCCACGACATCGACACCTGCTTCGAGGTCACCGAAGTGACCCTGCGCTCGCTGTTCGGCGCGCTGTACGAGCACAGCGTGCTGCTGGAAGGCACCATCCTCAAGGCTTCGATGGTCCTGCCGGGCACCACCGCCGCGGAGAAGGCCAGCGTCGAGGAAGTCGCCGCCGCCACCCTGCAGTGCCTGAAGTCGACCGTGCCGGCGACCCTGCCGGGCATCGTGTTCCTGTCCGGCGGCCAGTCCGACGAGGACGCCACCGCCCACCTCAACGCGATGAACCAGATGGGCCCCAACCCGTGGCCGCTGTCGTTCTCCTACGGCCGCGCCATGCAGTCGGCGGCGCTGAAGCTGTGGTCGCAGGACCTGGTGGGCAACCTCGCCAAGGCCCAGCAGACCGTGTACGAGCGCGCCAAGGCCAATGGCCTGGCCGCGCTGGGCCAGTGGAAGCCGGCGGCCTGACCCACTGCCGCTCCGTTCCCTCGCCGGCGGCCGCCGCCGGCGAGGCACGTCGAAGACGCCGGCCTTGCGCCGGCGTCGTTCGTTCTGGCGGTCGCTGCGCCGCAGGCGCGCCAATGCGCGGCCGCAGCCTCAGCCCTCCAGCGAGGCCAGCCACTCCTCGTCGCTGCCTTCGTTCACGCCTTCGAACAAGAAAGTGCTCAGGTAGCGCTCGCCGGTGTCCGGCAGCATCGCCAGGATCACCGAGCCGGGCTCGGCCTGGCGCGCCACCTCCAGCGCGGCGGCGGTGGTGGCGCCGGCGGACAGGCCGACGAACAGCCCTTCCTCCGCCGCGAGCCGGCGCGCGGTGTCGCGGGCCAGGGCGTCGTCCACCGGCACGATGGCGTGCGCGGCCTCGCGGTCGAGCACGGCCGGCACGAAATCCGGGGTCCAGCCCTGGATCTTGTGCGGTTGCCAGTCCTTGCCGCTGAGCAAGGCCGCACCGGCCGGCTCGCTGGTGCTGATCCGCACCTCCGGGCGCGCCAGGCGCAGCATCTGCGCCACCCCGGTCAGGGTGCCGCCGGTGCCCCAGCCGGTGACGAAGTGGTCCAGGCGCCGTCCGGCGAAGTCCTGCAGGATCTCGGCGGCGGTGGTGTTGCGGTGATAGGCCGGATTGGCCGGGTTCTCGAACTGCCGGGCCAGGAACCAGCCGTGCTGGTCGGCCAGTTCGGCGGCCTTGCGGACCATGCCGCTGCCGCGCTCGGCGGCCGGGGTCAGGATCACCTTGGCGCCGTAGGCGCGCAT
>CBIFVU010000476.1:0-2179 GCA_966185905.1 uncultured Lysobacter sp.
TGCTGATGGACGTGGTGCGCGGCAACCCGATGTTGTTCATGCGCCGCGACGAAGTGGACGCGGCCTGGCAGTGGATCGACCCGATCCGCGCGGCCTGGGCCGCCGGCGCCGACGCGCCGCGGCCCTACACCGCCGGCAGCTGGGGCCCGAGCGCCGCGGTGGCGCTGATCGAACGCGATGGGAGGACATGGCATGAAGATGCAGGCTGAGCGACTGAAAGTGATCGAACCCTCGCCGCTGCCGCTGCACGAGAAGAACTTCGAGGACGGCGAACAGCTGGCCCAGGCGTTGGCGCGCCAGGTCGGCGCCGACCTGCGCGGCGCCCTGGCCCGCCATGGCGAAGCCAGCATCGCCCTGTCCGGCGGCAACACGCCCAAGCGTTTCTTCCAGCACCTGTCCCAGCAGACCCTGGACTGGGCGCGAGTGACCGTGCTGCCGATCGACGAGCGCTGGGTGCCGGCCGATCATCCGCGTTCCAACGAGCGCCTGCTGCGCGAACACCTGTTCCAGCACAATGCCGCGGCCGCGCGCCTGCTGCCGCTGTATCGCCCGGTGGCTACGCCGGAGGCGGCGCTGATGGGGGTGATGACCAAGATCGCCAACGAAGGCCTGCCGCTGGACGTAGCGGTGCTGGGCATGGGCGAAGACGGTCACGTGGCCTCGTTGTTCCCCGACCTGGGCCACGACAATCCGGCGCTGCGCGAGATCGGGCTGCAACCGCGCGGCCGCGCGCCGGTGATGTCGGTCCGCACCGCCGCCATGCCCGAGCCGCGCATGAGCCTGACCTTGAGCGCGATCTTCACCGCGCCAGCGCTGTACCTGCATATCGAGGGCCAGGCCAAGCGCGCGCTGCTGGACAGCGTGCAGCGCGACCCGCGCTCGCCGCTGCCGATCCGCGCTGCCCTGGCCGGCGCGCCGCAGCCGCCGACCGTGTACTGGAGCCCCTGACCCATGCCGCGCCGCGCGCCACCGCTGCGGCGCCGCCCCGATCGACCCGTTGCACTTGGAGTCCGCCCCATCTTCGACTCCCGACAGCCAAGCCTGAGCTCCCTCCCCTCCCAGCTTCGGCTTTTGCTGTCGCCCCCTTGCCAAAGGGGGACGCCGCCCGCGCGAGCGGGCGCGGGGGGATTTGCTTTTGCGCCGGCTTCCCTGGAAGGTAGCCAAGAGCCCATCCCCCGGTTCCTTTTTTCCCAGCGCGCCGGCGCTCGGGCGCGCGGCCCCGACCGGGGCCGGCGAATGCAAGCGGCCGGTCTTGCAAGGCGCTGCGTTGGGAGGCAGGTCCTGGAAAGAACATCGCTGGAAGGCGCGACTCTGGAAGGCACGACTCTGGAAGTCATGGCCCTGGAAGGCACGGCCCTGGAAGGCAGGGCGCCGGGACAACCGTCCCCGGCACGCGAGCCTTCCGCCGGCGCAGTCTGTGGTCCAAGCCTGCGATCGGCCAAGATTGCCCGCCTTCGGGTCGCGTCCCAACGGCCCACCTGTGCGCGCAAGCTCCTACCTGTCCCGGCCCCGCCGAACCACGCACGCGTAGCCATCCACCCATCGAAAGCCACGTGAACATCCAACTGCATCCCGTCGTCGCGCAAGTCACCCACCGCATCGCCGAACGCAGCCGCGCGCGCCGCAACGCCTACCTCGCCCGCATCGATGCGGCGGTCGGCAGCGGGCCGCTGCGCAGGCGGCTGTCCTGCGGCAATCTCGCCCACGGCTTCGCCGCCTGCGCTGCCGGCGACAAGCAGTCGCTGCGCAGCGGCGCGGCGCCCAACCTGGGCATCGTCACCTCCTTCAACGACATGCTCTCCGCGCACCAGCCGCTGGAGCGCTTCCCCGACCTGATCAAGGCCGCCGCGCGCAGCGCCGGCGCCACCGCCCAGGTCGCCGGCGGCGTGCCGGCGATGTGCGACGGCGTGACCCAGGGCCGCGAAGGCATGGAGTTGTCGCTGTTCTCGCGCGACCTGATCGCCATGTCCACCGCGGTCGCGCTCTCGCACGACATGTTCGACGCGGCCTTGTACCTGGGCGTGTGCGACAAGATCGTGCCCGGCCTGCTCATCGGCGCGTTGCACTACGGCCACCTGCCCGGCATCTTCGTCCCGGCCGGGCCGATGACCTCGGGCCTGCCCAACGACGAGAAGTCGCGCGTGCGCCAGCGCTACGCCACCGGCGAGGCCAGCCGCGA
>CBIFVU010000477.1:0-2173 GCA_966185905.1 uncultured Lysobacter sp.
CCTTCCCCCCACCCAGGAGCCCCCCATGCAACGCATCGCCGTATCCCTGAGCCTGCTCGCGCTGTCGATCGGCTCGGCCATCGCCGGCCCGGCGGCTCGCCCCGCCGCGTTCGACCATGCCCGCCTGTCGCGGGTGGACCGCATCGCCGTGCGCACCTTGCCGGCGGTGGACGTGGCCAAGCTGCGCGCCGAAGACGCCAGGCGCGAGGCCCGCAACCTGATCCCGCGCTTCGCCACCGCCTTGGCGGTGGATATCGATCCGCTCAACGCCGGCGTGTGGGAGGAGCTCGACGAGGACCGCCTGGTGTGGCGCACGCGGGTCGAGTCCAGGGGCGCGCTGACCCTGAATTTCCACTTCGACCGCTTCCATCTGCCCGAAGGCGCGCGCCTGCTGATCTATCCCGCCGACCAGCAGCCTGGCTCGGCCGCTAGCCGCGTGCGCAGCTTCAGCCAGGCCGACAACAACGCCTTCGGCGAACTGTGGACCCCGGTGGTACAGGGCGAGGAGGCAGTGATCGAAGCGGTGGTGCCGCGGGCCCGCGCCGGCGAACTCAAGCTGCACCTGGCCAAGGTCAACCACGACTATGTCGGCTTCGGCCGGATCGCCCGCGATGCCGCGCTGGATTCGACCAAGGGCGTGTCCGGAAGCTGCCAGATCGACGTGGTCTGCCCGGAGGGCGACGGCCACCGCGATGTCATCCGCTCGGTCGGCGCGTACTCCAAGCAGGGCACGATGTGGTGCACCGGCTCGCTGGTCAACAACACCGCCAACGACCGGAAAATGTACTTCCTGACCGCGCATCACTGCGGCATGACCAGCGCTGCGGTCAACAACTCCATGGTGGTGTACTGGAACTACCAGAACTCCACCTGCCGCGCGCCGGGCTCGGCCTCCAGCGGCGGCAACGGCGACGGCTCGCTGGCGCAATCGCAGACCGGGGCCACCTTGCGCGCCACCAGCGCCGCTTCCGACTTCACCCTGCTGGAACTCAACACTCCGGCCAATCCCGACCACCGCCTGTACTGGGCCGGCTGGGACCGCCGCGACCAGAACTTCACTGGCGCGGTCGCCATCCATCATCCGCGCGTGGCCGAAAAGCGCATCAGCCTGGTCGAGGGCGCCACCACCTTCGGCGGTTTCGAAGGCCAGGCCGGCAGCTATGCGCTGCATGTGCAGTGGTTCGCCAACGGCGGCGTCACCGAGGGCGGGTCCTCCGGCTCGCCGCTGTACAGCGGCGAGAACCGGGTGATCGGCCAGCTCTACGGCGGTCCGTCCAGTTGCAGCGCCACCGGCGCCAACCGCAAGGATTGGTATGGCCGCATCTTCACCTCGTGGACCGGCGGTGGCAGCGCGGCCTCGCGCCTGAGCGACTGGCTGGATGCGGCCGGCACCGGCCAGAGCTTCATCGACGGGCTGGATTCGGGCGGTGGCGCCCCGGCCAACCAGCCTCCGGTGGCCAATTTCAGCAGCGCCGCCAGCGGCCTGACCGTGAACTTCACCGACAGCTCCAGCGACAGCGACGGCTCGATCGCTTCGCGCAGCTGGGACTTCGGCGACGGCACCGGCTCGACCGCGGCCAGCCCGAGCAAGACCTACAGCGCGGCCGGCACCTACACGGTCAAGCTCACCGTTACCGACGACGACGGCGCCAGCCACAGCAAGACCGCCAGCGTGACCGTCAGCGCCGGCACCGGTGTGCAGACCTACAGCAACGGCACCGACGTGACCATCCGCGACAATGCCACGGCAGAGAGCTCGATCACCGTGTCCGGCCGCAGCGGCAGCGCGCCCAGCAATGCCCAGGTCGCGGTGACGATCTACCATACCTACCGCGGCGACCTGCGGGTGGACTTGGTGGCCCCGGACGGCAGCGTCTACAACTTGCACAATCGCAGCGGCGGCAGCGCCGACAACTTGATCCAGACCTACACCCGCAATCTCTCCAGCGAAGCGCTCAACGGCACCTGGAAGCTGCGCGTCAACGACAACGCCGGCGGCGACACCGGCCGCGTCGACCAGTGGAGCATCGCCTTCTGAGGCCTCCGGGCCGCATCGAGATCCGTCCAGACCCCGGCTCCGGCCGGGGTCTTTTTTCGCCGCGGCCCTTGGCGGCGCTGGCGCAGCAGCGCTGCTGCGAAGGCGGGAGCGATGAAGTTCCCGCCCCATGTGCGG
>CBIFVU010000478.1:0-2164 GCA_966185905.1 uncultured Lysobacter sp.
AGCCGGCGGTGTTGGGCAGCAGGGTGTAGCGGTCCGGCGGCAGCACGTCGAGCAGATTGGGCTCGCCCGGGTTCTGGCCGATGTTGGTGCGGCGGATGGCGACGGTGACGATCTCGGCGCCGGCCGCTTCGGTGGCCAGGCGGGTCTGTTCGAGGTCGGCGAACTTGCCGGTGCCGGTGAGCAGGCGCGAGCGGTAGGTTTTGCCGGCGATGACCAGCGGGTCGGAGTGAGCGGTGTCAGTCATCGCGCAATTATGGCCGAAGGGGGCGCGCCTGGGGGGCGCCCGCGGGCAGGGCTTCATGCCGGAGCGGGGTTTTTGCGCCGCGCGTCCCGAGGCGTCGGGTCCGGCGGACGAGGCTGGCGCGGGCCATCGGTCCGGGCGATGACGGTCCGGATCGCTGCGCCGCCGGCGTTTCGGCTTGGCGCCGTCCGGTCGCGATTTCGCTGGGCCTGGAGGCCCCGTCGCCGCGGCGTGCTTGGTTCGGGCTGTCCGGGCTTGGATTTCGCAGGCTTCGACCGTGGCCGGCTGCGACTGTAGCCGGTGTCGATCGCGGCGGGCTTCGACCGCCGCGCCGCTCAGCCGCCGCCGAGCGCGTGCACGATCTCCACCCGGTCGCCTGCGGCCAGCGCAGTGTCGGCATGGCGGCTGCGCGGCACGATTTCGCCGTTGATCTCCACCGCCACCCGGCGCTCGGCCAGGCCTTCGGCGCGCAGCAGGTCGATGAGCAGGGTGGGCGCCGCGAGCGCGCGCGGCTGGCCGTTGAGCACGATGTCCATGCGGGCATTGTCGCGCGCGCGCCGGCTCGGGGCCAAGTCCGGGTCTGGCGGCGTCGGTGGCCGTCCGGGCCCGCGCCGCTGCGCCGTGCGGCCGCCCGCCGGCCGCCGCAGCCATGACCTCCGGCCGCCGCGACAACCTCCGCCCAGCGTGGATAATGCGCCGCCGCTTTGACGCGCTGCGCCTTGCCATCGGCGGCGTGTGCGTGTTTGGATCGGCCATCCGCAGGCGTATGTCGGCCGAGCGGACGATTCCTTCCAGCGCGCGTCCCGGCCCGGCCGGCCTTGCGCGCCAGGCTCCGTCACATCACCGCAGGGAAGTTCATGATGAAACCCGTTCGTACCATGCTGGCCGCCGCGCTTGCGCTGGCTGCCGCTCCCGCCCTCGCCGGCGAGTATTCGCAGACCGTCTTCTTCGGCGACAGCCTCACCGATTCGGGCCACTTCCGCCCGGCCCTGATCCAGGCCGTCGGCCCCAACGGCGCGCTGATCGGCCGCTTCACCACCAACCCCGGCCTGGTCTGGTCGGAGTGGGTGGCCAACTATTACGGCACCAATGCCACCAGCGCCAATCAGGGCGGCAGCAACTACGCCGTCGGCGGCGCCCGCACCGGCACCAACACCGCCGGCGCGCTCGGCCCGATCCCGTCGCTGGCCAGCCAGGCCACCGCTTACCTGGGCGCCAACGGCGGCCGCGCCGATGCCAACGCGCTCTACACCGTGTGGGGCGGCGCCAACGATTTGTTCGCCGTGGCCGGCGGCGCGCCCGCGCAGAGCACCATCGCCAACGCGGTGACTGCGCAGATCGGCGTGGTCGGCGCGCTGACCCAGGCCGGCGCCCAGTACATCCTGGTGCCGACCGTCCCCGACCTGGGCGTGACCCCGCAGTTCCGCGCCGGCGGCGCGGCGCAGTCGGCCGCCGGCACCCAGCTGGCGAGCGCCTACAACACCGCTCTGTATGGCGGCCTGAACCAGGCCGGCCTGCGGGTGATTCCGCTGGACACCTTCAACCTGCTGCGCGAGATCGTCGGCGACCCGGCGCCCTACGGCATCGCCAACGTCACCGGCACCGCCTGCAACCCGCAGATCACCGCGTCCTCGCTGACCTGCAGCCCGCTCAACTACGCTGCCCCCGGCGCCGCCGACACCTACGCCTTCGCCGACGGCGTGCACCCTTCGGGCAAGGCCCACCAAATCCTGGCCGACTACGCGGTCTCGGTGCTGGAAGCCCCGCGCCTGGTCGCGGTGCTGCCGAACTCGGCCTCGATGACCGGCCGCGCCCGCGCCGACCAGGTCTCCGGCCACATCGCCGGCGCCCAGGAAGGCGAGGGCATGCGCTGGTGGAGCAGCGTGCGCGGCGACTTCCAGCGCTACGGCCACGGCGACCTGT
>CBIFVU010000479.1:0-2164 GCA_966185905.1 uncultured Lysobacter sp.
TTCGGCGGCGGCTGCCACGGTTGCGGCATGGCCGACGTGACCCTCAAGCAGGGCATCGAGACCACGCTGATGAGCAAGGTGCCGGGCGTGACCGCGGTGCGCGACGCCACCGACCACGACACCGGGCAGGCGCCGTACATGCCCCGGGACTCGGCCGCCTGAGCCCGGCGCGGCGCCGCCCATGCCCACCGCCGCCGCCTTCATCGAAGCCCTGCAGCGCCGCCTGCGCCTGGCGCAGCGGCGCGACGCGCCGCCGCCGGGCGAGTTCCCGCCGGGCTGGCAGCACTGGCTGGATTCGCTGCACCAGCGCCAGGGCGCGGTGACCGGCGCCACCGCCGACGCGCTGATGGCGGTGTTCGACCAGCGCCCCTTGGCCGCGCCGCCGGCGCGCGCGCAGACGCTGGGCCGCTGGCGCGCCTTCGCCAGCCTGTGGCGCCAGCACTGGCAGCCGCCGGAGCGGGAAGAGCGCGGCCTGCGCTGGGCCGCCGGCGCGGCCTCGTTGTTCTGGCATGTCTTCTTCGGCGGCCTGCTGGTCTGGCTGATGTACCTGCAGTACTTCGCCACCCGGCCGCCACCGCGCGAAGACAGCGCCACCTTGGTCGAGTACATCGGCCGCGGCACGCCGCAACAGCCCGGCGGCGGCGCCGATGCGCCGACCCAGGCGCCCGCCCAGCCCGCGCCCTCGCCGCAACCCTCGCAGGCCCAGCCACAGCCGTCCGAACCGGCCCAGGCCCAGGCCGCCGCGCCGGCTGCGCCCGCGGTACCGGCACCGGCCGCGCCGGACCTGCAGGCCAACCTGCCCGAGGTCAGGCCGCGCGAGGTGCCCGAGCCGTCGCCGCCGCCGGCCCAGCCGGTCGTTGTCAGCGAGCCGGCGCCGGATGCGCCGCAGGTGTTCGTGTTGCCGCCGACCCGGCGGCAGCTGGAGGACGCCACCCGCGCGCCGCAGATCCAGGCGGCGCCGGCGCAGGTCGCCACGGTCGAGGTGCCCGCGCCGGTGCAGGCGCCGGCGCGCGCACTGCCCCAGCGCGAAATCGCCCTGCCGACGGTGGCGGCGCAACCGCGCGAGGTGACGGTGCGCGAGGTCCCGGCGCCCTTGCCGAGCGTGCCGCTGCGCGAACTGCCGCCGCGGACGGCGCCAGCGCCGCAGTTGCAGCCGAAGCTGCCGCAGGTGCGCGTCGCCGAGATTCCGACTCCGCAGGCGCCTGCACCCGCAGCGCCGGCGCCTGCCGCTTCCACCCCCACCGCAACCGCCGCCACTCCCGCCGCACGACCGTCGCCGAGCGCGCCGGCGGCGTCGGCACCAGCGCCTGCTGCCGCACCGCGCGGCGACCGTGCCTCGCCCCCAGCGGCCGCCACCGCCGGCGCCGGCCCGCGTCCGGCGCCCGCGCCGGGCAATTGGCCGAGCCCGCGCCGCGCCGACGACTGGGGCGAATCCGCCCGCAACCGTCCCGGCGCCCAGCAACCCGGCCAAGGCCCGGGCCTGTACAACCGCGACGGCAGCGTGCGCATCGCCGACGCGCCGGGCTCGGCTTCGCCGGGCATGCCGCCGGGCACCATCACCGAGGAGATCAAGAACCTCGACCGCGCCGGCACCTGGTTGCGGCGCAAGCCCACCGACTACGAACCGACCGAGCTGGACAAGTACTGGCGGCCCAATGAGACCTTGCTGGCCGAGTGGGTGCGGCGCAGCGTGCAGACCGTGATGATCCCCATCCCCGGCACCAGCAAGCGGATCAAGTGTTCGGTGGTGCTGCTGATGGCCGGCGGCGGCTGCGGCATCAGCGACCCGAATCTCAACGATCAGCCGGCCGAGGCTCGGCCGCCGCCGGAGGTGCCGTTCAAGCCGCACCTGCAGGAAGACAACGGCAGCGTGAGGCCGCCGCCGGGCGGCTGAGGCGCGGTTGCAGGGCCGGCGCCGGGCGCACGGCTACGGCCTCGCGCCGCTGCGCTGCGCAGTGGGCGCAGCGCAGCGGCGGAACCTTCGGTGCGCGCGGGCGCCGCAAGCCGCGGGTAGCGGCCGGCTGGCCGCCCTGGGCGGATCGCGTAGTGGACCAGAGGCTTGCGCCCGCTGTCGGCGGGGCGCAGCTTGCCCGTCGTCGCCCGAGTCTTGGGTCCGCGGCGGGGGCGGGAGGCCCTCACCCCAGCCCTCTCCCGCCAGCGGGAG
>CBIFVU010000480.1:0-2145 GCA_966185905.1 uncultured Lysobacter sp.
TCTTTTCCGCCGGCGTGTCGATCAGCGTCGGCCTGATCAACGCCGCCGCGATGACGCCGTGAGCGCCGCCATGACCGACCGCCCCGACCCAACCATCGAACCGACCACCGAACCGACCGCCTTGGCGCGCGGCGCCAAGCGCTCGCGCAACCTGCGCCTGGTGCTGATGGCCGTCGCCGTGCCGGCGGCGCTGACCGGCTGCGAGGGCGAGCCCACCGGCAAGGTGCTGACCTCGCGCGAGGAATGCGCGATCCAGACCGAAGTGCCGCAGGCCGAGTGCGAAAAGGCCTACCAGCAGGCGCTGGTGGACCACGAGAAGATCGCCCCGCGCTTCGAGAGCGAGGCCGAGTGCAACGCCCAGTTCGGCGCCTGCCAGGCGGCTCCGGCGCAGGCCGGCGCCAGCAGCTCGCACAGCTTCATGCCCTCGATGTCGGGCTTCCTGATCGGCTATGCGCTGTCGCAAGCGATGAACGGCGGCCGCAACCATTACTACGTCGGCGGCGTCTCGCCGCTGTACCGCGACTACCGCAACGGCGGCTACCTGCGGCCCGGCGGCCAGTACGTCAGCGACCGTTCCGGCACCGTGCGCGGCCGCGCCGGCGACACCGCCCTGCCGACCCGCGCGGTCACGGTCTCGCGCGCCGGCTTCGGCTCCAGCGCGGCCGCTCGCGGCGGTTTCGGCGGCAGCCGCAGCAGCGGCAGCAGCAGTCGAGGCTGGGGCGGCTGATCCGCCCCCGCCCGCCGGTTCCCGGCGCCGCTGTTTCCTCCCACGCTGCCGGCCACCGGCCCCACGGACCGCATGAAACGCATCCCGACCCCGCCGCGCCCGGATTGGCGCGAGCAGGCCCAGGCGCTGGGCTTCCACTTCCACACCATCGACGGCGAAGCGTACTGGGACGAGCGCGTGCACTACGCCTTCGGCCTGCGCCAGATCGAGGACGACATCGAGCAGCCCACCCAGGAGCTGCACGACATGGCCATGGCGCTGGTGGACGAGGTCGCCGGTTCGGAGGCGTTGTTGCAGCGCCTGGCGATCCCGCCCGAATATTGGGACTGGATCGCCGATTCCTGGCGCCGGCGCGAGCCGCACCTGTACGGGCGCATGGACCTGGCCTACGACGGCCGCGGCCCGGCCAAGCTCTACGAGCTCAACTACGACACTCCGACCTCGCTGTACGAAGCGGCCTACTTCCAGTGGCTGTGGCTGGAGCAGAACATCGCCCGCGGCGTGCTGCCCGAGGGCGCCGACCAGTACAACCGCATCCAGGAACTGCTGATCGAGACCTTCGCCACCCTGGCCCGCGACAAGCGCATCCTCACGCCGGTGCATTTCGCCGCGGTGGAAGGCTCGGTCGAGGACCAGGGCACGGTGCGCTACCTGCGCGACTGCGCCGAACAGGCCGGCGTGCAGACCCTGGAATTGAGCATCGAAGGCATCGGCCTGAGCGCGCAGGGCTGGTTCACCGATGGCGAGGACCGGGTCATCCGCACCCTGTTCAAGCTGTATCCGCTGGAATGGATGTTCGCCGAGGAATACGGCCCCAAGCTGGCCGGCTCGCAAGTGCAGCTGATCGAGCCGGCGTGGAAGGCCATCCTCAGCAACAAGGGCGTGCTGCCGCTGCTGTGGGAGCGCCATCGCGGCCACCCCAACCTGCTGGAAGCGCAGTTCGAGGACGCGCCGGGCAGCGAGCTGCCGCCGGGCTGGGTGCGCAAGCCGCTGTTCTCGCGCGAGGGCGCCAACATCGAGTTGGTCGATGCCCAGGGCCAGCGCCTGCGCAGCGACGGCCCCTACCAGGATGGCCCGACCATCCGCCAGGCGTTGCACCCGCTGCCGCGCTTCGACCAGGCCGACGGCACGCCCAACTACCCCTTGGTCGGCAGTTGGGTGGTGGCCGACCAGGCGGCCGGGATGGGCATCCGCGAGGACGCCAGCCCGATCACCCAGGACACCTCGCGCTTCGTGCCGCACGCCATCGTCGGCGAGTGAGGCCCGGCCATGCCTGCGGCGCGCCTGCGGCCCACCGACCCTGTGCCGAACCGGGCGGGCCGGGCGCGCCTGCCGCGGTGCAGATCCCATCCCGGCGGCTGCGGCCGCTGCCATGACCGCTACCGCCGTCGCAGCGCCGCCATAGGGCATGGCTGCAC
>CBIFVU010000481.1:0-2142 GCA_966185905.1 uncultured Lysobacter sp.
GACGCGGGCCGGCCGAGGCGCGCGGCGCCGAGGTCGCGCCAGAGCGCCCGCCCGGGGCGGCGCCCGGGCCAGCGCCGGAGCGTTCGCCCGGAGCGCTGTCGCGCGCGGTCCGCGCACCGACGGCCGCCGGTGCGGCCTCGTCGCGGCGGCGGGCCTTGGCCTTTGCGTAGGGGTCGCCCGCGCTGGTGTCCAGCGCGCGCAGAGGGCTGCCCGGCGGTCGGCGCGGGGGGCGGTCGGCGTCGCGGGGGTCGCTCATGTCAGCGCGCCGCGGCCAGGTCGCGGCGGCCGTTGAGGTAGTCGGCGGCAGTGATCGCCTTGCCGCCGTCGCGCTGCAGCACGCGGATGCGCAGCGCGCCCTCGCCGCAGGCGATGTCGATGCCTTCGCGCCCGGCCAGCAGCACCGTGCCCGGCTCGGCGCGATGCTCCAGCGGCAGCGCCACCGCGCCATGCACGCGCACGCGCTCGCCGGCGATCAGCGCATCGGCCATCGGCCAGGGATTGAACGCGCGCACCTTGGCCGCCAGCGCCGCCGCCGGCTCGCGCCAGTCCAGGCGCGCCTCGGCCTTGTCCAGCTTGTGCGCATAGCTCACGCCCTGCTCCGGCTGCGGCCAGGGCCGCGGCAACAAGGTGGCGCGCAGCAGGCCCAGGCCGTCGCCCAGCACCTCCGCGCCGAGCGCGGCGAGGCGGTCGTGCAACTGCCCGCCGGTTTCGTTCGGTCCGATCGGCGCCTTGGCGGTCAGCAGCACCGGGCCGCTGTCCAGGCCCTTTTCCATCTGCATCAAGCTCACCCCGGTCTCCGCATCGCCCGCCTGGATCGCGCGCTGGATCGGCGCAGCGCCGCGCCAGCGCGGCAGCAGCGAAGCATGCACGTTCCAGCATCCGTGCTCGGGAATATCGAGCACCGACTGCGGCAGGATCAGCCCGTAGGCGACCACGATCATCAAGTCCGGCTTGAGCGCGGCCAGCGCCTGGCGCGAAACCTTGGACTTGAAATTCTCCGGCTGCAGCACCGGGAACCCGCGCAGCAGCGCTTCGCGCTTGACCGGCGAGATCGCCACCTCGCGCCCGCGTCCGGCAGGCCGGTCGGGCTGGGTGTAGACAGCGACGATCTCGCCCTTCTGCGCAGCCGCGCGCAGCGAAGGAACAGCGAAGTCGGGGGTACCGGCGAAGATCAGGCGCATGGGGCGGGGATTGGGGATTCGGGATTGGGGATGGGATCAAAAGCGCACGGACACAGGAAAGAAGCCGGGCTTGAACCAATCCCGAATCCCCAATCCCCAATCCCGGCCCTCAGGCCGACAACCGCTTCTGCTTGGCCAGCTTCTTGCGCACCATCTCGCGCTTGAGCGGGGAGAGGTAGTCCACGAACAGCTTGCCGTCCAGATGGTCCATCTCGTGCTGGATGCACACCGCCAGCAGGCCGTCGGTGGTCAGCTCGAAGGGCTGCCCGTCGCGGCCGATGGCCTGGACGGTGATCTGGTTGGCGCGGGTCACGTCGGCGAAGATGCCCGGGACCGACAGACAGCCTTCCTGGTAGACCTGCTCGCCGGAACGGGCGAGGATCTGCGGGTTGACGAAGACCAGCGGCTGGTTCTTCTCTTCGGACACGTCGATGACCATGAAGCGCTGGTGGACGTCGACCTGGCTCGCGGCCAGGCCGATGCCGGGGCACTCGTACATGGTCTGGAACATGTCGTCGAGCAGTTGCTGGAACGCCGGCTCGGTGACGCGGGCCGGCTCCACCGGCACGGCCTTGGTGCGCAGGCGGGGGTCGGGGAACTCTAGAATCGTCAGCAGGGCCATGGCGTCGAAATGGGGGCGTGGGTCACATACGCAAGCTTTGGTTGGATTGTACCCCCGTTCGGAGCGGCACAGGCAGGCGCAGGCCTGCTAGTGTGCGCAGCTTCTGGGGGATATAGTTCGGGAGCCCGACAAGGGCACACCTGGAAGGGGAATCAGGTAGATGGCCGCCATGTTTAAACCGATCCGCGCGGTTTTCGCCGCCGCGTTGCTGACTGTCGCCACTTACGCCATCGCGGCGGAACTGCGCGGCGACCACCCCGCGACCTATACGGTCAAGCGGGGCGACACCCTGTGGGACATCTCGGCCCGCTTCCTGAAGCGGCCGTGGCTGTGGCCGGA
>CBIFVU010000482.1:0-2140 GCA_966185905.1 uncultured Lysobacter sp.
CCCCCGCGCCCACCGTCGCGCTGGAGCACTGGAACCCGCTGGCGCTGGAACTCCGCCCCGGGCAAGCGCTTGAGGACTACTTCGTGCACCGCCTCGGCGACGCGCCGCTGCCCAAGCGCCTGCGCTGGTGCCTGGCGGTGGCGCCCTTCGACAAGGCAGCGTTCCGCAACCCGGTGAAGACGCCCAAGGGGACGGTCTGGGTGGCGATCGACCGGGGCGACCAGGGGCGGGAGCTGGTGTGTACGCCGTGGTATGACGTGGCGACGAAGACCTTCGAGGGTGAGGCTGGGTAAGGCAAGGGCACGGCTTGCCAGAGCGGCCACACGGCGAGCCGCCTCGGTCTTGGGCCGAGGCCCGCTACTACTCTTCGGGCCGCTGCAGCCGTCGCGCGTCCGCAAAACCCGCCGCGGCCTTCGTATCTACCAAGCGCAATTCGGTCACGCACTGCGCTGGCCCGGAGAGCCCGGCCAGATTGACCTCCATGCCACTGCCGAAGGCGGAATAGGTGCCGCGCAACGGCCCCTCGGCGTAGGGGTAACTCACGGCCTGCATCGGCTCGGCGCCAGTCACGGCCCGCGCGTCGGCGAGACTGAAACAGGGCATCGGCTCCAGGCCGATGCTGAGGATTCCGGCCTGCAAGTAATCCAGCACGATGCGCGCGCGGAAACCATCGGAGAACGTCAGCGGCCCATCGGCGTTCACAGCATCGCCGGCAATGCTCCCAGGACGACCGGGATTGCCCGCGAGGCGATAGATAGCCGTCGCGACCGTGTCCAGGCCTCGCCTACCGTCTTGCAACGGAAGC
Source organism: uncultured Lysobacter sp. (assembly GCA_966185905.1). GTDB lineage: Bacteria > Pseudomonadota > Gammaproteobacteria > Xanthomonadales > Xanthomonadaceae > Lysobacter. The sequence goes on from CBIFVU010000482.1 coordinate 806, forward strand.
GTCGCGACTTGCCGCAGGGACAGCGAGGCAGGCGCCTGCCGCGCGGGCTGCGCAGAGGCGCGCGCCGTATCGCGAGGCAGAGCAGAGCACGCGCTCAACGCCCCGGTGAGCGCGACGATGGCCCATGCAACTGAAAGTAGCGGCGCCTTGATTTTCCGTACTCGTTGCGCTTGCATGGGGCACCCCGGTGCATACGAAGAATGGATTCGGCGAGCCGGTTTCGGTGGCTCATCCTGGATTGGAACTCTAAGGCCAACCGCCGCCCCAATCTCGCGCCCTTCGCATCTGGACCAACAGCGCCGCACAGCCGGGACAACCTCGCCGCCACTGCGCCGGTCTACCGGGATGAGCGGGCTTCCTGCCCGCTCATCGCTTCGGGAACTAAGCGCCCTCGTCCGGCGCGGGCCCTCGGGCGGCCTCGACCCTCGCCCACAGGGCATCGGGCGTCCGGTTCTTCCAAACGCCATGCAGTAAGCGGCGAAACGCAGGGTCGCGCCGGGCGGTCTCCTCGACCCGCTCAATGAAGCAATCGCCGAAGTGGGCGATCATGTCTTCGAGCGGCCCTGCAGCCAAACATCCAAGCACGCACTCAGGCGGCTTTCTGGCCAGTACGGTCGTAACGAATCGCCACATCGTCTCGAAATCGACGGGTTGGAGAACGAACATCGTGCGCTGATTGGCCCACGCCAACGGGTGGTCCAAGTCGGCGGCCGTATGCTCGTCCGACAGGTTGATTTCTATGAAAGCGTCTACCCAGGCATCGAGCGTAGGTTCGGGGTGCATGAATCGGGCGGCATGGCCGCGGGTCGGGGAAAGCGATGAACAGGCACGCGCGGCCCAGTCGGTCGCGAAGGACGGCAGGGCACGCAACGTTAGGGAAGTTCGGCAGACAAGCCGAGGAGAAGTGGCGCCTTAGCGGCGCGGTGCAGTCGTGTGGATCATAGACGACACCCGAGCGCCTTGCCAGTCGTAAGGCCCGGCGACACGCCCCGCGTGCTGCGGGACTGACGGCCACGCCGTTGCCTCTGCCTGACTGAGCGGTCCGCCCGCGTTGGAGCCCGCAAGGGAACCGCGCGCGCCGCAACGGAGGGGGCCAGCCCCCTCCCTCCGCGTCGCCCGGCGGACGCACGGCCGGCCCTAGTCGCCGGAGGCGCCCGCCTGCGCCAGCCGGGCCTTGAGGTCGGCCACGGCCTTGCGCTGCTCGGACTTGGACAGTAGGCCCAGGGTCAGGATGGCCTCGGCCAGCACGTCGGTGTCGGCGTAGAGGAAGGCGAGCGGGACGCCCAGCGACTGCGCGATGCGGCGCGCGGTGGCCAGATCGGCGTCGTGGACGCC
>CBIFVU010000483.1:0-2139 GCA_966185905.1 uncultured Lysobacter sp.
CCCCAATCCCCAATCCCGAATCCCGAATCCCGAATCCCGAATCCCGGGACAGCCGCAGGCGCCGGCGGGCGCTTCGGATCGCTGCGCGGTGCGGCGAGAGCAGGGCGCGAGTGTGCTTTCCGTTGCGCACTGCCGCATGCGTGTGTGCGCGCAGGCCTCGCACCGGCACTGGCGATGAATTGATCACAATGACGAAGCCCTTGCGGCGCAAGGCGTGAAACACGATTCCCGGAGAGCTGTCCGCAGGCTTGTCCACAGCCTGTGTGGACAGTGCGACCGCAGGTTGGCGGCGCGCTGGACGCGCGGCTCGCAACGCGCCGCGGAAAAGCACACTTGCCTCGGTGGCGGGCGGCCATCCGCAGTGCGGGCGAGGATGCGCGCGAGCGATGCGCAACGCGCGCCTGCGGCGTGCGGGCCGCTCACGGCGTTGGCGAAATTTTCGCCATGATGGCGCGGGCCCTTGCCGCGCAAGCCTTCTCGCCGCCTCCGCAGCGATTCGTCCGCAGGCTTGTCCACATCTTGTGTGGACAGCCTGCGCGGCGGTGCCCGCCTGCACTCATCCACGGTCTTCGTCAAGCAAAAAATCTTTGTACAAATAATCGCCAACCCTCTTGCAATGCTTGTGTGGCAACGCATTTCGGCGACGGCTCAACGGTTGTCCGCAGGTTTGTCCACAACGCGTGTGGACAACTGCAGGGCGGGCCGGCGCGGCCGCGCGGCGCGGGGTCGCGTGCCGGTCCGTACCTGGGGCCGCGCGCCGGTGCGACGCGCACGGGCGGGGCGGCAGGGCCGCGCGACGGGCGATGGGTACGCTGGGTGCTGGCTTTCGCCGCGGAGGCGGCTGTGCGAGGCTGCGGGCCGTCGTCCGTCCGCAGGCAGCGTCGCTGCTCCGGCCGCACCGTCGCCGCCCGCACCGTCCTGCCTGCACTGTACCCACCCGCATGAGCCGCACCCGATGAGCCGCCCGGCCCTCCGCCCGCCCGTGATCGCCCTGATGGGCCCGACTGCTTCGGGCAAGACGGCGCTCGCCCTGGATTGGGCCCAGCGTCTGGACGGGGAGATCGTCAGCGTCGATTCGGCCTTGGTCTACCGCGGCCTGGACATCGGCGCGGCCAAGCCCAGCGCCGCCGAACAGGCGCGCGTGCCCCACCATCTGATCGATCTGCGCGAGCCCTGGCAGCCATATTCGGCCGCCGAGTTCGCCGCCGACGCTCGCACCGCGATCGACGCGATCGCCGCGCGCGGGCGTGTGCCGATCCTGGCCGGCGGCACCGGCCTGTATTTCCAGGCCCTGCTGCGCGGCCTGTCGGACATGCCCGAGGCCGACCCGGCGGTGCGCGCGCAATTGGCCGCCGAGGCCGCCCAGCGCGGCTGGGCGGCCCTGCACGCCGAACTGGCCCAGGTCGATGCGCAGGCCGCCGCGCGCATCCACGCCACCGACGCCCAGCGCATCCAGCGCGCGCTGGAGGTCTACCGCCTCTCCGGCCGGCCGATCAGCCAATGGCAGCGCCAGCGCGCGGCCGCCCCGCGCCTGCCTTACCGGGTGCTCAAGCTGGTGCTGGCCCCGTCCGACCGCGCCGTGCTGCACGCGCGCATCGCCGAGCGCTTCGACCGCATGTTGGCCGAGGGTTTCCTGGAGGAAGTGCGGCGGCTGCGCGCGCTGCCGGCCTTGCAGGCCCATCCCAGCCCGCGCGAGCTGCCGGCGATCCGCGCGGTCGGTTATCGCCAGGCCTGGGAGCACCTGGACGGGGAGACCAGCGCGGCCGAGTTCCGCGACCGCGGCGTGTTCGCCACCCGCCAGTTGGCCAAGCGCCAACTGACCTGGTTGCGCGGCGAGCTTGACGCGCGCTGGTTCGATCCTTTGCGCGATGCGGCCGGCCTGGAGCAGGCCCTGGCGCTGTTTTTCGCCCCGCGGCGGCTTCCGGCGCCCCCAGTCCGCTTAGAATGTGCGACAAACCCGGAAACGGGTCGCAATGTTCGCCTTTACTTGCGTTAACATCGGGCGGTCGCCCTGTGGGGACAACAGCCGGCGACACGGACGCCCGGCCCGGGCCGGCCAGGCTGGCCCAGGGCGCGGACGCGCCGTCCTAATAACTAGAACATGCTGGGGAATTAGAAGATGTCTAAGGGGCAATCCCT
>CBIFVU010000484.1:0-2132 GCA_966185905.1 uncultured Lysobacter sp.
CCCTCGATCAGGAGCGCCTCATGAGCACGCTTGCCACCCGCCGCCTCGGCCCCAACGGCCCCACCGTCTCCGCCCTCGGCCTGGGCTGCATGGGCATGAGCTTCGCCTACGGCCCGGCCGACGAAAACGAATCGCTGGCCACTCTGGACCTGGCCCTGGAACGCGGCGTCGATTTCCTCGACACCGCCGATGTCTACGGCCCGCACGCCAACGAGGAGCTGCTGGGCAAGGCCCTGCGCGGGCGCCGCGAGCGGGTGTTCCTGGCGACCAAGTTCGGCATCCTCATGGACCCCACCGACCCGGACAAGCGCGGCGTGGACGGCCGTCCCGAGTACGTGCGCGCCAGCGTGGAAGGCAGCCTGCGCCGGCTCGGCACCGACCGCATCGACCTGTACTACCAGCACCGCATCGACCCGTCCGTGCCGATCGAGGAAACCGTCGGCGCGATGGCCGAGCTGGTGGCGCAGGGCAAGGTGCGTTACCTCGGCCTGTCCGAACCGTCGGCGCAGACCCTGCGCCGCGCCCACGCCGTGCATCCGATCGCCGCCTTGCAGTGCGAATACTCGCTGTGGACCCGCGACCCGGAACACAACGGCGTGCTTGCCGCCTGCGCCGAGCTGGGCGTGGGCTTCGTGCCCTACAGCCCGCTCGGCCGCGGCTTCCTGACCGGCCGCATCACCGACGCCGGCGCGCTGGCCAGCGACGACTTCCGCCTGAGCACGCCGCGCTTCCAGGGCGAGAACTTCCAGCGCAACCTGGCCCTGGCCGGGCAAGTCCAGGCCCTGGCCGCGGACAAGGGTTGCACACCGGCGCAACTGGCCCTGGCCTGGGTGCTGGCCCAGGGCGAACACATCGTGCCGATCCCGGGCACCAAGCGCCGCGCCTACCTGGAAGACAACCTCGGCGCCTTGGAGCTCGCCCTGTCGCCGGACGAACAGGCCCGCCTGGGCGCGCTGTTCGGTCCCGAAGCCGTGGCCGGCGCGCGCTACACCGAAGCCGGCATGGCCTTGCTGGGCCGCTGAGCGCGGCCTCTGGGCAGGAGCGGCGCAAGCCGCGAGGGCGCCGCCGAACGCCGGCGCTGCCCGCGTCTTCGCACATGCGCTCGTTCGCACATGAGCTCGGTGGCGGGCGTTCGGCTTTCGTCGCTGCCGCTGGCTTCGCGTGCGCGGCGTGCGCCGTTCCTGCGGGACGGCTCCTACGGGACGGCCCAGGCTTCTTCGGGCACTACGTAGGTCGCCATGCCGAGCAGGATCATCGCCCACAGCAGGCAACCGAACGCCAGCCAGGCCAGGTTGGCCAGCGTCAACCGGCGGTTGGATTCGCCCGCCGGATCGCCGCAAGCGGCATTGGCCGCGCGCTGGATGCGCAGCAGGATCAGGCCCAGCGGCAGCAGCATGCCGAGGCTGAGCAGGTCGGTGAACGGCGAGCCGATCTCGCGCCAGCTCAGCCGTTCCATCAACGTGCTGATCACCTGCGCGATCACGTAGGCGCCCGCGGTCGCGCCCGGCGCCCAGGCGAAGACCGCGCCGCGGTTCTGCAGGGCGGCGTCGATGCGGCGGGTCAGGGCATGGGTGTAGAAGATGCTGAAGATCGTCCGCGCCACCGGCCACAGCGTCTCGCCGCTGTGCCTGCGATAGCGCGCCCAGTGCATGTAGAACCAGTACAACTGGTACAGGCCCAGGGTCAGGTAGAACAGCAGGTTGAACTTGCGCGGCGCGACGACGTAGAACTCGCCGCTGCGCCCGGCCGGGCCGCCCGGGTCGGCGACGACTGCGGTGGGCGGCGCGTAGACGTTGGTGCTGCGGTCTTCTTCCATGGGCAGGCCCCGCTCCAGATTCGCGCCAGACTACTGCGCGCCTGCAGCGGCCACAATGCAATCTGCGGCCGCGCGCGAAGATCGCGTCGCCGCGCGGCGGTGGCGGGACGGCAGCCGGCCGACCCGACCGTGCCGCGGGGCCGCGGAGCCGTGGCGCGGTCTGGCCGCCACGCCGGTCAGTGGAAGTAGAACGACACCCCGACTCCGCCCTGCCAGTCCGGGCTGCGCGCATCCAGTCCGCGGTCGAAAGAGGCATCGAGCTGGACCCGCGGCGTCGCCATCCAGGTCAGGCCAGCGCCGGCCACCGCGGTGGCCG
>CBIFVU010000485.1:0-2132 GCA_966185905.1 uncultured Lysobacter sp.
CCCCGCCCCCTCACTCCTCGGCCAACACCGCCCCATGCGCGGCCAGCAGCTCGCGCAACACACTGCGATGGCAATGCGCCGGGTCCTGGCAATAGCAGCCGACCGAAAAATCGGTATCGCGGGACAGGGCCGCCAGCAGGTCCAGGGCGTGGCGGGCGTCGGGTGCGGCCATTTCGGCACTGTACTTGCGCTGGAAAGCCCGCCATTGCGCCGGAGTCTGCGCGGCCTGGGCCTGTTTCAGGGTCGCAAGGCTCGGCGCCAGGGTGGGGAACCACACGTCGTACCAATCCCGGGCGGCGAATTCGGACTTGGGCACGCCGCGCGGCGGCCGCCGCACGGTGCCGATGCGCAGGCCTTCGCCGGCCGCGCGCGGCGAACCCAGGCGGACGATGCGCACGCTCATGCAGGCCTCCTTCGGACCAGCGGGGACACGGCGTCGGCGGCGGCCGCAAGCAGACCCGCGCCCTTGCGGGCGTACCCGCCGCAGGCCGCTTACTCGGTCACTCCGAACATCGGCCCGAGCTTGGCGCGGCGGTCGCGGCGGCGCAACTCCGGCGCCCACAGGCTGGACACCGAACCGTCCAGGTACAGCGCATCGCGGCATTGCAGACGGTCGCGGAAATACTGCGCGAACTCGTGCAGGGTCACCGGCGTATCGCTGATCACCAACAGGACGATGCCGTCCTTGACCGCCACGCCGTTGCGGATATGGCGCGACCTGGAGGCCGGATCGAAGCCGGGGTGGATCTGTCCGTCTTGCAGCAGCAGCGGCCCGGATTGGGTGGCCAGGCGCACGCCGCGGGCGTGTTCGGGATAGCGCGAGGATTCGACCACGCGCGCGCCGCCCTCGCCGAGCAGGAACACGCCGTTGGGCTTGAGATAGAAATTGCCGCGGCCCTCGCGCAGGTTCAGCGGCGCCAGCTCGCGGCCGTCGGCCACCAGCAGGCCGACTGGCGCGTAATCGGGCTCGTACATGCCGGCGTTCATGGCATAGCGCAGGCGCTGGCCGCGCGCGGCCAGCATCGCCTCCAACCGCGCGGCGCTATGCAGTGGGCGGCCGCGTTCGTCGCGCAGGTACAGCCCCAGCGGCTGGTGGCGCGGATCGACTCGGACCACGGTGTAGCGCGCCTCGCGCGCGGCACCGGGCGCGGGCAGACCGGACAGGCAAGCCAACAGCAAGCCCAGCCAGGTCTTGGAACGGGCGGTGGCTGGCGGGTGGATGGCGGCAGACTCCAGGCGCGGACGGGCCACGGCCCGGGAAGGAACCAACGCACGCAAGGCCGCAGGCTACAACGCAAGCACCCCGGCCTGCGAGGCCGGGGCGCGGGATTGCGGACGCAGCCGAGGCTGCGCGGGCGAGCGGTCGGTCGGGCTTACTTGCCGCCCTCTTCTTCCAGCTCCACGCCGCGGTCGCCGGACTGCTTGCGCTCGGCCTTCTTCTTCTGCGCTTCGGCCTTCTTCGCGTCCTCGGCCTTCTTGGCCTCTTCGGCCTTCTTGTCGGTCTGCGGCGCCGGCTGCTGGGCGAACACGGACGGCGCGGCGAACGCGGCCAGGGCGGCGAGCAGGGCGGCGGGCAACAGCAGCTTGCGGATCTTCATGGCATGACCTCCAACGGAACGTGGCCTGCGGCGGCAGGACTTGCGCCGGCCGGGCCGGTGTCGTGGGCGACCCACGGCCGGGCAGCGACGCGGCGAACCCTAGCCCCGGCGACCTCGCCAGGGGCTGAACGGCGCGGCCGGCGGGTCGGCTCGTTCAGCTCCACGGATGGGGTCGGATCGCGCGGATTCAAGCGCCGGCGGGCGTTGGCGGGCGCCCGGCGGACCCGTCGCCGGGCCAAGGCGGCCGCGGCCGAGCGCGCGCCCGCCGCTCCGGCCGGACGAGGGCGCCGCGGGTCAATAGCGCGCGCTGAACATGCCGGTCACCGACTGCATCGCCGTGCGCCAGCGCGCCAGCAGCGCCTCATCGGCCTCGGCATCGAATTCGCGCACCGCCAGCAGCAGGCTGTCGATCCAGTACGGATACAGGCTCGGCGGCACCGGGGTGCGGCCGTGGCGCGAATGCACGTCGGCCATCTGCTCGCAGGTGCGCTTGACCACCGCGCTGCCGGCGGCGTGGAAGATCGCCACGCTGAT
>CBIFVU010000486.1:0-2123 GCA_966185905.1 uncultured Lysobacter sp.
GGGCGAGGGCAAGCGGGGGTGGGCGCGCGGGACTGAGCGCGTTGTACCGAAGTCGCTGGACCCAGCGAGTGGGCCCGGCAAGTCGCGCCAAGCGAGCCGCGCCAAGCGAGCATCGCGCGCGGCTGGGCGGCTGGGTGCGCCCTGCGGTGGGAAGGCGGCCGGCCTGCCAGGGGCCGCATTCGTAGCGGTCCGCGAGCGTGGACGCAGGGGGTCAGGCGGCCGTACTCCACAGGCGCACACAATCGCGCCCATCGGCCTTGGCCAGGTACAACGCCTGATCGGCGAACTGCAAGGCCGCTTCCACGCCCAAGTCCGAGCCGGGCGCGATTTCGTGCACACCGATGCTGGCGGTGATCGGGATGTCGTGGCTGCGGCTCGGGCAGGGTTGCGCCCCCAGCCGCTGACGCAGACGCTCGGCCACTTCGGCGCCGCTGGCGCGGTCGTGGTCGGGCAGCACCGCTACGAATTCCTCGCCGCCGAAGCGCGCCAACAAGGCATGGTGCGGGCTCAGCGTCTGCGCGATCAGCCCCGCCGCCCAGCGCAGGCATTCGTCGCCGACCAGATGGCCGTGGTGGTCGTTGATCTGCTTGAAGTGGTCCAGGTCGATCATCATCAGCACCAGGGGCCGGCGTTGCCGGCGCGAGCGGTGCAACAGCGATTCGAAGGCGTCGCGGAAATGGCTGCGGTTGTGCAGGCCGGTCAGCGCATCGCGCTGGGCGGTCTCGCGCAGCCGCTCGTGCGCATCCTCCAGCTGCGACAGGGCGCTGCGCAATTCCTGGGTGCGCACGTCGACCTTGTGCTCGAGCTGCTCGTTGGCCTCGCGCACGATGCGCTCGTTTTCGTTGCGCAACGAGGCGTAGCGATAGCCCAGCGCGACCGACAGCAACAGCATTTCCAGCGCCGAACCGATCTGCACGCCGTATTCGGTGATGAACACCTTCGGCAGCAGGTCGAAGGCGATCGCCGCGAACATGCCGGTGCCCAGCAGGAACGCCGACCAGGCCAGCAGGAACAGCCGCGCCGGCTTGTAGCCGGCCTGCATGACCACTGCGGTTTCCACCGCGATCCAGGCGATGCTGACGAACACCGCAGCCGAGGCCAGGGGCGTGGCGATGCGGTAGGGAACCTGGGTGGCGGCCACGCCCAGCACGACGAAGAAGGCGATCATCGCCAAGCCGACTTTGTCGCCCAACGGCCAGCGCCGGCGCAGGCCGAGGAAGGTGCGGGCGAATTGCTGCATGCCGACCTGGGCCAGGCAGATCGACAGCGGCACGGCGTGGTCGGCCAGCCAGGGCGAGTCCGGCCACAGGTATTCGAAGCCCAGGCCGTTGAGGGTCAGCAGCACCAGGCCGAAGGCGCAGATGTGGAACAGGTACCAGAAGTAGCTGGCGTCGCGCAGGGTCAGCCACAACACCAGGTTATAGAAGAACAGCGCCAGCAGGATCCCGTAGTACACGCCGATGCCGAGTTGGGCATCGCGGGCCAGGCCGGTGAAGGCGCTGGGCGTGTACAAGGTCAGCGGGACCTGCATGGAGCTCTCGCTGCGCACCCGGATATAGAGGTCGACGGTGGCCTCGTGCGGCAGGTCGATCCAGAAATTGGGGTGGCGATAGCGGATGGCGCGCGAGGCGAACGGCAGGCTGTCGCCGCCGGCCTGATGGCGCAGCGGGCCGCCGTCGCGGGCCTGGGTGTAGACGTCCAGGCGGTCGCTCAAGGCGAAGCCCTGGACCAGCAACCAGCGAGGGGTCTGTACGTCGCGGTTGCGGGCGACGATGTGGAACCAGTAGGCGCCGGGCTGGAAGCCGAAGGAGCTGTTGCCGTCCGGCAAGGTGCGGAAGCGGCCGGCCGCGTCGGCGGCGCGGGCGCCTTGCAGGTCCAGGCGGCCATCGGGGTCGTGGAGGAAGGAGGTGAAGGGCGCCAGTTCCACCTGAGGGGTCGAAGCGTCCAGGTCCAGGGTGCTGCGGGCGCTGGCGATCGCCGGCCAAGCACAGGCGAGCAGGCACAGCAGGCCGGACAGCCAGCGCCGCAGGGTGGTGCCCGGAGGAGTGAGTGAGTGGACGTTCATCTTCCATGTCGGAGCGGCGACGCAGGCCTTGCGTCTGGGCGGGGCGGACGGCTGGGCG
>CBIFVU010000487.1:0-2107 GCA_966185905.1 uncultured Lysobacter sp.
CGACGGTGGCGCCGTCGCCGGGCAGGAACTGCAGCACCGCCTCGGGGATGCCGGCTTCGTGCAGCAGCTTGACCGCGTAGTAGCCGATCAGGTTGGTCTGCTCGGCCGGCTTGGCGATCACGCTGTTGCCGGCGGCCAGGGCGGCGGAGATCTGGCCGATGAAGATGGCCAGCGGGAAGTTCCAGGGGCTGATGCAGACGAACACGCCGCGGCCGGACAGGTGCAGGGTGTTGGACTCGCCGGTCGGGCCGGGCAGGGCTTCGGGCGCGAACAGCTTGCGCGCCTGGGCGCCGTAGTAGCGCAGGAAGTCCACCGCCTCGCGCACTTCGGCCACGCCGTCGGGGATGGTCTTGCCGGCTTCCTTGGTGCACAGCGCGATGTACTGCGGCATCCGGTCTTCCAGCAGTTGCGCGGCGTGTTCGAGGATCGCGGCGCGGCTGGCGGCCGGGGTCGCGTCCCAGGCTTCCTGCGCGGCCACCGCGTTGCTCAGCGCGCGCTCGACGGTGGCGCTGTCGGCGGCCTTCCACTGGCCGACGATCTCGCGGCGGTCGGCCGGATTGGTCACGGCGATGTCGGCGCCGGCGGCGGTGGCGCCCGGCACCAGCGGCGCAGCGCGCCAGTCGGTGCGGGCGGCGGCGTTGACGTCGGCGGCGAGGGAGTGCAGTTGCTGGTCGTTGGCGAGGTTGACGCCCATGGAATTGGTCCTGTCGGAATACTGACTAGAAGCCGCGAAGCTGCGATACAAATCGGCCGGAAGCGGAATGCGCGGATGCGGGATGCTGTCGAAGCCGGACACCGTCTCGACCGGGTCCTGGATCAGCTCGTCGATGGCGATGTCTTCGTCGGTGATGCGGTTGACGAAGCTGGAGTTGGCGCCGTTCTCGAGCAGGCGGCGGACCAGGTAGGGCAGCAGGTCCTCGTGCGAGCCGACCGGCGCGTAGACGCGGCAGGGCGCGTCCAGGCGCTCGGCGGGGATCACCTCGGCGTAGAGGTCGTCGCCCATGCCGTGCAGCTTCTGGAACTCGAAGTGCTTGGCCCGGCCCATCGACTTGGCGCGCTGGTGGATCGCGGCGATGGTCTGGGCGTTGTGGGTGGCGAACATCGGATAGATCGCATCGGCGGCTTCCAGCATGCGCCGCGCGTTGGCCAGGTAGGACACGTCGGTGTTCGGCTTGCGGGTGAACACCGGGTAGCCGAGTTGGCCATCGACCTGGGCGCGCTTGACCTCGCTGTCCCAGTAGGCGCCCTTGACCAGGCGCACCGGGATGCGGCGGCCGGTGCGGCGGGCCAGGTCGGCGATGAAGTCGATCGCCTCCGGGGCGCGCTTCTGGTAGGCCTGGATGGCCAGGCCGTAGCCTTCCCAGCCGTCCAGCGACGGATCGGCGTAGGCCGCGGCGATGACGTCCAGCGACAGCTCCAGGCGGTCGGCCTCCTCGGCGTCGATGGTGAAGCCGATGCCATAGCCCTTGGCCATCTGCGCCAGTTCCAGCACGCGCGGGGTCAGCTCGGCCAGCACCCGCGCGCGCTTGGCGTGCTCGTAGCGCGGGTGCAGGGCCGAAAGCTTGACCGAGATCGAGGGCGCGGCGAACACGTCCCCGCCCTTGTGGCTCTTGCCGATGGCGTGGATGGCGTCGCGGTAGGCCTGCAGGTAGCGCAGCGCGTCCTGGGTGGTCAGCGCGCCCTCGCCGAGCATGTCGAAGGAATAGCGGTAGGCGGCGTTGGCGCCCTTCTTCGAGCGCGCCAGCGCCTCGCCGATGGTCCGGCCCATCACGAACTGGTGGCCCATGATGCGCATGGCCTGGCGCACGGCCAGGCGGATCACCGGCTCGCCGACCCGCCCGACCAGGCGCTTGAAGGCGTTGTGCACGTCGCGCTTGGTGTCGTCGGCCAGGTCGACCAGCGTGCCGGTCAGCATCAAGCCCCAGGTGGAGGCGTTGACCAGGACCGAATCGGATTGGCCGAGGTGGCGCTTCCAGTCGGCCTCGCCGAGCTTGTCGCGGATCAGCTTGTCGGCGGTGTCCTGGTCGGGGATGCGCAGCAGCGCCTCGGCCACGCACATCAGCAGCACGCCTTCCTCGCTGCCCAGGTCGTACTGGCGCATGAAGGC
>CBIFVU010000488.1:0-2100 GCA_966185905.1 uncultured Lysobacter sp.
GCGCTGATGCTCAACCAGGCCCGCCAGCACGTGCTGCTGCCGCGGCTGGACGAGCTGATCCAGAAGCTGCGCGCGATGGCGCACGAGTACGCGGCCCTGCCGATGCTCTCGCGCACCCACGGCCAGACCGCCTCGCCGACCACGGTGGGCAAGGAGCTGGCCAACGTAGTCGCGCGCCTGCAGCGCCAGGGCGAAACCCTGGCCGGGGCGCTGATGCCGGGCAAGATCAACGGCGCGGTCGGCAACTACAACGCCCACATCGCGGCTTACCCGGACCTGGACTGGGCCGCCTTCGGCCAGCGCTTCGTCACTTCGCTCGGCCTGGACTGGCAGCCCTACACCACCCAGATCGAACCGCACGATGGCATCGCCGAGGTCTGCGACGCCCAGCGCCGCATCGACACGGTCTGCATCGACCTGTGCCGCGATGTCTGGGGCTATATCTCGCTGGGCTATTTCAAGCAGTCGGTCAAGGCCGGCGAAGTCGGCAGCTCGACCATGCCGCACAAGGTCAACCCGATCGACTTCGAGAACGCCGAGGGCAACTTCGGCATCGCCAATGCGCTGTTCGAGCATTTCGCCGCCAAGCTGCCGATCAGCCGCTGGCAGCGCGATTTGACCGACTCGACCGTGCTGCGCGCGCTCGGCACCGCCTTCGGCCACGCCCTGATCGGCATCGACGCGCTGCTGCGCGGCCTGGGCAAGCTCAACGCCCATCCCGAGCGCCTGGCCGCCGACCTGGACGCGGCCTGGGAAGTATTGGCCGAGGCGGTGCAGACGGTGATGCGCCGGCACGGCCTGCCCAATCCGTACGAACAGCTCAAGGCGCTGACCCGCGGCCAGGGCATCACCGAGGCCTCGATGCGCGAGTTCATCGCCGCGCTGGAGCTGCCGGCGGCGGACAAGCAGCGCTTGCTGGCGCTGACCCCGGCCAGCTACACCGGCCTGGCCGAGCGCCTGGCGCGCGAGATCTGATCCGCGCGCGCCGCCGGACGGCGGCGCCCGCCCGAGCCGCGCCCGGGCAGGCTGCCGGCCCATTCGCGCGCGGGCCGGCCTGCACGAAAACACGAAACAAGCGGGCGGGCCCCGGGGGCCGCCCGCCTGCGGCTTACTTCTTGTCTTTCTTGATCATCGCGTCGATGCGCGCCGCACGGGCTTCCGAGCCCGGGTGCGAGGACATCAGGCCGCCTTCGCTGGAAAGCTTGCGGAACATGCTGGCCAGGGCCGCCGGGTCGTAGCTGTGGCGCTTCATGAACTGATAGCCGTACTCGTCGGCCGCGCGTTCTTCTTTCTGCGAGAACTGGGCGTTGATGAAGCCCTCGGCCATCTCGCCGAGCTGGCCCTGGCTGATCTGGGCCAGGTTGCCGTTGCCCGAGGCGGCCAGGCCTTCGCGGCCGGCGGAGGCGAGCACGGCGGTGCGCATCTTGGCCTTGCTGTGGCCGAGCTTGACGTGGCCGATCTCATGGCCGATCACGCCGCGGATTTCGTCGTCGCTGGCGATGTCCATCAGGCCGGTGTAGACGCGCACACAGCCGTTGGCCATGGCCCAGGCGTTGACGTCGCTGGTGCGGTAGACCTTGAAGTTCAGGTTGAGGCCGTCTTCGTTGGCCAGGCCCTGGGTGATCTTGGCCAGGCGCTGGGCGTAGGCGTCCTTGCCGCTGGCGACCTGGTTTTCCTTGTCCATGTGGGCGCAGGCCTGGTCGGCCGCGGCCGAGACGTCCTGGTCGGACAGGCTCAGGGCTTTGCCGGCCTTCAGGCCGGTGTTGGTCAGGCCTTTCAGGTCCAGGGCCGAGGCGTTGGCGGCAAACAGGCAGGCGGCCACGCACAGGGCCGTTCGCATGATCGTCATTGAAGTGGTGCTCCATTGGGAATGAGAGAGTCCGCGCGTCCCCCTGTGTCCGCGGCGGCCGCGGCAGTCTAACGGCTCGACCGGCGGCTGTGTGTCCAACGCGGCCGGCCACGCGCGCGCCTGGCGGCGCGATCGCCGCCCCGGATCACGGCCTGCGCGGGTATGTCGCGGTGCCGGCTGCGGCGCCGGGCGCCGCGCCGCTGTAGCGGGAGCCCCCGGGTGTCGCGCCCAAGCCCAGGCGCAGCTTCTTC
>CBIFVU010000489.1:0-2096 GCA_966185905.1 uncultured Lysobacter sp.
GGTGAGGGCCGCTCGCAAACCGCAGCACAGACCGCCCCCCACCCCGAGGCGCCTCATCCCAGCCCCATCGCCTCCGGCAGCCAGCGCAGCGCGAACTCCCGGAACGCCCGCACTCGCGACGAGCGCCGCAGGTCCGGATGGATCGCCACCCACAACTCGGTCGGCACCTCCGCCAACGGCGCCGACACCCGCTTCACCCCGGTCGCGGCATCGGCGAAGTAGCACGGCAACAGCGCCCGCCCCACCCCCGCCTGGCACGCCGCCAACGCCGCCGGCAGCGAATTGACCCGCATCGCGATCCGCGCCTCGTCCACGTTCGCCCGCAACCAATGCGCCGAGGACAGATGCGAGAGATGGCTGTCGAACCCCACCCAGGGCCCATTGCCCAGGGCCTCCGCGCGCACCCGCGCACTGCCGCGCGCGGCGTACACCGCCGTGCCGATCGAGCCCACCCGACGCACCGACAGCCCCTGCGGCATCAGCGCACAGGCGCGCAAGGCCACGTCCGCCTCCGGCTGTTGCAGGTTGACGAAGGCATTGGACACCAGCAGATCGCAGCCCACCTGCGGATGCTCGGCCGAAAACGCCGCGCACAACCGCGCCGCCACCGCCGCCAGCGTGTCGGGGATGGTGATCCGCAACCGCGCCGCGCCCGGCGCATCGCGCCCGGCCAACTGCCGCTGCAACTCGTCGGCATCGTCGAGAATGCGCTGCGCGCCCTCGATCGCGACCGCACCGGCCTCGGTCGCGGTATAGCCGGTGCGGCTGCGGCGGAACAGCGGCAGCCCGGCACGCGCCTCGATCCCGGCCAGGCGCCGGAACGCGCTGGAATGGTCCAGGCGCAAGGCCTTGGCCGCGCCGCTGAGGCTGCCGTGCGCGCCGATCGCGCGCAGCAGGTCGAGGTCGTCCAGGGACAAGCGCGGTTGTCGCATGTGCAAGCGATCCTTGTAGACGCGCCGTATTGGCCCGGCGCAGCGGTGGGCGGACAGTAGCGCCACTTTCCCACAGGACGCCGCCATGAAGCTCTACTACACCCCGCACACCTGCTCCTTCGCCGTCCACGTGGTCCTGTGCGAACTCGGCCTGGACGCCGAACTGGCCCGCGTCCGCCTGGGCGCCGAGCCGACCGTGCTCGCCGACGGTCGCGACTTCCGCCAACTCAGCCCGCTGGGCTACGTGCCGGTGCTGGAACTCGACGACGGCCGCCTGCTGCGCGAAGGCGTGGCGATCCAGCGCTACCTGGCCGATCTCAAGCCCGAGGCGGGCCTGGGCGCCCCCGCCGGCAGCCTGGAACGGGCCGAGCAAGACCAATGGCTGACCTTCATCAGCACCGAATTGCACAAGACCTTCAGCCCCTGGCTGTTCCACCCCGAATACGGCGAGGCGCCGGTGCGCGTGGCCAGCGAACGCTTGGCGCCGCGCCTGGCCCTGGTCGAGCGCCACCTGGAAGGCCGCCCATTCCTGCTGGGCGAGCGCTTCGGCATCGTCGATGCCTACCTGCACACCGTCGCCGGCTGGGCCCGCCTGCTCAAGCTCGACCTGAGCGCCTACCCCCATCTGGTCGCCTACCTGCAGCGCATCGACCAGCGCCCCAGCGTGCGCGAAGCGCTGCGCCGCGAACGCGAGGACGCCCGCTCATGAGCGCTTCCACCGCATGGGCGATGCTGATCGCCGCCGGCCTGATCGACGTGGCCTGGGCCCTGAGCATGAAACTGTCGAACGGCTACACCAAGCCGGGCTGGACGGTGGTGTCGCTGGTATCGCTGGCCGCCTTCGTCTGGTTGCTGGGGCGGGCCTTGACCGCCCTGCCGGTGGGCGTGGCCTACGCCGTGTGGACCGGCATCGGCGCGGCTGGGACGGTGTTGATCGGCTCGATGCTGTTCGGCGAGTCGATCACGGCGATGAAGCTGGGCGGGGTAGGGCTGATCGTCGGGGGGATCGTGTTGTTGCGCAGTGCGCCGGCGTGAGCGATATCGGCTGGCGGATGGGTTCGGCGTGGTTCGGTTGTCGCGGTCGCGACTCGCGTCGCTCCTACAAGGGCTTCGGAGCCACCTGGGCTACCTGTAGGAGCGGCGCAAGCCGCGACCGCGCCACCC
>CBIFVU010000490.1:0-2070 GCA_966185905.1 uncultured Lysobacter sp.
TTGCCCATGTGCAGCAGGGCGAAGCCGAACAGCACCGCCAGCAGCAGCACCTGCAACAGGCTGCCCTGGGCGGTGAAGGCGTCGGTGAAGGTCTTGGGGATGATGTGCAGCAGGAAATCGACCGTGCTCTGCTGCTCGGCCTTGTGCGCATAGTCGGTGGCCTTGGCCACCAGCTTGGGATCGAGCTTGGCCGGATCGGCGTGGAAGCCGGCGCCGGGCTTGAGCGTGTTGACCACCACCAGGCCGATCACCAGGGCGATGGTGGAGACCACCTCGAAATACAGGATCGCCTTGGCCCCGACCCGGCCGACCTTCTTCACGTCGGCCACCCCGGCGATGCCCAGCACCACGGTGAGGAAGATGATCGGCCCGATCAGCATCTTGATCAGGCTGATGAAGCCCTCGCCCAGCGGTTGCAGCTTCACCCCGAACGCCGGGAAGAAGTGGCCGATGAGGCCGCCGAGGACGATCGCGCCGATCACCCACAGGTAGAAGTGCGAGCCGCTGGATTTCATGGGGGAGTCCTGTCGGGCGAAGGAAGGCCGAGTCAGTCGCGGTCGATGGCCGAGTGCTTGCGGGTGTCGCGCATGCTGGCGTAGACCAGCAGCGAACAGGCGATGCAGGCGCTGACGTACCAGAAGAAGCCGCTTTCCATGCCGCGCTGCTTGAACCACAGCGCCACGATCTCGGCGGTGCCGCCGAACAGGGCCACGGTCAGCGCATAGGGCAGGCCGACGCCGAGCGCGCGCACTTCCACCGGGAACAGCTCGGCCTTGACCACTGCGTTGATGGCGGTATAGCCGCTGACCGCGCCGAGCAGCACCATGATCAGGCAGAAGGCTTCCAGCGGGGTCTGCGCATCGCGGATCCAGTGCATCACCGGCACGGTCAGCACCGCCCCGAGCACGCCGAAGGCGATCAGCAGCGGGCGCCGGCCGATCCGGTCGGACAGCGCCCCCACCAGCGGTTGCAGCAGCATGTAGACGAACAAGGTGGCGGCGTTGATCAGGGTCGCGGTCTGTTCGCTGAAGCCGGCGCTGAAGCTGAGGAACTTCAGCATGTAGTTGGAATAGGTGTAGAAGGCCAGGGTGCCGCCCATGGTCAGGCCGACCACGGTCAGCACTGCGCGCGGGTGCTGCATCAGCGTGCGCAGCGAGCCCTCGCGCCGTTGCGCCGCGGCGCCGGCCTCGCCGGTCTTGAGCCTGGCGAAGGACTCGGTCTCCTCCATGTTGCGGCGCAGGTACAGCGCGACGATCGCCGCCGCGGCGCCGATCGCGAAGGGAATGCGCCAGCCCCAGTCGCGCAACTGCTGGTCGCTCAGCACGAACTGCTGCAGCACCACCAGCACCAGCACCGCCAGCAACTGGCCCATGATCAGGGTCACGTACAAGAAGCTCGACCAGAAACCGCGATGGCGGCTGGAGGCCATTTCGCTCAGATAGGTGGCCGAGCTGCCGTACTCGCCGCCCACGCTCAGGCCCTGCATCAGCCGCGCGGCCAGCAGCAGCACCGGCGCCAGCATGCCGATGGTGTCGTAGCCCGGGCACAGGGTGATGATCAGCGAACCCAGGCACATCAGTTGCACCGACAGCATCAGCGAGGCCTTGCGCCCGTACCGGTCGGCGTAGCGGCCGAACACCCAGCCGCCGAGCGGGCGCATCAGGAAGCCGACGGCGAAGATCGCCGCGCTCTTGAGGTTCTGGCTGAGCTTGTCGCCGTCGGGGAAGAAGGCTTGGGAGAAGTAGATCGAGAAGGCGGTGTAGACGTACCAGTCGTAGTACTCCACCAAGTTGCCGATGGAGCCGGAGAAGATCGACTTGAGCCGCTGCGCGGGGGTGAACGCCTGCGCCGACGGGGAATGCGGCCCGGCGGGCGGGTCGGCGTTCAGTTCGGTCGGGGTCGTGGCGCTCATGGATGGCTCCTGGGACGGGGCGGACGGCGCCGGGCGCGAGCCCGGCACGGCAGCGCGGCAGCCGCAGTCCCGCGCCGCTTGGATGGTGGTCGGCGCGGCCCGGGCGGCCAATAACACCTTAGGGCTAAGCCGGGGCGCGCCACGCGTTCAAGCGCGAC
>CBIFVU010000491.1:0-2070 GCA_966185905.1 uncultured Lysobacter sp.
CCCGCCTCCCCCAACATCTTGCGCGCCGCCGCCCGCACTTCCTTGCTCAGCTCCACGCCGCCGAGCATGCGGGCGAGTTCTTCTTCGCGCTGCTTGGGGGCCAGCACTTGCACCGCGCTCTGGGTGACGCCTTCGCTGGCGGCTTTGCTGACGCGGTAGTGGGCGTGGCCCTGGGCGGCGACCTGGGCCAGGTGGGTCACGCACAGGACTTGGCGGCTGGCGCCGAGCGCGCGCAGTTTCTGGCCGACGATCTCGGCCACCGCGCCGCCGATGCCGGAGTCGACTTCGTCGAAGACCATGGTCGGCACTGCATCCAGGCCGAAGGCGGCCACTTCGATGGCCAGGGAGATGCGCGAGAGTTCGCCGCCGGAGGCGACCTTGCGCAGGGGGCGGGCCGGCTGGCCGGGATTGGCGGCGACCATGAATTCGACCCGTTCGGCGCCTTGCGGGTCGGGGCGTTCTTCGGCCTGGGGCTCCAGGGCGACCTCGAAGCGGCCGCCGCCCATGCCCAGTTCGCCGATCAGTTCGGTGGTGCGCGCCGACAGCGAGGCGGCCGCCTCGCGCCGGGCCTGGCCCAGGGCGGCAGCGGCCTGGCGCCACTGGCTGCGCGCGGCTTCGATTTCGCCGTCCAGGCGCTGCAGGCGCTCGCCTGCACCGCGCAACTGCTCCAGCTCGGCGGCCAGGCCGTCGCGGGTGGCGGCCAGGTGCTCGGGGGCGGTGCGGTGCTTGCGCGCCAGCTCGTGCAGGCGGCCCAGGCGGTGTTCGATCTGCTCGAAGGCCGAAGGGTCCAGGTCGAGGTCGTCGCGCACGCGGTCCAGCAGCGACAGGGCCTCGTCGATCTGGATGGCGGCGTTGTCGAGCATGGCGTCGACCTCGCCCAGGCGCGGTTCGTGCTCGGCCACGCGCTGCAGCTCGCCGCGCACTTGTTGCAGGGTGCGGTTGAGCGAGGGGCCTTCCTCGCCGCCGATGCGGGCGAAGGCGCTTTCGCAGGCGGCGATCAGGCCGGCGGCGTGGGCGTGGCGGCGGTGGTCGGCGACCAGCCGCGCCAGCGCCTCGGGTTCCAGCGCTTCGCGGTCGAGTTCGGCGTGCTGGTGTTCCAGCCAGCCGATCCGGTCGGAGACATCGCCCTGGGCGAGCAGGGTCTCGCGCTCGCGCAGCAGCGCGCTCCAGGTGCGCGCGGCGCGCGCCACCGGTTCGCGCACCGGTTCGGTGCGGCCATAGGCGTCGAGCAGGTCGAGCTGGCTGGCGCGGGCCATCAGCGCCTGGTGCTCATGCTGGCCGTGGATCTCCACCAGCCGGGCGGCCAGGTCGCCGAGTTGGCCCAGGGTGACCGGGCGGCCGTTGACCCAGGCGCGCGAGCCGCCGTCGGCGCGGATCACCCGGCGCACTTGGCAGACCGGAGCGTCGCCGTCGCCGGTTTCGTCCAGCTCGTTCTCGCGCAGCCAGGCCGCGGCCTGGGGCGCGTCGTCCAGGGTGAAGTCGGCGACCAGCTCGGCGCGGTCGGCGCCATGGCGGACCACGCCGCTGTCGGCGCGCAGGCCGCTGAGCAGGCCCAGGGCATCGACCAGCAGCGACTTGCCGGCGCCGGTTTCGCCGGAGATGACCGTGAGGCCGGGGCCGAAGCTGAGCTCGGCGGCGGTGACGACGGCGAATTGCTTGAGCGAGAGATGGGCGAGCATGCGGCGTGGATTGTGCCCGGAGCGGGCGCTGGCTGGGAATGGGCGCAGGGCGGGGCGAAGCTAAGGGCAGGCCGGCTCACGGGGTGAGACCCTGGGCCGGGGCAGTGTGGGGCAGGGCGATGACAGCGGCCCTCACCCCAACCCTCTCCCGCAAGCGGGAGAGGGGGCGCTACGCGGGCGCGGCCACTTGCGCAGTCGCCGATTCTCTCATCGACGCAACCCTGCCCCGCCGGCGCGAGAGGGGCGCCACGCGGGACCGGCCAGCCCGATCCAATCCAATCCAATCCCAGTCCGATCCCGATCCGATCCCGAATCCCGAATCCCGACTCCCGACTCCCGACTCCCGACTCCCGAATCCCGAATCCCGAATCCCGAATCCCGAATCCCGAAT
>CBIFVU010000492.1:0-2060 GCA_966185905.1 uncultured Lysobacter sp.
GCACCGAGACCGTGCACCAGTTGGTGGTCGGCCGCGAACTGACCGGCATCAACGCTTTTTGATTCCTCCTGTCGAAGGCAGGAGAACAGGCCCTTTCTCGCGTCTGTGGGGGAAGGCGGCCTGAAGGTCCGGGCGGGCCGCGCGGGCGGATGCGCTGCATGCTGCCGCCGCCTGGCTGGCCCTGGCCTCGCCCCGGTCCCGCCTGCGGCGGGAGGGGCGGGGCGGAGACGAGGGGAAATCGATGCGCAGGAGAAGGCGCCCGTGACGACGATGGCCGACATCGAACTGGAAACCCCGCGCTTGCTCCTGCGCCCGCCGCGGCTGGAGGACTTCGACGCCTGGGCCGCCTTCATGGCCTCCGGCGACTACCTGCGCTACATCGGCGGCGAGCAGCCGCGCCCGGTGGCCTGGCGCGGGCTGATGACCGTGATCGGCTCGTGGGCGGCACTGGGTTACGGTTTCTTCTCCGTCTACGAAAAAGCCTCAGGGCGCTGGATCGGCCGGCTCGGCCCCTGGCAGCCGGAGGGCTGGCCGGGCACCGAGGTCGGCTGGAGCATCGCCCCGAGCGAAGCCGGCAAGGGCTATGCCAGCGAAGGCGCGGCCGCGGCCATCGACTGGAGCTTCCAGCATCTGGGCTGGACCGAGGTGATCCACACCATCGACGCCGACAACGCCGCCTCCAAGCGGGTGGCCGCCAAGCTCGGTTCGCGCTACCTGCGCCAGGGCCGCCTGCCCGAGCCTTTCCACGAGAAGGAAGTCGAGGTGTGGGGCCAGAGCCGCGAGGACTGGCTCGCCCGGCGCGGAGGCGCGGCATGATCAGCGTCCACGGCTTCTCGCCTTCGGGCAATTGCCACAAACTGCGCCTGCTGCTGGAGCAGCTCGGCCAGCCCTATCGCTGGGTCGAGGTCGACAGCAGCCGCGGCCAGAGCCGCACGCCCGAGTTCCTGGCGCTCAATCCCAACGGCAAGGTGCCGGTGATCGTGCTGGAGGACGGGCGCACGCTCAGCGAATCCAACGCCATCCTGTACTACTTGGCCGATGGCTCGCGCTTCCTGCCGGCCGATCGCTGGGAACGCGCGCAGGCGCTGAGCTGGATGAACTTCGAGCAGTACAGCCACGAGCCGTTCATCGCCGTGGCCCGCTTCATCGCCGGCTGGACGCCGCTGGATTCGCCGCGCCGCGCCGAGTTGCCGCAGTTGCGCGAGCGCGGCCACCAGGCGCTGGCGGTGATGGAGCGGCACCTGCGGCAGCGGCCGTGGTTCAGCGGCGCGGACTACGGCATCGCCGACATCGCGCTGTTCGCCTACACCGCTGTCGCCCCGCACGGCGGCATCGCCCTGGACGGCTATCCGGCGCTGGGCGGCTGGCTGGCGCGGGTGCGCGCCACGCCCGGTTTCCTGCCCTTGCCCGAGCCCGATGCGCAGGCCGCCCAGCGCATCGCCGACACCGCCGCCGCGCAGGCGTCCGGCGCGCACATTCCCTGAATTTCCCACCGACGAGCCGGCCCCCGCGGGGGCGGCGGAGCTTTCCGATGTCAGCGCAACCGCAGTCCCCGACCTTCGATCGCCTTCCCAATTTCAACCCGGTCGCCCAGCCGATCCCGGCGCGCATGAAAGGCCTCAACCGGGCCGAGATCTGCGATGCCAACTTCGTCGAGTTCGTGCAGGGCTGGAACGGCCGCGCCGACGCGCGCCCGGCGCCGGAGGAGGCCATCCTCGACGGCAGCGCATTGGACGCGCGCGGTTTCCGCGAGTTGTTCGAGTCGCAGCTGATCAGCCGCCACCTGGACTTGATGGCGCGGGTGCTGCGGGTGCAGAACAAGGTCTTCTACACCATCGGCTCCAGCGGCCACGAGGGCAATGCGATGGTGGCGCGCGCGGCCCGCCATACCGATCCGGCCTTCCTGCATTACCGCAGCGGCGGCTTCATGGCCGAGCGCTTCCGCAAGTTGCCGGGCATGGACCCGATCATGGATTCGGCGCTGTCCTTCGCCGCCAGCGCCGAAGACCCGGCCTCCGGCGGCCGGCACAAGGTCTGGGGCAGCAAGCCCTTGTGGGTGC
>CBIFVU010000493.1:0-2038 GCA_966185905.1 uncultured Lysobacter sp.
GCCTTCATTTCCGGCGAGCAGCCCAGGTGGGTGCACAGGCCGACCAGGACCGAGATGTCCGGCTTGAGCGAGCGGTTCTCGCCCTTGATGTAGTCCGGCTGCTGGTCCTTGTTCTCGGACTTGGGATCGCGCAGGTGGCCGTCCAGGGTCGGCAGGGCGTCGAGCACGGCCTTGGAACGCTTGACGATCCAGATCGGCTGGCCGCGCCATTCCAGGATCAGGCGCTGGCCCTCGGCGAGCGCGCTGATGTCCGCGGTGACCGGCGCGCCGGCCAGCTTGGCGCGGGCGCTCGGATTCCAGGACTTGATGAAGGGCACCGCCGCAAAGCCGGCCCCGACCGCGCCGACCACGGCGGTGGTCGCCGTGAGGAACCGGCGACGGCCCGTGTTGATTGGATCGTGGACCCCTTGGTTGGCCATCCGGCACTCCGCGAAAGCTGCTATTCGAGGTTAACGCCGCACTTTCCCGGAACCATTGGCTAACCAAACACAACCACTGGCGAAAGGCTGGCGGCTCAAAAGACATCGAAGTGTAGCGGAACCGTTAAGGGCGCGACAATCGGCGCTATTGCAAATCCGACGACGGCGGCGCAGCCCGGGGCCCGCGGCGGGCGCACGCGGGCCGCGCAGGGCGGCCGCGGCGCGGCCGGGGCGGATCGGCGCGGTCGGGCGCCGGCAACGCGGGCGCAGCCGCTCGGCCGGGCTCAGCGCGCCACCGTCGCGGCCGAGCGGTAGCGCTCGGCCAGCACCGCCACGCGCTGCACGTAGCGCTGGGTCTCGGCGTAGGGCGGCACGCCCTTGTACTTGTCCACCGCGCCCTCGCCGGCGTTGTAGCCGGCCGCGGCCAGGGTCAGATCGCCGTTGAAGCGTTTGAGCAGCCAGGCCAGGTACTGCACCCCGCCCTGGATGTTCTGGCCGGCGTCGAAGGCATTGCCGACCCCGAACCGGCGCGCGGTGGCCGGCATCAGCTGCATCAGCCCCTGCGCCCCGACCCGCGACAGCGCATTGGGGTTGTAGGCCGATTCGGCGTGGATGATGGCCCGCACGATGGCCTCCTCGACCCCGTGCTGGCGGGCCGCGGCGGCGATCTCGGCCGCGTAGGCCGCCGTGTTCAGGCGCAAGGTGCCGAAGTTGACCCCGGGCTGGGAGCCGCAGGCGAAGCAGGTCTCGATGAAGCTGTAGCGGATGGTGCGCACCGCGGTGGCGCTGGCCAGGCCCTTGGGGCGCTTGCTGGTGAAATGGCGCACCCCGTCCTGCACATAGGAATAGACCTGCCCTTGCACCAGCCGGGTCGGCGGGGTGCGCGGGGCGGCCGGGGCCGGCGCAGTCGCTGGAGCGGTCGGCGCGATCGCAGTGCCGGCGCCGCGGTCGGCGGCGGCCGGCGCGGCCGGCTTGAGCCCGGCGGCGGTCAGGGCCGCGGCGGCGCCGTTGAAGGTCGCCGGGGGGTTGTTGTGGACCGAGGCCGGCGCGGCCGTCTGCACGCCGCTGCCGACCGCGCCCATGGCCGGCGCGGGCGGTGCGTAGGACACCGGGGCCGGGTTGCGCGGGCGGCTGGGGCGCGAGGTGTACTGGCTGGCGACCGTGCAGCTCGCGCCCTTGACCTTCTTGCTGACGTAGCTGCGCTCGCCGCTGGCGGTCTCGCAGCGCCAAATCGTGCCCGCCACCGCCGGCGCGAACGCCAGCAGGCAGGCGGTCCCCAGGATCAGCGCGCTCCCCCTCATCCGCGCGAGTGTCCCTTGCCGGGCCGGAGTTGCCAAGTGGTTGATCGGAAAGCGTGACCGGCGCCGCGTCCTGACGTCCTCTGCCAGTGCGAGCCGCAGGTGTGCTTGCCGGGGCGGCGGTTCAGGAGGTCATGCCCCCTTTTCCTGCCCTTTCCCTGCCCTGTCCCTGTTCCTGTCCGGCTCGGTTCCGGCGTGGGTGCCGTAGGTGGCAGGTGGCAGGCGGCGCGGCCGCTGGCCTGCCTGGCAGCTCTGGCCGAGCGCCCGACTCCAACAGTCGACAGCCACCGACCGTCGCAGCGGCGGACTCGGTGTCGGGCC
>CBIFVU010000494.1:0-2033 GCA_966185905.1 uncultured Lysobacter sp.
ACGCTGGAGCTGAAGTTGGCCACCGGCGCCTGGTTGCCCGGGGTGCCGCCGCCGGCCGCCGCGGCCACGGCCGCATCGGCGTCGACGATGCCCGGGCCGCAGCCGCCGGGGCAGTTGGCCGCGGCGATCGGGCGGGCGGTGTCGGCCAGGATCTGCTGGATCTGCGCCGGGGTCTTCGGCGTGGAGGCGGCCGCCTGCATCAGCGCGACGATGCCGGCCACGTGCGGCGCGGCCATCGAGGTGCCCTGGTAGAAGGCGTAGCTCTCCGAACCCGGCGCGCCGGTGCCGCTGTTGAGGGTGGACAGCACGCCCTGCTCGGGATGGCTGCGGCCGCCGTTGGACGCGGCGCAGTGGGTCGAGTTCGGGGTTTCGCCCAGCGGCAGGAACTCGGTCGCCGGCGAGCAGGTCTCGCCGCCCGGCGCAGTGATGTCGATGCCGGTGCCGTAGTTGGAGTACCACGCGCGCTTGCCGCCCTGGTCGTTGGCGCCCACGGTGATGACGTTGTTGCAGTTGGCCGGGGTGAAG
This sequence comes from uncultured Lysobacter sp., assembly GCA_966185905.1. Lineage (GTDB taxonomy): Bacteria > Pseudomonadota > Gammaproteobacteria > Xanthomonadales > Xanthomonadaceae > Lysobacter. Next base: position 526 of record CBIFVU010000494.1, read on the forward strand.
CCGGACACGTCGTTGTTGCTGTTGCCGGCGGCGATGACCACGCTGGTGCCGCGGCCGACCGCGCCGGTGATCGCGCTCTGCATGGTCGAGCCGCAGCTGCCCGAGCCGCCGAGCGAGAGGTTGATGACCTCGGCCGGATTGGCGTTGGCCGGCACGCCGGAGACGGTGCCGCCGGAGGCCCAGACGATGGCGTCGGCGATGTCGGAAGTGCTGCCGCCGCACACGCCCAGCACGCGCACCGGCACGACCTTGGCGTTGTACGCCACGCCGGCCACGCCCTTGCTGTTGTTGGTCACCGCGGCCACGGTGCCGGCCACGTGGGTGCCGTGCCAGCTCGAACCGCCGCCGGTCATCCAGCAGGCATCGCCCGGATCGCTGGGATCGTTGTCGCGGCCGTTGCCGTCGTTGGCGGTGGAGCTGGAGCTGATGAAGTCGTAGCCCGGCAGGATGTTGGCGTTGAGATCGCTGTGGTTGGTGATGCCGGTGTCGAGCACGGCGACCACCACGTTGCTGCCGGTGGAGCGGTCCCAGGCGCTGGCGACCTTGGCGCCGGCGGCGGTGTCGGCGTAGTGCCACTGCTCGTTGTAGCGGGTGTCGTTGGGGGTAGCGACCGCGCGCAGGATCAGGTCGGGCTCGACGTATTCCACGTTCGGGTCGGCAGCGATCTGGCGGATCAGCGCGGCGGCCTCGACCGCGTCGAGCTTGCGGTTGGCGCGCACGACTTCCGCGCCGATGGCCATGGTGCGCAGGTGGCTCAGGGCCGGCGCGGCGCGCGATGCGCCGGCGCTGGCGGCGCCAGCGCGGGCCAGGCCGGCGGCAGCGCGCTGCAGCACCGCGTCCTGCGCGGCGGCGCGGCTGGAATTGCGCGACTCGCGGAACTTGACGATGAACTGCTGCGCGCCATCGGCCGCGGCCAGGCCGCTGACGTTGGCGCGCTCGGCCGCTGCCGCGCTGCCCAGCAGCGAGGACACGGCTACGGCGGTGGCGACGGTGAGCGCACGCAGGCGCGGTTGATTCTTCTTGGAGCTGGACATCGTGTAACCCCCAAAGATCGAGAAGGCCGCGATCGCGGCGAGAAAGCCCGCTCCAGTCGCCGTCGTGGCGGCGGGACCGACACGCGGATACGGGAGCGGACGGCAATGCGGATCGGGTGGCGAACGGTCCGCGGGGGCAGAGTCTGTGCGGAATTCAAGCCTTGCAGACCGGCGGCGGGCAGCCGATCGCGCGGTTTTTTGTGCGCCCGCTCATGCATTGGCAGTGCAAGCGTTTCCAGCGGCCGGCGCGGCGCGGCCCGGCGAGCGCCCGGCGGCGGCGCCGCCGCGGTGGGCGCAATCCCCAGCGGATGGATCTGGATTGCATGGCGCGCGGACGCGGCCCGCCGCGGCGGCGCGCGCGTGCAAAACCCTGCGCAGGCACGGCCACGCAGCCGGTGCCTGGCCCGTGGCCACCGCCGCGCGCACGAAAAACCCCGGCCGGAGCCGGGGTCAGGGTCAGGGTCAGGGTCAGGG
>CBIFVU010000495.1:0-2017 GCA_966185905.1 uncultured Lysobacter sp.
GCCAAGCGCCTGCCCGCCCTTTCAAGCCGCGCCTGCGCGCGCTGCTGCAAAGGCTGCACCTGTGGCTGGGGCTCGGGGTGGGCACGGTGTTCGCGCTGGTGGCGCTGTCGGGCACGGTGCTGGCGTTCCAGCGCGAGCTCGCGCTGTGGGCCTACCCGCAGTTGCAACGCGATGCCGGCATCGATCCGGCGCAGCGCGCGCAGGCGCTGGCCCGCATCGTCGCCCACTGGCACGGCCAGGGCATGACCTCGGTGGACCTGCCCACCCCGCAGTTCCCGGTCTGGCAGGGCTATTTCCCCGGCAACGAGCGGCGCTATTTCGATCCGGCCAGCGGCGAGCTGCTGCTGACCCGCAACACCGGCAACGACCTGGTCCTGTGGCTGCGCGACCTGCACACCCACCTGCTGGCCGGCAAGGCCGGCGAGCAAGTGCTGGGCGTGTGCGGGCTGATCGCGATCTTCCTGCTGCTCAGCGGCCTGTACCTGTGGTGGCCGCGCTGGGCCACCCTGGCGGCGAGCCTGAAGTGGTACCGCGGCCCGCCGACGCGGCGCTGGCTGAGCTGGCACCGCGGCATCGGCCTGTGGTTGTTGCCGCTGACCCTGCTGGCCGCGACCACCGGCACGGCGATGATCTACGACGGCGCCACTCGCGCCGGCCTGCGCGCGGCCTTGGCCGACACCAGCGCCGTGCCCAAGCCGCCCAGGCTGGCCGCCAGCGACCAGGCCATCGACTGGGCCGCGGTGTTGCGCGCGGCCGACGCCGCGGTGGCGCCGGGCGGGCCGATGGCCGGCGTGCGGCTGCGCCGCATCGGCCTGCCCAAGCCGGGCAGCGGGTTGGTCTCGATCCGCTCGCAGGCGCCGGGCGAATGGCATCCGGTGGGGCGCAGCCAGATCTGGATCGACCCCTACCGCGGCCGCGTGCTCGCCACTCTGGACGCCAGCCGCCAGGGGCCGGGCTCGCGCGCCTCCGATTCGGTCTATCCGCTGCACGCCGGCCTGGTCGGCGGCGCGGCCTGGCAGCTCCTGGTCGCGCTGACCGGCCTGCTGCCGCCGTTCCTGCTGGTCACCGGCTTCCTGTTCTGGCGGCGCCGGCGCGGGCGTTGAGCCGTCGCACGCAGCCCTGACGGGCCGGCGGGCGCCCTGCGGCGCGCCGGTCCGCCGCGTCCCTCGCGGCCCGGCCCTACGGCGTCCGCACTCGCACTGCCTGCCGCCGCGCAGCGCTGACTTGGCCGGCCGCGGCGATGGACCCGTGCTGCGATAAGGTCCGCGATCGCGGCATCGGCAGGCTCGCTGTCGGCGCTGCCATCGGAACGCTCCCATCGGCCTGCACCGCCGGCCTGCGGCGATGGACTCGCTCTGGCCGCCCCGTCCGGATTGCCGCCCGGATCGCCGCCCGCATCGCCGCCCGGATCGGCCCGACCCCGCCAGCGCGGGCGATGTTGCGCCGCTGCAACCGCCGCTTGCGTCCGCAAAACCTTCACGCCGACGTTCTACGCTCGTGTAACCGGATGTCACCCGGCCGCCGCGGCGGCCTCACCACGAGGGATCGAAGATGGCTGGCAAGTATGTGATCAGCAAGCGCAACAACGGCGAGTTCCAGTTCGTGCTCAAGGCCGGCAACGGCGAAACCATCCTCAGCAGCGAGGGCTACGCGGCCAAGAGCGGCTGCCAGAACGGCATCGAGTCGGTGCGCAGCAACAGCCCGGACGACGCGCGCTACCAGCGCAAGACCTCCAGCAACGGCAAGCCCTACTTCACCCTGACCGCCGCCAACCACCAGGTGATCGGCACCAGCGAGATGTACTCCAGCGAGTCCGCGCGCGAGGGCGGTATCGCCTCGGTCAAGGCCAATGGCCCGACCGCACCGGTCGAGGACACCACCGCCTGAGCGCGGAGGGCGCCGCGGCCCGGCGCCCTGCCCAGCGTCCTTCCACGGCCGCCCCACGGCGGCCTCCCCCACCGCTGCGGCGACCCGTCCGCGGCGGGGTGGGGCGTGTCCGGCCTGTCCCTCCCCGCCT
>CBIFVU010000496.1:0-1975 GCA_966185905.1 uncultured Lysobacter sp.
AGCCGCAACAGCCTCAAGACTTGGCGCGAATCGCTGGCCGACACCGCCGCCGCCTGGCTCGACAGCCAGGGCTTCGACGGCACGCCCGGCACCGCCGTCACCCTGCCCGGCAGCGACGGCCGGATCGTCGCCGGCGTGCTCGGCGTCGGCGATCCGCTGGACCCGTACTCCTACGGCCACGGCCCGTTCGCCTTGCCGGCGCGGCGCTGGCGCGCCGAGGGCCAGTACGACGCGGCCACCCTGGACGCGCTGCACATCGGCTGGGGCCTGGGCAGCTACCGCTTCGACCGCTACAAGGCCGCGCCGCGCGCGCCGGCGCAGCTGGTGGTCGACGCCGCGGCCGACCACGCCGAAAGCTTCGCCGTGATCGCCGCCAGCCTGCGCGTGCGCGACCTGATCAACACCCCGACCGAACACATGGGGCCGGACGAACTGGAAGCGGTCGCGCGCGAGATCGGCCAGCGCCACGGCGCCGCGGTCGAAGTGGTCGCCGGCGACGACTTGCTGAAACGCAATTTCCCCGCGATCCACGCGGTCGGCCGCGCCTCGCACCGCGCGCCGCGCCTGATCGCGCTGCGCTGGGGCGACGAACGCCATCCGCACATCGCCCTGGTCGGCAAGGGCGTGTGCTTCGACACCGGCGGCCTGGACCTGAAGCCGGCCGACGGCATGCGCTGGATGAAGAAGGACATGGGGGGCGCGGCGCACGCGATCGGCCTGGCCGAGCTGATCATGGCGCGCAAGCTGCCGCTGCGCCTGACCCTGCTGGTGCCGGCGGTGGAAAACGCGGTCGGCCCGAACGCGTTCCGCCCCGGCGAAGTCATCGCTACCCGCCAGGGCGTCAGCGTCGAGATCGACAACACCGACGCCGAAGGCCGGGTGATCCTGTGCGACGCGCTGACCTACGCCGCCGAACAGGCGCCGGAGCTGCTGCTCGACTTCGCCACCCTGACCGGCGCGGCGCGGATCGCCCTGGGCCCCGACCTGCCGGCGCTGTTCGCCAACCGCGACGAGGTCGCCGAGGCCTGGCTGCAGGCCGGCCAGGCGCAGCGCGACCCGCTGTGGCGGATGCCGCTGTGGCGCCCCTACCTGCGCTACCTGACCAGCCACATCGCCGACCTCGCCAACGGCGGCCCATCGAAGATGGCCGGCTCGGTGACCGCGGCGCTGTACCTGGAGCGCTTCGTCCCGGCCGAGCTGCCGTGGGCGCACCTGGACGTGTACAGCTGGAACGACGCCGACCGCCCGGGCCGCCCGGCCGGCGGCGAGGCGCAGGGCCTGCGCGCGGCGTACGCCATGCTCAAGGCGCGCGCGGCGGGCTGATCGCCGCGCCGCGGCCGCCTGAAGCCTGCATCGCTCCTCGCCTTTGCTGTTCCCCCTTTGAAAAGGGGGCAAGCGGGATTTGCTCCGGCTCTTCCGCCGCAAAGCAAATCCCCGCGCTCCACGGCGCCACCCTGAAGCGCGCCGACGCCGGGCGCGGGCCCCGTTTTTCGAAGGGGCCATGGGTCGCGCGCGCCCGGCCGTCGCCCTGCTCTCGCCATTGCGTGACAGATGTCATGAAAAACCGGCGACTGCCGGGCTGACAGTTCCTGACTTTCCGCAGGTTGGCGAGCCATCGCGCCACGGTCACACTAAGCCGGTTCTGGCGTCTTGGTTGGGATCATGAGTGCATCGGCTGATCTGCTGAAGGAACTTCGCATCGACCGCAACCGGCCGCCGGAGCGATCCGGCCCCGGGCGCGGCCTGGTCATCGGGCTGGTCGGCCTGCTCGTGCTGGTGCTCGGCGTCGCCGCCTGGGCGCTGTTCGGGCGCAATGCCGCGACCCGGGTCGAAACCGCCAGCGTCACCGCGATCGGCGGCGGAGGCGGCGCCGGCGCCTCGGTGCTCGACGCCACCGGCTACGTGGTCGCGCGGCGCATGGCCACGGTCTCGGCCAAGATCACCGGCAAGGTGCGCGAGGTGCTGATCGAAGAAG
>CBIFVU010000497.1:0-1955 GCA_966185905.1 uncultured Lysobacter sp.
TGTTCCTGATGTGGCTGGGCGAGCAGATCACCGAGCGCGGCGTCGGCAACGGCGTGTCGCTGATCATCTTCGCCGGCATCGTGGCCGGGTTGCCCGCCGCGGTCCTGCAGATGTTCGAGCAGATCCGCAACGGCGACATGAGCCCGATCGCGGCGATCGTGGTGGTCTTGCTGGTGTTCGGCTTCACCTACCTGGTGGTCTTCGTCGAACGCGGCCAGCGCCGGATCACGGTGAACTACGCCCGTCGCCAGGGCGGTCGCAACGCCTATATGAACCAGGCGTCGTTCCTGCCGCTCAAGCTCAATATGTCGGGCGTGATCCCGGCGATCTTCGCCTCGAGCATCGTGATGTTCCCGGCGACGGCCGCCACCTGGTTCGCCCAGAGCAACACCGGCAGCGGCATGTCCGGCTTCCTCCAGCGGCTCAGCCAGTGGCTGGCCCCGGGTGAACCGGTGCACATGATCCTGTATGCTGCGCTGATCGTCGGCTTCGCGTTCTTCTACACGGCGCTGGTGTTCAATTCGCAGGAAACCGCCGACAACCTGAAGAAGTCGGGCGCGCTGATCCCGGGCATCCGTCCCGGCAAGGCGACGGCGGATTATGTGGATGGCGTGCTGACCCGCCTGACGGCGGCCGGCGCGGTCTATCTGGTGGTGGTCTGCCTCCTGCCGGAGGTGATGCGCACCCAGCTGGGGACCTCGTTCTATTTCGGCGGCACCTCGCTGCTGATCGTCGTGGTCGTGATTATGGATTTCATCGCCCAAATCCAGGCTCATCTGATGTCGCATCAGTACGAGAGCCTGTTGAAGAAGGCGAACTTGAAGGGCGGCTCGCGCGGCGGTCTCGCGCGCGGGTGAGTCTGGACCGGTTCGCGCGCCAGAGTAGCGCGCGGGGCTGGCGGGGCAGGGTATCGTTCCGTTCAGCCAGTTCAGACTCGTCGCCGGAGCATGGGCACACTCCCCATGCCGGGGTTCCGTGGCGCCTTTGGCGCCGCGGGGCTTCCTATTAACCCGAGACCTAGATACAATTTCCAGTTCACTCCGCCAGGATTAATCCGTCCTGGCCGCCAAACCAGTTGGAGATCGCGTTATGGCGCGTATTGCGGGCGTCAATCTGCCTGCCCAGAAGCATGTCTGGGTCGGGCTGCAAAGCATCTACGGCATCGGCCGTACTCGTTCGAAGCAGATCTGCGAATCCGCAGGCGTGACTTCGAGCACCAAGATCCGTGACCTGTCCGAGCCCGAAGTCGAGCGCCTGCGCGCCGAAGTCGGCAAGTTCGTGGTCGAAGGCGACCTGCGCCGCGAAATCGGCATCGCCATCAAGCGTCTGATGGACCTGGGCTGCTACCGCGGCCTGCGCCACCGCCGCGGCCTGCCGCTGCGCGGCCAGCGTACCCGTACCAATGCTCGTACCCGCAAGGGTCCGCGCAAGGCCATCAAGAAGTAAGGGGACCTAGACCATGGCCAAGCCGGCAGCTGCCAAGACCAAGAAGAAGATCAAGCGCGTCGTCACCGACGGCATCGCCCACGTCCACGCTTCTTTCAACAACACCATCATCACCATCACCGACCGCCAGGGCAACGCGCTCTCGTGGGCGACCTCCGGCGGCGCGGGTTTCCGCGGTTCGCGCAAGTCGACCCCGTTCGCCGCCCAGGTCGCCGCCGAAAAGGCCGGCCGCGCTGCGCTCGACTACGGCGTCAAGTCGCTGGAAGTGCGCATCAAGGGCCCGGGTCCGGGTCGTGAGTCCGCCGTGCGTTCGCTGAACAACGTCGGTTACAAGATCATCAACATCATCGACGTGACGCCGATCCCGCACAACGGGTGCCGTCCGCCGAAGAAGCGTCGCGTCTGAGGAGCTGAAAGAACATGGCTCGTTATATCGGTCCCACCTGTAAGCTCGCCCGTCGCGAAGGCGCCGACCTCGGCCTGAAGTCGTCCGCGCGCGCGCTCGACTC
>CBIFVU010000498.1:0-1954 GCA_966185905.1 uncultured Lysobacter sp.
TCGGGCCGAGCTGGGCCAGGCCGTCGTTGGCGAAGCTGCTGATCGCGGCGCGGTTCTCGTTGAGGATGCCGTTGGCGCCGTTGGCGGCCGAATCGAGCTTGGTCAGGGTGCTGTCGAGCTTGTCGATGATGCCCGGCAGCTTGCCGGCCAACTCGCGGTCCACCGTCTCCACCGCCTTGTTGGTGGTGGCCAGGGTCTGGCTGAGTTGCTCGCTGGACTTGCGCGCATTGGCGATCAGCTCGCGCAAGTCCGCGCGCTGGTCGGCGATGGAGCCGGTCAGCGATTCGATGTTGGCCAGGGTCTTGGACACGTGCTGGACGTTGTCGTCGCTGAGTACTTGGTCCAGGCGCGCGACCAGGCGGTTGGCGGTGTCGGCGATGTTCTGCAGCGCCGAAGCCTCGGTCTGGATCACCGGAATGTCGCCGTTGCCCGATTCGGCCAGGCGCGGGCTGTTGGGGCTGCCGCCGGTGAGCTGGATGATCGGGGTGCCGGTGATGCCGGTCAGCGAGAGCTTGGCGCGGGTGTCGGTCTTGACCGGCGCGTCGGCCTGCAGGCGCAGCTTGGCGATGACCCGGCGCGGGTCGTCCGGGGCCAGGCTGAGTTGCTGCACCGTGCCCACGCCGATGCCGTTGTACTGCACGGTGCTGCCTTCCGACAGGCCGGTGACCGGCTCGTTGAAGATCACCGCGTACTCGCGCCAGCTCTTTTCCGAGGAGTATTTGGCCGCCCACAGCGCGAACAGCAGCAGGAACAGCGTCACCACGATGGTGAACGCGCCGATCAGGACATAGTTGGCCTTGGTTTCCATCAGGCACCTTTGGACAGCGCGGCGTTGCCGCCGATAGTGGCCGGCATCATGCCAGCATGGGGTAGGTGAACGCGGTGAAATGGATCAGGTTGAGGCCGAAATGAGCCAGCACCGCGGCGGCCAGGCCGCCCCGGCGGTAGGCCCAGCCATAGGCCAGGCCGGCCACGCTCGCCAGTGCGACCCAGTGCGGGCCGCCGCCGGCATGGACCAGGCCGAAGGCCGCCGCCGCCACTGCCGTGGCGAGCCAGGCGCCACCGCGCCGCTCGCGCCAAAGCCGCTGCAGGGCGCCTTGCAGATAGCCGCGGAACATGGCCTCTTCGGTCATGGCGACCAGCAGCAGGTTGTTGAGCGCCCACAGCAGGCCCAGCGCCGGCCATTTGGGCGCCCAGGCGACCACGCCCAGGGCCAGCGCCAGGCCCAGGCAGGCGGCCGCCGCGGCCAGCGCGCCGAGCGTGCCGGCCGCCAGCGGCGGCCAGGGCGTGGGTGGCGTCGTGGCCTGCGTGGCATCCCGCGCCGGGGCGGCGGGTAGGGAGGGCGTTTGTCCGGGGTCGGACTGCGGGCCCGAGGGCTGCGCTGCGCGCAGGCCGAGCACGCACAGCAGCAGCCAGAAGCCCGCCAGGGGCTTGTCCAGGTTGAGGTAGAGCGACATCGGCGCTGCGCCTGCGCTCAGTCGCAGGCCTTGCGCCCATTGCAGGTTGGCGAAGCCGGGCATCAGGTGCAGGCCCAGGGCGAAAGCCACCGCCACGAACAAGACATGGCCGGCGATGCGCGCCGCGCGCGGCCGGGCCGGCCGCACCGACCACGCGGCCAGGCCGAGCAGGGCGAAGGCCAGCAGCGCCGGCGGCGCCAGTTGTCCGCGGGCGAAGCCGGCCAGGACCGCCGCCGCCAACACCGCCAGGCAGGCCGCGCGCAGCCGCGGCCACCACAGCAGCGCCGCGGCCAGGCACAGCAGCGCCCAGGGCAGCAGGTCCAACAGCGGCCAGGCCGCGGCGTGCGCCGGCCATGCCGCGCTCACGGCGCAGCGTCCCGGCCGTGGCTCTCGCCCCGGCCGGAGGCGCCGGCGCCCTCGTTGCGATCGCGCGCGACCTGGGCCGCGCGCGCGCGCGGGCCGTGGAAATACTCCTGCACCCAGGGATGATCGAGCCG
>CBIFVU010000499.1:0-1938 GCA_966185905.1 uncultured Lysobacter sp.
CGCCGGCTACGCCGACCTGTGCGGGCTGATCACCGCCGCGCGCCGGCGCGCGGCCAAGGGCGAGTACTTGAGCCTGGCCGAGGACTTCGATGCGCGCAGCGCGCACCTGCTGGCGCTGTGGGTGCCCGACGGCGACGAGCAGGACAGCCAGGGCCGGGACCGCAACGACGCCCACGCCGCCTGGCTGCGCGAGCGCTTCGACGGCCGCCTGTGGCTGGCGGTGGAGCTGCACCGCGGCCCCGACGACCCGGCCCGCCTGGACGCGCTGACTGCACTGGCCGAGCGCCACGGCCTGCCCGCGGTCGCCTCCGGCGACGTGCACATGCACGAGCGCGCGCGCCGCCCGCTGCAGGACGTGCTGACCGCGGTGCGCCACCGCACCACCGTGGCCGAGGCCGGCGCGCGGCTGTTCCCCAACGGCGAGCGCCACCTGCGCATCCGCCGCGCGCTCGGCGCGATCTACCCCGCGCCGCTGCTGGCCCAGACCCTGCGCATCGCCGGGCTGTGCGCAGGCTTCGACCTCAAGCGCGGCATCGACTACCAATACCCGCACGAGTTGGTGCCGGCCGGACACACCGCCAAGACCTGGCTGCCGCGCCTGGTCGCCGCCGGCGCGGCGCGGCGCTGGCCGCAAGGCGTGCCGGCCGAATCGCAGCGCCAGATCGAGCACGAGCTGGGCATCATCGGCGGGCTGGACTACGAATCGTATTTCCTCACCGTCCACGACATCGTCCGCTTCGCCCGCGAACAGGGCATCCTGTGCCAGGGCCGCGGTTCGGCGGCCAATTCCATCGTCTGCTACGCGTTGGGCATCACCGAGATCGACCCGACCCGCATGGGCATGCTGTTCGAGCGCTTCATGTCGGCCGAGCGCAACGAGCCGCCCGACATCGACGTGGACTTCGAGCACGAGCGCCGCGAGGAAGTGCTGCAGTACGTCTTCGCCCGCTATGGCCGCGACCGCGCCGCGCTGGCTGCGGTGGCGATCAGCTACCGCGGCCGCAGCGCGGTGCGCGACGTGGCCGCCGCGCTGGGCATGCCGCAGGACCAGATCGGCGAGTTGGCCCGCACCCTGGACCGCTGGAGCCAGGACGTGCCGCTGCCCGAACACATCCGCGAACGCGGCCTGGACCCGGAGGCGCCGCTGCTGCGCCAGGTGCTGGCGCTGAGCCTGGTCCTGGTGGAACGCGGCTTCCCGCGGCACCTGTCCCAGCACCCCGGCGGCTTCGTCGTCTCCGAACGCCCGCTGCACACCCTGGTGCCGGTGGAGAACGCGGCGATGGACGCGCGCACCGTGGTGCAGTGGGACAAGGACGATCTGGACGCAATGGGCCTGCTCAAGGTCGATTGTCTGGCCCTGGGCATGCTCACCGCGATCCGCAAGGTGCTGGCTCTGCTCGACCGGCAGGGCCTGCACGGCCTGGACATGGCCGCCATCCTGGAACACGACGACGACCCGCAGGTCTACGACATGATCTGCCGGGCCGACACCGTCGGCGTGTTCCAGATCGAATCGCGCGCGCAGATGTCGATGCTGCCGCGGCTGCGGCCGCGCGACTTCTACGACCTGGTGATCGAGATCGCGATCGTGCGCCCCGGCCCGATCCAGGGCGACATGGTCAACCCCTACCTGCTGCGGCGCCGCGATCCCAGCCTGGTCGACTACCCCTCCGAGGCCTTGCGCGCAGTGCTCGAACGCACCCTGGGCATCCCGCTGTTCCAGGAGCAGGTGATGAGGATCGCCATCGTCGCCGCCGGTTACAGCCCCGGCGAGGCCGACCAATTGCGCCGCTCGATGGCGGCCTGGAAGCGCCACGGCGGCCTGGAGCCGCACCGCGACCGCCTGCGCCGCGGCATGCTCGCGCGCGGCTACAGCGAGGACTTCGCCCACCGCATCTTCGAGCAGATCAAGGGCTTCGGCAGCTACGGCTTCCCCGA
>CBIFVU010000500.1:0-1933 GCA_966185905.1 uncultured Lysobacter sp.
ATCGACGGCGTGGTCTACAAGCTCGACGACTACGCCGGCCAGCGCGAGATGGGCTTCGTCTCGCGCGCGCCGCGCTGGGCGATCGCGCACAAGTTCCCGGCGCAGGAGCAGGCCACGGTGCTGGAGGCCATCGAGATCCAGATCGGCCGCACCGGCGCCGCCACGCCGGTGGCGCGGCTCAAGCCGGTGCAGGTGGCCGGCGTGGTGGTCACCAACGCCACCTTGCACAACGCCGACCAGATTGCGCGCCTGGACGTGCGCGTCGGCGATACGGTGATCGTGCGCCGCGCTGGCGACGTGATCCCCGAGATCGTGCGGGTGGTGCCCGAGTACCGTGCTGCGGATGCGCCGCAATGGGCCATGCCCGAAGCCTGCCCGGTGTGCGGCTCGCAGATCGTGCGCGAGGAAGGCCAGGCGGTGTGGCGCTGCTCGGGCGAGCTGACCTGCGCGGCCCAGCGCAAGGAGGCCATCGGCCACTTCGCCTCGCGCCGGGCCATGGACATCGAAGGCCTGGGCGAGCGCTATATCGAAGACCTCTCCGACCTGGGCTATGTGCAGTCGGTCGCCGACCTCTACAAGCTCGGCCGCGACGACCTGCTGGAGATGAAGCGCCGCGCCGACGAGCGCGACGGCACCACCCCGGAGACGGTCAAGGCCGGCAAGGTCGCGACCAAGTGGGCCGACAACCTCATCCAGGCCATCGACCGCAGCCGCGGCACCACCCTGGAGCGGTTCCTGTTCGCGCTGGGCATCGAGCATGTCGGCGAGAGCACGGCCAAGGCCTTGTCGGCCTGGCTGGGCGACCTGGCGCTGATCCGCGAGCTGCCCTGGCCGGTGTTCAAGCGTCTGCCCGACATCGGCGGCGAAGTGGCGCGCGCGCTGGGGCATTTCTTCGACCAGCCGGGCAACCAGCAGGTGATCGACGAACTGCTCGCGCGTGGGGTCAGCATCGCCGACACCCACGCGCCTTCGCCCAAGCTGCGCGAAGGCCTGAACCTGGCCACATTGCTGGCGGACATGGAAATCCCCAAGGTCACGCCGCTGCGCGCCGGGCAGCTCGCCAGCGCCTTCGCCAGTGCCGATGCGCTGCGCGATGCGCCCGAACACAGCTTCATCAGCGCCGGCCTGCCGGCCGACAGCGCGCTGGCCCTGGCCGGCTGGCTGGCCCAGGACGAGAACGCGCGCTTGCTGACCCGCGTCGGGCAAGCGCTGGCCCGCCTGGAGGCGATCACCCCGGCGGCCGCAGCGGCCGCGGCGGGGCCGCTGGACGGGCAGACCGTCGTGCTCACCGGCACCCTGGAAGCGATGAGCCGCGACCAGGCCAAGGCGCGCCTGGAGCAACTCGGGGCCAAGGTCTCCGGCAGCGTGTCGAAGAAGACCGGCTTCGTCATTGCCGGCAGCGAAGCCGGTTCCAAACTGGCCAAGGCCCAGGAACTGGGCGTGGAGGTCTGGGACGAAGCGCGCCTGCTGGCGTTCCTGGCCGAGCACGCGTGAGGGCCGGCGCATGAATCGCACCGCAGGTAGCCGCCTCCGGCGCGCGGGCTGGCTGGAGAACGGCGGCCTCGCCGCTACGGCGCAGGTCGCTGCGTCCAGCGCCGTTGCCATGGCCCGTGCCGGCGTCATCGCCAGCGCCGTTGTCATTGCCGCAAGCGCGCGCGGCGGTGGTCGCGATGGCGCTCGCAGCCCGCTCCGCAGTACGGCCTGCCGCGCCGCCGGCGGCGCGGCGCGCGCGCGCGCGCCGCGCCGGACGGGCCTGCGCCCGCGCGTCACCGCGGCGGTGGGCGCATGAGCGCCGATGCGACCCAGGCCGCCTGGCCGCCGTCGGCCGAGTTCGGCGTCCTGCGCCTGCGCGCGCGGCTCAACGCGGCGGTGCGCGCGTTCTTCGCCGAGCGCGGCGTGACCGAGGTGGAAACCCCGGTGCTTTCGCGCGCCG
>CBIFVU010000501.1:0-1924 GCA_966185905.1 uncultured Lysobacter sp.
GCCACCAGCGCTGCAGGAACAGCGCGCGGTCGTCGAGCTGGATCGCCAGCAGGTCGCGCTCGGTGAAGCGCTGGCGCGCGAACAGGCCATCGCGGATCTGCCCGGCGCGCGCGCCGAGCACGGTGTTGCCGTCGCCCACGCGTTCGTAGTCCAGGCCGTCCAGAGTGCGGGTATTGGCCGTCCACAACCGGCCGGAGGGCGGCGCCACCAGGCTCGGCGCGTCGCCGGTCTGGATCGACCAGGGCGGGCAGGTGCGCGGACCGTCGGCTTCGTTCTCGACCAAGTGCGCGGTGGAGCAATCGCCCTCGCGCTCGGGGATCGGCCCGAGCAGGCGCCAGGCGATGCGGCCCTCGCGGTCGCCGACCACCAGGTTCTGCACCGGCAAGGCGACGTTGCGCGCCGCTTCCAGGGCTTGGTCCAGCGACTGCGCGCGGGTCAGCCCGGCCAGGCCGAGGTTGAGCGCGCCGGGCAGGTGCGCGGCCCAGCGCAGCGCCAGCGCGCTGCCGTCGGGGTTGTCGTGCAGCAGCGGCCCCCAGGCGGTCTCGCGGATCTCCATCGTTTCCGCCGGGGCGCCTTTCACCGCGATGGTCTCCTTGTGCACCACCAGCCCGGCGCAGCCGCCGGCGGGCGCGGCGCGGGCGCAGCCGGGTTCGCGCGACCAGTCGGCCCAGTCGCCATAGCTGTTGGTGAAGGCCCAGGCGACATGGCCGTTGCTGCCGACCACCAGCGCCGGCAGGCCGGGCAGGGTGAAGCCGCTGGCCTGGATCCGGCCGCCCGGCGCGGACGGGTCGGCGTAGCGCAACTGCGCGCGGAACCACAGGTTGGGCGCGCGCAGGCCCAGGTGCATGTCGTCGGCGACGATGGCGCGGCGGTCGGCGGTGAGGCTGCCGGCGACGGCGAAATTGTTGCTGCCGATCTCGTCGGGGAAGGGCAGCGGCAGCAACCGGCCCGGCGGCGGGGAGGGCAGGCGGCGCAGGTCCACCTGGTCGGCGCCGGGCAGGACCGCATCGCCGAAGGGCGCGCCGAACAAGGGGGCGTCCCAGCTGCTGCCCGGATGCACGATCAGCTCGAACAGCGGCTTGGGCAGGTGCGCGCGCATGCGCCAGTCGGCCAGCTCGCGCGCGTTCTGTCCGTCCTGCAGGTCGAAATACATGGCGTAGCCGACCAGGGCCGAATCGGCGACCTGCCAGGGCTCGGGTTCGGCGCCCAGCAACAGATAGGGCCAGGGTTTGCGGTCGAGGGCGCGCAGGCCGGCGTTGACGCCGTCGGCATAGGCCTGGAGCAGGGCGGCGCGTTCGCCGGCGAAGGCCGGCCATTGCGCCTGCACCCGCGCGCGCAGGCGATGCACGCGATGGCGGCGGTCGTAGTCCAGCGCGCGCGCGCCGAACAGCGCCGACAGCTCGCCGGCGGCGGTTCGGCGCAGCAGGTCCATCTCGAAATAACGCTCCTGGGCATGCACATAGCCCAACGCGCGCACCGCGTCGAGCTCGTTGGCCGCCTCCACCGTGGCCACGCCGAGCGCATCGCGCTGGATCGTGGCCGGCGCCGACAGGCCGGCCAGGGCCGACTCCCCTTGCAATTGCGGCAAGCTGCCGCGAAGCAGCCACCAGGCGGTCAGGCCGCCGACGACGAACAGGCACAGCAGCGCGAGCAAGGCGCGCTTGATCCATCGAGCCATGGGTTTCCCTCCGTGCGCCGAGCTTAGCCCAACTGCTGCGTGGACCGTCGCGCCGGGGGGCGGGGCGTGCTGTTTCTTCTCCCGCGTGCGGGAGAAGGCGCCCCCGAAAGGGGCGGATGAGGGCGCGCGCCGGCGAATTGCAGGCGCCGCTTCGCCAAAGAGGCAGCCCCCACCCCAACCCTCTCCCGCAGGCGGGAGAGGGGGCAGGGCGCAGGCGCGTGCTGTTTCTTCTCCCGCGTGCGGGAG
>CBIFVU010000502.1:0-1920 GCA_966185905.1 uncultured Lysobacter sp.
CGGTGCCGGAGACGTCGGCTTCGATCGGGTTGAACATCTTCATCGCCTCGATGATCGCCAGGGTGTCGCCGGCCTTGACCGACTGGCCCACCGAGACGAAGGCCGGCTTGTCCGGCGCCGGGGAGGTGTAGAAGGTGCCGACCATCGGTGCGCGCACGACGTGGCCGTCGGGCAGGTCGCCGCCGGCCTTGGCGCTGCCGCCGGTGGCCGCTTCGGTGGGCGAGTGCATCGGCATCGGCGCC
This sequence comes from uncultured Lysobacter sp., assembly GCA_966185905.1. Classification (GTDB taxonomy): domain Bacteria; phylum Pseudomonadota; class Gammaproteobacteria; order Xanthomonadales; family Xanthomonadaceae; genus Lysobacter. Next base: position 243 of record CBIFVU010000502.1, read on the forward strand.
GGCGCGCGTTCGGGCGCGGGAGCGTAGACCGGCGCGGCCATCGGCGCGACCGGGTAGCCGCCCTTGGGCGCGCGTGCCAGGCGCACGGACTCTTCGCCTTCCTTGATCTCGATCTCGGCGAGGTTGGACTCCTCGAGCAGGTCGATCAGTTTCTTGATTTTGCGCAGGTCCATGAGGGCCTCTTTCGTTCTGTTGTAGCGGTAAGGTGGCGGCGCGGTGCGCCGGGTCAAAGTTCGTAGAACTCGCGCAGTTGCCGGGTGCGGTCCTGCGCGTGGATGGTCAGGCAATGCGACCGCGCACCGTTGCGTGAGGTTCCATCGGCATTGAAGGCGTAGACGGCGGCGCAGTCCTGGTCACGCAGGGTGATCCAGGCGCGTTGCGCGGCGACCAGCTGCTGCTCGGCGCTGTCGCAATGGCTGCAACTGCCGTCGGCGGCCTGTTGACGCAATTGCTGGCGCACCTGGCCGTAGACGGCATTGAGTGCGTCGTCGGCGTCCTCGGCGCGGTCGGCCGCGCACAGGTCGCTTTCCATCGTGCTGGCCGCGGTCGTGCAGTCGATGCCCTCGGCGGCACGGTCACGGGCCTGGCGCGCATGCGCGGGCGCCAGCAGCACGCCGCCCAGGGCCAGGCCGGCCAGCACATGCGGTAGCGCTTTCACGCGGCAGCCGCCAGCCGCTGCAGGGCGGCGTCCATCGCATAGCGGTAGCTGTCGGCGCCAAAGCCGCAGATCACGCCCACCGCCTTGTCGCTCAGGTAGCTGTGCTGCCGGAACGGCTCGCGGCTGTGCGGGTTGGACAGGTGGATCTCGATGAACGGGATGGCCACGGCGGCCAGCGCGTCGCGCAGCGCCACCGAGGTGTGGGTGAAGGCGGCCGGGTTGATCAGGATGAAGGCGGTGCCGTCGCCGCGCGCGGCTTGCACCCGGTCCACCAGCACGTGCTCGGCGTTGGACTGCAGGCTCTCCAGCGCATGCCCCGCTGCCTGCGCCTGGCGCACCAGCGCCGCGTCGATGTCGGCCAGCGTGGCGTGCCCATAGACCTCCGGCTCGCGCGTGCCGAGCAGGTTGAGGTTGGGGCCGTGCAGGACCAGGAGCTTGGCCATCGGAGCCGTGACGGGTGCCTTCAAAGGGCGGCAGTTTGCGTGAAGGCGGGCCGGGTGTCCAGAAGTTGCCCGCCAAATCGGCGAAGTTGTCGCGCTTTAAGCGGTTGTTTGAGTGGCGGCTCTAAATCCTGGCAGATCCGCGGGCGAAATGCGAGGTTGGCCACACTTTCGCCACCGTTGCCGTCAGGAAGCCGGGCGGTTCAGTCCGCCCAGCCGTCCAGTTCGCCGTCCTCGAACGGCCCGATCCGTTGCTTGAGCACGGTGCCGTCGGCGCCGACCAGCACGCTGTAAGGCAACACGCCCTTGGGGTTGCCCAGGCGCACGCCAGCGTCGCCCGGGCCGGGGCTGTCGAGCAGGATCGGATAGCTCACGGGCACCCGTTGCAGGAAGGCGCGCACGTCCTCGGCGTTGTCCAGCGCGATGCCGACCACTTGCGTGCCGTTGGCGCCCTGGCTGCGGGCATAGCGGTCCAGCTCGGGCATTTCCTTGATGCACGGCGGGCACCAGCTGGCCCAGACGTTGATCAGCACGGGCCGGCCGGCATAGGCCTGGGGCAGGGCGATGGGCGCGCCGAGGG
>CBIFVU010000503.1:0-1914 GCA_966185905.1 uncultured Lysobacter sp.
CCGCGCGATCTGCCTGTAGGCGCGGCGCGAGCCGCGACTGCGGGGCGGCGGGCCGCGCCGGGAGGTTCGTGGGTGGGGGCGTTTGCGTCGTAGTTGCGGGGGCGCGGTCGCGGCTTGCGCCGCTCCTACGGGTGGGCCGTGCGATTGCGAGCGGGCCGGTCGATCTCAACGTATTCGGCGGCGAGGCCGCCGCGTTCGCGCACTGGCGCGCAGCCTCCCGCTGACCTGGCTGCCGCGCGATCTGCCTGTAGGCGCGGCGCGAGCCGCGACTGCGGGGCGGCGGGCCGTGCCGGGAGGTTCGTGGGTGGGGGCGTTTGCGTCGTAGTTGTGGGTGCGCGGTCGCGGCTTGCGCCGCTCCTACGGGTGGGCCATGCGGCGGCGAGGCCGCCGAAAAGAAAAATCCCGGCCGGGGCCGGGATTTTCGGGTGTCGCGAACTCGCGGTGCGCTTACAACGCGTAACCGAACTGCTGCCGGAACTGCTCGGCGAACTCTTCGTAGTCGAAGCGCTGGTTCTGGGTGCCCGGGTGCTCGACCTTCAGCGCGCCCATCAGGTTGCCCATGCGGCCGATGGTCAGCCAGTCGTAGCCCTTCTCGATGCCGAAGATCAGGCCGGCGCGGAAGGCGTCGCCGCAGCCGGTGGGGTCGGTCACGCGGCGCTCGTGCGCCGGCGGGATCTCGTAGGTCTTCTCGGCGGTGTGGATCTGAGAGCCGTGCGGGCCGCGGGTGGTGATGTAGGCCTTGACCCGCTTGACGATGTCGCTCTCGCTCCAGCCGGTGCGTTCCTGCAACAGGTTGGACTCGTAGTCGTTGACGGTGACGTAATCGGCCTGGTCGATGAAATGGCGCAGCTCTTCGCCGTTGAACAGCGGCATCGCCTGGCCCGGGTCGAAGATGAAGGGAATGCCGGCCTCGGCGAATTCCTGCGCGTTCTGGATCATGCCTTCGCGGCCGTCCGGGCTGACGATGCCGAAGCTCACGCCCTTCACGTCGCGCACGTGGTTCTCGTAGGAACGCATCATCGCGCCGGGGTGGAAGGCGGTGATCTGGTTGTTGTCGTGGTCGGTGGTGATGAAGGCCTGGGGCGTGAACAGCTCCGGGATCTCCTTCACGCAGTCCAGGCGGATCTCCTGCTCGGTGAACCAGTCGCGGTAGGGGCCGAAGTCCTGGCCGACGGTGGCCATGGGGATCGGATCGCCGCCGAGCAGCTTGAGGTTGTAGGCGATGTTGCCCGCGCAGCCGCCGAACTCGCGGCGCATGCGCGGCACCAGGAAGGAGACATTGAGGATGTGGACCTTGTCCGGCAGGATGTGGTTCTTGAACTGGTCCGGAAACACCATGATGGTGTCGTAGGCCAAAGAGCCGCAGATCAGCGCAGACATTCAGGTCACCCCTAATAAAAAAAACGGCGGTCCATCACCGCCCGGCGGCGTAGGGTAGCCGCTGGAGCGGCGCGCGGCCAGTTCCCTGCGTCGCCGCCCGGTCCCGCGGCCGCTCGCGCAGCGAGCGGGCAGGGGGGCAGGCAGGCCTTCGTGGTGTCTGCGGGCAGGCGCGGGCGGTTCCCGGGCGCTTGCCCTGGCAGGCGCCGGCCGGGGCGCGGGCAGGGCCGCGGGCGCACCGGCGCCGGCACCGGCTCGACCCGGTTGCGGCGCCCGCCGCGGGTTGCCGACCCGGCCCCCGGCAAGCCCGCGCGAGGCCGCCCGGGCCAGGGTTATCCCCAGGTCGGCCGGGCCCCTGGCTGAACGGGCGCGTCCCGCTGAAACCGTTGATTTTCCTTGCTCGCAGGGGGGGCGGTTGCTAGGCTTACGCCCCCGTTCCGCCCCCTTTTCGACGGCCCAATCCCCCGATGTTCAAGAAGTTTCGCGGCATGTTCTCCAATGACCTGTCCATCGACCTGGGCACGGCCAATACCCTCA
>CBIFVU010000504.1:0-1900 GCA_966185905.1 uncultured Lysobacter sp.
CAGCCGGCGCTTCAAGCGATGATTCGGGATTGGGGATTCGGGATTGGGGATTGGAGGGGCGGTGGTCAGCGGATCGAGAAGATCGGCAGGCTGCGGGAGGGCGTGCGGTCGTTGTAGGAGCGGCGCGGTGCGTGCGGGGCGTTGGCGCTGGCGCGCGGCGAGTGGTCGTCGGCGTGGTCGAAATCCACGAGCTGGTACAGGCGCAGCGGCACCGCGTCGGTCAGTTCCTGGGCGTTCCAGTGTGGGGCGAAGCAATGGGCGTTGGCAGCGTGCATGGTCATTCTCCAGAGATGCGGACGGTTTCGGCGTTGGCGAACTGGTCGCTGCCGGAGACGACGATGCGTTCCCCCGGCTGCAGGCCTTCGAGGATTTCCACTTGGCCCAGGCTGCTGGCGCCGGTGCGGATGGCGCGGCGGGTGGCGACGCCGGCGGCCACGACATACGCGCTCTGGCCGCCGTCCTGCTCCAGGAACGGGCCGCGCTCGACGATCAGCGCGTTGCGGCGGGTATCGAGCACGATGCGCGCGCTCAGGCGCTGGTTCTGGCGCAGGCCGGGCGGCTGGGCGCCGTCGAAGCGCAGGCGGCTGACGACTTCGCCGTTGACCACTTCCGGCGAGACCGCCGAGATCTTGGCCGCATAGCCGCGGCCGTCGCTGCCGGCGATCTGCGCCGGCATGCCGATGGCCAGGTCGCGCGCGAAGCTCTCCGGCACCTTGATTTCGACCTCGAACACGCTCAGGTCGACCACGCTGAGCACCGGGTCGTTGATGGCGACATTGGCGCGCTGGGCCACCTGGACTTGGCCGACCTGGCCGTCGAAGGGCGCGCGCAGGGTCAGCGCGTCGACTTGGCGCTGGGCCTCGTTGGCGATCGCGCGCTGGCGGTCGGCCAGCAGGCGCTTGTTGCGGGTGTCCAGGGCGGCGCTGCGCGACTGTCGGCCCAGGTCCTGGCGCGCATGGCCCAGTCCGAGGTCGGCCTTCTTCAGCTCGTCGCGGGCCTTGGCCACGTCCACGCTGGCGATCGCGCCGCCGTCGAAGGCGCGCTGGTAGCGCTCCAGGTCGCGCACTGCCGCGACCCGGTCGATCTCGGCCTTGTCCAGTTCCTTCTGTGCGGTGGAGCGTGCCAGTTCGGCGTCGAGTTCGGCGCGGCTGGCTTCGGCCTCCAGGCTGGCCAGGGTCGCTTGTTCCTGGGCGAGCTTGCTGCGCAACTCGGGGCTGTCGATCTCGGCCAGCACTTGGCCTTTGCGCACCACGTCGCCGGCGACCACTTTCAGGTTCACCGAGCCGCCGGCGATGGCATAGAGGATGGGGCTGTTGGCCGCGATCACGCGGCCGTCGGCGGCGATGTCGCGGATCAGGTCGCCGCGCTTGACCTCGGCGATGCGCAGCCGCGCCCCGTCGATGGAATGGCTGCCGGCGGCCCAGCCGGCGGCCAGCCAGATGCCCAGCGCCAGCGCCAGCACGCCCAGGCCCGCCCCGGCCAAGCGCCGCCGGCGCTGCCGGCCCTGCACTTGGGCGGCGTCCAGGCGCTGGTCTTGGGCGGAAGTGTCGCGAATGCTCATCGGCGTGTCCGGTGGGTGTGCGTGGTGGGGCTCGCCTTAACCCAAGCACAACCCGTGCCAACCATAAGCATTTGAATTTAAAGGAATACGCTCGGTGGACAGTGTCCGGCCGGCCGGACGCGGTGTCCGGCGGACGTGTCCGCCGCGGCCGCCGGATAGAATGGCCGCTTGCCCAATGGAGTAGTCCCGTATGTGCGGAATCGTCGGTGCGATCGCCGGTCGCGATGTGGTGTCGGTGCTGATCGATGGCCTCAAGCGACTGGAATACCGGGGCTACGACTCGGCCGGCATCGCCGTCTTCGACGGCAGCGACCTGCGCCGGGTGCGCCGCACCGGGCG
>CBIFVU010000505.1:0-1876 GCA_966185905.1 uncultured Lysobacter sp.
ACGCGCCGGACTACGCGGTCAACGCCGGCGGCGTGATGAACGTGGCGCTGGAGCTGGACGGCTACAACCGCGAGCGCGCCATGCGCATGATGCGCACGATCTACCACAACCTCGGCCGCATCTTCGAGATCGCCGAGCGCGACAGCATCCCCACCTACACCGCCGCCGACCGCCTGGCCGAGGAGCGGATCAGCTCGATCGGCAAGCTCAAGCTGCCGTTGGGCCGCTCCAACCCGAGCTTCCGCGGGCGCATCCGCAGCGGGCACTGAGTTGCACTCCGACGGGGCCGATGGCCCCGTCGTTGCGTTGGGCCGGCGCGAGCTGGGCCGCTGTGCCGGCCGCGGCCGGCGCGAGCCCGAACCGCGCGGGCGGTCGCGGCGAGCGCCCTCCCGAACCGGCACGGCGCTCGCCGCCCGCCCGCCGTTGGCGGAAAATGGCGGCGCGGCGCCGCCGCAGCATCCCACCGCCCGACGGGCGGCCGTTGATTCGTTATGAGGGCAACCATGCGCAGTTTTCCCCTGGGTGAAGAGATCGACGCGTTGCGCGAAGCCGTGCGCCGGTTCGCCGACGCCGAAATCGCGCCGCGCGCGGCGCAGATCGACCACGACAACGCCTTTCCGCAGGACCTGTGGCCCAAGCTGGGCGAGATGGGCCTGCTGGGCATGACCGTGCCGGGCGAATTCGGCGGCAGCCAGATGGGTTACCTCGCCCACTTGGTGGCGATGGAGGAAGTCTCCCGCGCTTCCGGCTCGGTCGGCCTGTCCTACGGCGCCCATTCCAATCTGTGCGTGTCCAACCTGTACGCCAACGGCACCCAGGCCCAGCGCGAGAAGTACCTGCCCAAGCTGTGCAGCGGCGAGTGGAAGGGCGCGCTGGCGATGAGCGAGCCCGGCGCCGGCTCGGACGTGGTCGGCTCGATGAGCTGTCGCGCGGAATTCGTTTCCGAAGCGGGCAGCCAGGGCGTGTGGGTGGCCAACGGCAACAAGATGTGGATCACCAACGGCCCCGAGGCCGACGTGCTGATCGTGTACATGCGCACCGCGGGCAAGGACGCCGGCAGCAAGTGCATGACCGCCTTCCTGGTCGAGAAGGGCATGCCCGGTTTCTCCACCGCGCAGAAGCTGGACAAGCTGGGCATGCGCGGCTCCAACACCTGCGAACTGGTGTTCGAGGACTGCCGCATCCCGGCCGAGAACGTGCTGGGCGAAGTGCACCACGGCGTCAAGGTGTTGATGAGCGGCCTGAACACCGAGCGCCTGGTGCTGACCGGCGGCCCGCTGGGCCTGATGCAGGCGGCGATGGACATCGCCCTGCCCTACGTGCGCGAGCGCCGCCAGTTCGACGCGGCCATCGGCACCTTCGGCCTGATGCAGGGCAAGATCGCCGACATGTACACCGCGCTGCAATCCAGCCGCGCCTTCGCCTACCAGGTCGCGCGCGACTACGACGCCGGCCACAAGAGCCGGGTGGACGCGGCCTCGTGCCTGCTGCACGCCTCCGAGGCGGCGGTGCAAGTGGCGCTGGAAGCGATCCAGACCCTGGGCGGCAACGGCTACATCAACGAATACCCGACCGGCCGCATCCTGCGCGATGCCAAGCTGTACGCGATCGGCGCGGGCACCAACGAAATCCGCCGCATGTTGATCGGCCGCGAATTGTTCGACGGCAAGAGCTGATCGCGCCCTGGCCTGCTGCGGTTCAAGACCGGACCGAAGCCGCGCGATCTGCCTGTAGGAGCGGCGCCAGCCGCGACCGCGAATCCGCGACTACGACAGGCCCCGCGGCCGCCCGCGCCGTCACGACTGCGGCTTGCGCCCGACGTCGCGGCGTCCGGTCGCGGCTCGCGCCGCTCCTACAGGGAGAGGCGACGAAAAGC
>CBIFVU010000506.1:0-1869 GCA_966185905.1 uncultured Lysobacter sp.
TCGAACTTGGCCATCAGCACCGGGATGCCTTCGGCGCGGCGCTTGCGGTGGCCGATCGGATAGTCGATGGAGACCTTCTCGGTCGAGCTGCCGTCCTTGAAGAAGACCTGCACCGAGTTGCCGATGTAGCGCTTGTCCGGATCGAAGTAGTCCTTGGTGAACTGCTCGTTCTCCTTGACCGTCATCTTCTCGCGCAGCGCGTCGATGCGCGGATCGGCGGCGACCGCGTCGACGTAGTCGTCGGCGGTCAGGCGGCCGAAGATCAGCGGCACGGCGACCATGTACTGCAGGCAGTGGTCGCGGTCGGCGTAGTTGGCCAGCGGGCCGGTCTTGTCGATGATGCGCACGCCGGCTTCCTGGGTCTCCAGTTCGACGCGCTCGATCTGGTCGAGGCGGTCCTTGACCTGCTCGTGCAGCTTCATCGCGCACTCCACCGCGGTCTGGGCGTGGAACTCGGCGGGGAAGGAGATCTTGAACAGCACGTTCTCCATCACGTAGCTGCCGAACGGGCGCTCGAACTCGAACTGCTTGCCCTTGAAGGCGATGTCGTAGAAGCCCCAGGTCTTGACCGACAGCGCGCTCGGGTAGCCGACCACGCCCTTGACCGCGTTGAGCGCGTGGGTGACGGCGCGGCGGCAGGCGTCGCCGGCGGCCCAGCTCTTGCGCGGGCCGGTGTTGGGGGCGTGGCGGTAGGTGCGCAGCACGCCGTTGTCGATCCAGGAGTGCGAGACGGCGGTGACGATCTCGTCCTTGCCGCCGCCCAGCATCTGGGTGGTCACCGCGGTGGAGGCCAGGCGGACCAGGATCACGTGGTCCAGGCCGACCCGGTTGAACGAGTTCTTGAGCGCGTAGCCGCCCTGGATCTCATGGGCCTTGATCGCGTGGCCGAGCACATCGCGCACGGTCATGGCCTGGCCGCCTTCGGCCTCGGCCTTGCGGCCCAGGTAGTCGGCCACGCCGAGGATGGCGCCGAGGTTGTCGGAGGGGTGGCCCCATTCGGCCGCCAGCCAGGTGTCGTTGAAGTCGAGCCAGCGGATCTGCACGCCGATGTTGTAGGCGGCCTGGACCGGGTCGAGCTCGTAGGCGGTGTACGGCACGCGCGCACCGCCCTTCATCTCGCCGCCGGGGACCAGCGGGCCGAGGTGCTTGAGGCATTCCTTGTGGTCCATCGCCAGCGCCGCGCAGGCCAGCGAGTCCAGCAGCATGTAGCGCGCGGTATCGAAGGCCTCCTTCGAATCGATCTTGTAATCGGCGACGTAGTCGGCGATGTCGACCATCGGCTTGTCGGGATCGGGGCGGACGGTCGAACGGATGTCGAAGTGGCTCATGTGCAAGAGGCCTGCGGGTGAGTGAGCCGGCTATTTTGCCAGACCGCGGGGAGCCGGCGGCACGGGCGGGCGGCGCGGGCAGGCGGCGCGGACAGGAATGGCAAGCCGCGCACGCGACCCCGCATCAACAATGCCGTCCTGGCGATCGGATTGCGAACAGGGACGGAACGATCCAGCGCACCGGCCCAACTTGGAAATCGCCCGGCGCAGGATCACCCTGGAAGCATGGACATCCCCACTCGCCTGCCGACCCTGTTCCTCTCGCACGGCTCGCCGATGCTGGCGCTGGAGGACTCGCCCGCCGGACGCTTTCTCGACGGCCTCGGCCAGCAACTGCCGTGGCCGCGCGCGATCGTGATCGCTTCGGCCCACTTCATGACCGACCGGCCGATGGTGGGCGGCCACGAGCGCCCGCATACCGTGCACGATTTCGGCGGCTTCCCCGAGCCGCTGTACCGGATCCAGTACCCGGCGCCGGGCCTGCCGCGGCTGGCCGAACAGATCCGCGACCGCCTCGCCGATGCCGGCCTGGAAGCGCGCC
>CBIFVU010000507.1:0-1845 GCA_966185905.1 uncultured Lysobacter sp.
TCGCCTTCCTGCAGTACACCGGCGGCACCACCGGCGTGGCCAAGGGCGCGATGCTGACCCACCGCAACCTGGTGGCCAACATGCAGCAGGCCGCCGCCTGGGTCGGCACCAACGCCAAGCCCGGGCAAGAGGTGATCATCACCGCGCTGCCGCTGTACCACATCTTCGCGTTGACGGCGAACGGACTGGTGTTCATGAAGTTCGGCAGCCTCAACCACATGATCACCAATCCGCGCGACATGCCCGGCTTCGTCAAGGAGCTCAAGAACACCCGCTTCACCGCCATCACCGGCGTGAACACGCTGTTCAACGGCCTGCTCAACACGCCCGGCTTCGACCAGGTGGACTTCTCCCACCTGCACCTGACCCTGGGCGGCGGCATGGCCGTGCAGCGCGCAGTGGCCGAGCGCTGGAAACAAGTCACCGGCGTGACCCTGGTGGAGGCCTACGGCCTGACCGAAACCTCGCCGGCGGCCTGCATCAATCCCATGGACCTGGCCGACTACAACGGCTCCATCGGCCTGCCGATCTCCTCCACCGATGCCTGCGTCAAGGATGAGGACGGCAAGATCCTGGGCGTCGGCGAAGTCGGCGAGCTGTGCATCCGCGGCCCGCAGGTGATGAAGGGCTACTGGCAGAAGCCCGAGGAAACGGCCAAGGTCATCGACGCCGACGGCTGGCTGCACACCGGCGACATGGCGCGGATGGACGAGCAGGGCTTCTTCTACATCGTCGACCGCAAGAAGGACATGATCCTGGTGTCGGGCTTCAACGTGTACCCCAACGAGATCGAGGACGTGATCGCGCTGATGCCGGGCGTGCTCGAAGTCGCGGCGGTGGGCGTGCCCGACGACAAGTCCGGCGAGGCGGTCAAGGTGGTGATCGTCAAGAAGGATCCGGCGCTGACCGCCGAGGACGTCAAGGCGCACGCACGCGCCAACCTCACCGGCTACAAGCACCCCAAGTTCGTCGAGTTCCGCAAGGAGCTGCCCAAGACCAACGTCGGCAAGATCCTGCGCCGCGAGCTGCGCGACGAGGCCAAGTAAGCCGCCGGGGCGGGCTGGAACCGGACACCGAAACTACCGCGCGGCGGCGCCCTGCCCCGTCGCCCCGGCAACGAAAAAACGGGAACAGGGAATCGGGAATCGGCAGGGCAGAAGCGGGACGTGCGGACACGCTCGCGCACAACCGCCGTTGCGATTCCCGACTCCCCACTCCCGCAACAAAAACCCCTGAAAACAGGGGTTTTTTCGTGCCCGTGCGGTGCGCCGGCGCGCCGGTCTACGCGGCCCCCTCGGGGTCCGATCCGGAGGTGTAGCATCGATCGGCGGGCCTGAGCCCGCCCTCGCCTCCAGGAGCCCGTCATGTCCATTCCCGTCCGTCTTCCGATCGAGACCGAACCCGAGCTGTTCCGTCACGTCGCCGATCCGCTCGGCCGGGCGGACTGGTGCTACATGCACGCCCAACCGCCGGGCCGCTCCGGCCAGCCCGCCGCGTACCGGCCGTGCTTTTCCGAACCGCTGCTGCGGCAGATGCAGCGGGTGCAGGAACGCATCCGCCGCGAGCTGTCCGACCCCGCCGCGCCGCAAGACGGCATCCATCACCTGGTGCTGGCCTCCGACGCGGATGTATTCAACCTGGGCGGCGATCTGGCCCTGTTCGCGCAACTGATCCGCGGCGGCCAGCGCGGCCGCTTGTTGGAGTACGCCCGCTTGTGCGTGGAGGTCGCCTATCGCCTGCACCGCTTGCACGACGACCGCGTGCACAGCATCGCCGTGGTCCAGGGCGATGCGCTCGGCGGCGGCTTCGAGGCGGCGCTGTGCTGCCACACCATCATCGCCGAGG
>CBIFVU010000508.1:0-1835 GCA_966185905.1 uncultured Lysobacter sp.
GAGCGGCGCAAGCCGCGATCCCCCGATCCCCCGATCCCCCGCTGGGCGACACAGTCGGCCGCGCGACCGGCAATGCGACCGGCGGCTCTGCGTCATCGCGTCTCGCGCCGCGCCCACCCCGGAGACGGGCGTCGCAACCGCTGCGACCGGCGCGGCTCATCCTGCGCCGGTCCGCCCTGCCCACTCGTCGGCCATCGGTCGCTTGCCCTACCGGCGTGCCGGCTTTATTACTAAAATTAGTACATGAGCCTGACCGACCTCCGCCGCGCCCTGCTGGCCTACCTGCACGAGCGCATCGCCACCGACGGCCTGCCGCCCTCCCAGCAGGAGATCGCCGCGCGCTTCGGCTTCCGCCAGAACCGCTCGGCCGGCTACCACCTGCAGGCCTTGCAGGCCGAGGGCCTGCTGGAACTGCGGCCGGGCCGGGCGCGCGGCATCCGCCTGCTCGAAGCCGGCCGGCGCGAGGCCCTGGCCTTCGCCGCCGAGCGCGGCGCCGCCCTGCCCGGGCCGCCCGCAGCCGAGGGCGGCCTGAGCTTGCCGCTGCTGGGCCGGGTCGCCGCCGGCGCGCCCATCGGCGCCGATGCCGGCGTCCAGGGCCATGTGCTGATCGACCGCTCGCTGTTCTCGCTGCGCCCGGACTATCTGCTGCGGGTGCAGGGCGATTCGATGCGCGAGGAAGGCATCTTCGACGGCGACCTGGTCGCCGTGCACCGCAGCGCCCAGGCACGCAGCGGCCAGGTGGTGGTGGCGCGGCTGGACGAGGAGCTGACCATCAAGCGCCTGCGCATCGACGCCGACGGCATCGCATTGCTGCCGCGCAATCCCGACTACGCGCCGATCCAGGTGCCCGAAGGCGCCGACTTCGCCATCGAAGGCCTGTTCTGCGGCCTGGTGCGCGGTGGCTGAGGCCGGCATGGGCGCCCCGCTGCCGCCGCTTGCGCCGGTCTGCCTGGAAAGCCTGCTGGATTCGCGCCGGCTGTGGCGCGGGCAATCCGCGCAGGCGGCGCCCTCGGCCCAGCCCACCGGCCACGCCGCGCTGGACGCGGCCTTGCCCAGCGGCGGCTGGCCGGAAGCGGCGCTGACCGAACTGCTGCTGCCCATGCCCGGCGTGGGCGAGCTGGCCCTGCTGTGGCCGGCGCTGGCGCGGCTGTCCCAGGCCGGGCCGGCCGGCGGGGCCATCGTCCTGGTCGATCCGCCGTTGCTGCCGTATGCGCCGGCCTGGCGCGATGCCGGCGTGGCGCTGGCGCGCCTGCAGGTGGTGCGCGCGCAGGGCCGCGACGCGCTGTGGGCGGCCGAGCAATGCCTGCGCTCGGGCGCGTGCGCGGCGGTGCTGTGCTGGCCCCAGCGCGCCGACGACCGCGCCCTGCGCCGGCTGCAGGTGGCCGCCGAGAGCGGCCAGTGCCTGGGCTTCGCCTTGCGCGGGATGCAGGCCGCGCTCAATCCCTCGCCGGCGGCGCTGCGCATCGCCGTGGATGCGCAGCCGCGCCAATTGCGCGTGCTCAAGTGCCGCGGCGGCAATGCGCCGGCCCGGCCGATCCCGTTCGATGCCGCGCCCTCGGCGCCGATCCGCCTGCGCGCGCCGCTGGCGCCGCCGGCCGCCGCCCTGGCCGTGCGCGGCGACGATGCCCTCGCCGTCGCCCGCATCGCCAGCGGGCCGGCGGCGGAGGACACCGGCCCGCTGCCGCGCACGCCGCCGGTGCCCGCCTCCACGCGGCCCAGCGGCACGGCCGCGGTCGTGCGCCTGCGCCCGCGTCCGGTCAGCGCCGCCGCGCCTGCGCTGGTGGCCGCGGCCCCCGCTTCCATCGCCGCCGCGCCGGCCTCCCCGGACGGCGCCA
>CBIFVU010000509.1:0-1828 GCA_966185905.1 uncultured Lysobacter sp.
CCCTCCCCGGGGTCCCGCGGCCGGCGCGGGCGCCGCGGGGACTGCCCCTGCCGCTGCCGCGGCGACCGCCGCGGCCGGCCCGCGCGCGGCGGCCGGACAGCCCGCCGCCGGCGCCGCCACGACCGCGCCGCCGCGCCGGCCTTCCGGCCAGACCGCGCCGGCCGTGCCCGCGTCCCAGCCGCAGCGCCCGCCGGCCGCCGCGCCGGCCAGCGCCCCGGCGCAGACGCCGTCGCGTCCGTCTTCCCAGCCGTCGCCCGCACCGCCGTCGTCGGCCCCACCTTCGCCCGCGCCCGCCGCAGGCCCCGGAGCCCGTCCATGAGCCGCGCCCGCCATTACTGGGTGCTGCCCACCAGCCTGGTCGCGGCGCTGCTGCTGAGCCTGCTGCCGCTGCCGCAGGTGGTGATGCCGCTGCGGCCGTTCTGGCTGGGCCTGGTGCTGGCCTACTGGGTGATCGAGGAACCCGACCGGGTCGGCCTGGGCTTCGCCTTCCTGATGGGCCTGGCCGGCGACCTGGTCAGCGGCGGCCTGCTCGGCGAGCAGGCGCTGCGGCTGGTGGTGATGACCTTCATCCTCCAGCGCTTCCGCGCGCGCCTGCGCTTTTTCCCGCTGTCGCAGCAGGCGCTGGCGGTCGGCGGCCTGATGCTCAACGACCGCATCGTCAGCGCGGCCGTGCACGTGGTGCTGGGCGAACCGGGCCTGCCGCTGGCGTTCTGGCTCTCGCCGGCGCTCGGCCTGTTGCTGTGGCCGCCGATCTTCCTGCTGCTGGACGCGCTGCGCCTGGGCAGCTGGCGGAGGCGCTGAGGTGGGCCCGCGCCGCCGCCTGCCGCGCCTGCGCCTGTCGCCGGCCCGGCGCGTGATCAAGAACAATGCCGCCGAGGCCGAGCAGTTCCGTTTCCGCGCCGCGGTCGCCTTCATCGGCGTGTTGGTCGGCGTGCTCGGGCTGGGGCTGTGGTACTTCCGCCTGCAGGTCTGGCAGCACGACGACTACGCCATGCGCTCGGAGCAGAACCGGGTCAAGCTGCGCCCGGTCGTGCCTGGGCGCGGGCTGATCTACGACCGCCAGGGCCGCATCCTGGCCGACAACGTGCCGGCCTTCCGCATCGAAGTCACCCCCAGCGAGGCGGGCAAGAGCGAGGACTGGCTGCCGCAGCTGGCCAGCGTGGTCAAGCTCACTCCCGAGGAGATCGCCCGCTACGAGGACGAGCGCAAGGCCACCCGCGGCTACAAGCCGATCGTGCTGAAGATGCGGGTCAGCGACGCCGAAGTGGCCGCCTTCGCCGTGGACCGCTGGCGCTTCCCCGGCGTGGAGCTGGTGTCCTACCTCAATCGGCGCTATCCCTACGGCGACCTGTTCGCGCACGTCATCGGCTATGTCGGCCGGGTCGATACCAAGGACCGCGAGACCATGACCGGCGGCGCCGGCGTGCTCACCCATACCGGCAAGACCGGACTGGAGCGCTCCTACGAGGAGCAACTGCGCGGGCAGATCGGCTACGAGCAGATCGAGACCAATGTCGACGGCCGCCCGATCCGCCAGGTCGGCCATGTGCCGGCCAAGCCCGGCGCCGACCTGCGCCTGTCCATCGACCTGGACCTGCAGCGGGCCATGGTGGCCGCCTTCGGCGACATGGACGGCTCGGCGGTGGCGATCGACCCGCGCACCGGCGAAGTGCTGGGCATGGTCAGCCTGCCCAGCTACGACAGCAACCTGTTCGTCAACGGCATCTCCAGCGCCGACTACAAGGCGCTCAACGAAGACCCTTCGCGGCCGCAGTTCAACCGCAACGTGCTCGGCGGCGGCCCGCCGGGCTCGACCATGAAGCCGTTC
>CBIFVU010000510.1:0-1782 GCA_966185905.1 uncultured Lysobacter sp.
TCGTAGGCGGCCAGCGTGGTGTCGCGGACCTGGCGCAACAGCGGGCCGAAGCCTTGACGGCCATCGACCTGGGCGCGCAGCACCACGGTGTTGACGAAGAAACCGATCAGGCCTTCCAGCTCGGCGCGCGGACGGTTGGCCACGGGCGAGCCTACGGCGATATCGGTCTGGCCGCTGTAGCGCGCCAGCAGCGCCTGGAAGCCGGCCAGCAACACCATGAACAGGCTCGCGTCCTCGGTCTGGGCCAGAGTCCTGAGCGAGGTGGCCAGGGACTGCGGCACTGCCACCGGCAGGCTGTCGCCGCGGTAGCTCTGCACCGCCGGGCGCGCCCGGTCGGTCGGCAGTTCCAGCAGCGGCGGCAGATCGGCCAGTTGCTGCTGCCAGTAATCCAACTGCGCCTGCTGCTGCGCTTCGTTCAGCCAGCGGCGCTGCCAGTGCGCGTAGTCGATGTACTGCAGCTGCAGCGGCGGCAGTCCGGGCGCCCCGGTCAACGCGGCCAGATAGGCTTGCGACAATTCGCGGCGCAACACGCCCACCGACCAGCCATCGCCGGCGATGTGGTGCAGGCACAGCAGCAGCGCGTGCTCCTGCGGACCCAGTTGCACCAGGGTCGCGCGGATCGGCAGGTCCTGGGCCAAATCGAACGGTTGCGATGCATCGGCCTTGACCTGAGCTGCTAGCCGCTGTTCGCGTTCGTCGTCGGGCAGGCCCTGCCAATCCTCCACCGTTACGGTAAAGCGCTCCGCCGGCAACACCACCTGGCGCGGCTCGCCATCGATTTCGCGATACACCGTGCGCAACACTTCGTGCCGCGCGACCACCGCAGCCACCGCCCGCACCAGGGCCGGAACCGAGAGCTCGCCCTGCAAGCGCATCGCCGCCGGCATGTTATAGGCGGCATTGGCGCCTTCCAACTGAGCCAGGAACCACAGACGCTCCTGCGCGTGGGAAAGGGGCTCATGATCGCCGCGCGCCACGGCCACCAACGGAGTCTCCGACGCGCTGGCCTGCACCCGCAGCGCCTGCTGCTCCACCGTCGGCGCCTCGAACACATCGCGCACGCTCAGCACCCAACCGCTGGCGTTGCGCAACTGCGCCACCAGCTTGGCCGCCAGCAGCGAATGCCCGCCCAGGTCGAAGAAGCGCTCGGTCACGCCCACCGACTCCAGCCCCAGCACCGCGCACCACACCGCCGCGATCGCCGCCTCGCGTTCGTCGCGCGGCGCGATCCGCTCGCCCGCACCCCGCGCCAGCGACACCGCCGGCAGCGCCTTGCGGTCGATCTTGCCGTTGGCCGTCAGCGGCAACGCGTCCAGCTTGATCAGATGCGCCGGCACCATGTACTCCGGCAGCACCGCCGCTAGTTGCGAGCGCAGTGGCGCGGGCTCGGCGTCGCCGACCACATAGGCCAGCAACTGCCGCGCTGCGCCCTCGCCGCTGACCAGCACCGTGGCCGCGGTCACTCCCGGCTGCCGGCCCAGCGCCGCCTCGACCTCGCCCAGTTCGATGCGGAAGCCGCGCAGCTTGACTTGGTCGTCGCTGCGGCCCAAATACTCGATCCGGCCATCGGCCAGGTAGCGCACCACGTCGCCGCTGCGGTACAGGCGCGAACCGGCCGGACCGAACGGATCGGGCAGGAAACGCTCGGCCGTCGCCTCGGCGTTCACGTAACCCCGCGCCAAACCGTCGCCGCCGATGTACAACTCCCCGGCCGCGCCCAGCGGCAGCGGACGCAGGCCCGCGTCGAGCACATACAAACGGGTGTTGGCGATGGGCCGGCCG
>CBIFVU010000511.1:0-1781 GCA_966185905.1 uncultured Lysobacter sp.
TGGGCGCCGGCGCCCAGCAGATGGCGGTGCAGATCGTCGAAGTGCTGCAGGCGCAGGCGCGCGACGCGGTCGCCCGCGGCGCCGACCAGGCCTTCGCCTCGCTGGGCAGCCAGTTGCGCGACAGCGCCGACCAGGCCCAGCGCGCGGCCAGCGCGCTGGAGGAGCAGAACAAGGCCCTGGCCAAGGCCCAGCAAGGCCTGGTGTTCAAGGCCACCGGCGTGCTGGTGCTGGGTTCGCTGCTGGTGATCGGCGCCACCACCTATTACGCCCGCAAGTCGCTGCAGGAAGTCGAACGCGCGCGCTTCGCCAAGGAAATCCTGGAGGCCACCCGCAGCGGCGCGATCACCCGTTGCGGCGACCAGCTGTGCGTGCGCGCCGGCAAGCCTTACGGCACCAAGGGCGATTACGTGCTGGTGGTCGATCCGCCGCCGCAGTAGCCCGCGCAGATCGCCCGCCAGACCGTCAGACCGCCCGCAGGCCGGCGGCCGTGCCGGCGCTCAGGCCGCGGCCGCCCCGGCGCGGGCGCTGTGCCGCTGCAGCAACACGATGGCGGCGACCAGCAAGGCCATCGGCGCCAGCGACAGGTAGAAGGCGGCGGGGCCGCCCAGGCGCGCGAACATCTGCCCGGTCAGGAACGAGCCGGTGGTGCCGCCGAGCGCGGAGAACACCACGATCAGGCCGGTCATGGCCGCGTGCCGGTGCTTGGGCAGGGCGCTGAGCACCACCGAGTTGATGGTCGGGTAGATCGGCGCCATGAACAGCCCGATCAGCGGGAAGACATAGGCCGCCAGCGGCGCGCGCGACCAGTCCATGGCTGGGTCCGGGCGCGCCTGCGCGGCCAGCGGCAGCGCCATCAGCATCAGCGCCGCCATGGCCAGCACGCAGCCCACCAGCAGCCAATGCCAGGGCAGGCGGCGCAAGGCCTGGCCGGCCAGCAGCCGGCCCAGGGCCAAGGACACGGCGAAGATGCTGGCCGCCTGCACGCTCATGCGCGGCGGCAGGTGCAGGATTTCGCTGTTGAAGGTCGGCAGCCAAGTGCCCACGCTCTGCTCGATCAGCACGTACAGGAAAGCCGAGGCCACGAACACTGCCACCAGCGGCAGCGCCAGCAGCCGGAACAGGTCCAGGAAGGACTCGCCGGCGGCGTGGCCGTCGCGGGCGGGGCCTTCGTCCAGGTCCGAGCCGGCCAGCAGCACGATCACCGCCGCGGCCAGGGCCGCCAGCAGCCAGTACACCCGCAGCCAGACCGGCGAGGCGGGCGATTGCGGGTCGATGAAGAAGGCGAAGATCCAGTAGCCGGCGAGCACGCCGACCATGAACCAGCCTTCGATGGTGCTGGTCAGGCTGGCGTGGGCCTGTTTGCCGTCGGTGAGCAGGCCGATGGAAGCGTACACCGACACCTTGACCAGGGCGAAGGCCGCGCCGGTGAGCAGGAACAGCAGCTTGGCCATCCAGAACGAGGCCAGCAGCGGCATCAGCAGGCAGCCGGCCAGGACCAGGCCCAGGCCGATCATCATCGCGCGGCGGTAGCCCAGCCGCGGCATCAGCGAGGCGGTCAGGAACGAGACCACGGCGATGGGCAGGTCCTTGAAGGCCTCCAGCACGCTGGCCTGGGCCTTGTCCACGCCCAGGCCCTGGATCGATTGCAGGATCACCGTGCCCACGCTGTTGAGCAGGATCCCGAACATCATGTAGGTCAGGATCATCGCCGCGATCATGCGGCGGCGTTGGGCGGTGGCGGCGAGGCTCATGCGGGCTCCGGAGCGGCGGCCGCGGACGGC
>CBIFVU010000512.1:0-1773 GCA_966185905.1 uncultured Lysobacter sp.
GGACTATCCCACCCCTCCGACCACCCAAAGCAAGCCGAACCCTCGCCCCCGTTTGTTAGACTCAACGCTCTAATCCGCCCCCACAAACACGAGGCGCGGCCACAGGGGCCGCGAGATCGATGAACCAGCCGCTTGCCAGCTCCCTGCACGACCTGCTGCAGAACGACCCCGACCCGACCGAGACCCAGGAATGGGTCGAATCCGTCCAGGCGGTCATCGCCCGCGACGGCGCCGAACGCGCCCACCAACTGCTCGAAGGCATGGTCGAAGTCACCCGCCGCGCCGGCGCCCACCTGCCGTTCCAGCCCACCACCGAATACATCAACACCATCCCGCCGCACCTGGAGGCCAAGAGCCCCGGCGACGCCGCGATGGAATGGCGCATCCGCTCGCTGATCCGCTGGAACGCGATGGCGATGGTCGTGCGCGCCAACCGCAAGCCCGGCGACCTCGGCGGCCACATCGCCAGCTTCGCGTCCGCGGCCACGCTCTACGACGTCGGCTTCAACCATTTCTGGCGCGCGCCCTCGGCCGACCACCCGGGCGACCTCATCGGCATCCAGGGCCATAGCTCGCCGGGCATCTACGCCCGCTCGTTCCTGGAAGGCCGCATCAGCGAATCGCAGATCGACCACTTCCGCATGGAAGTCGACGGCCGCGGCGTCAGCTCGTACCCGCACCCGTGGCTGATGCCCGATTACTGGCAGATCCCGACCGTGTCGATGGGCCTGGGCCCGATCAGCGCGATCTACCAGGCGCGCAACTGGAAGTACTTGGAAGGCCGCGGCCTGATGCCGAAGTCCGACCGCAAGGTCTGGGCCTTCCTCGGCGACGGCGAGACGGACGAACCCGAATCGCTCGGCGCGATCTCCGTCGCCGGCCGCGAAGGCCTCGACAACCTGATCTTCGTCGTCAACTGCAACCTGCAGCGCCTCGACGGCCCGGTGCGCGGCAACGGCAAGATCATCCAGGAGCTGGAAGGCCAGTTCCGCGGCGCCGGCTGGAACGTCATCAAGACCATCTGGGGCAGCTACTGGGATCCGCTGCTGGCGCGCGACACCACCGGTCGCTTGCGCCAGTTGATGATGGAAACCGTCGACGGCGAATACCAGAACTGCAAGGCCTTCGGCGGCAAGTACACCCGCGACAACTTCTTCGGCAAGTACCCGGAAACCGCCGCGCTGGTCGCCAACCTGTCCGACGAGGACATCTGGCGCCTCAACCGCGGCGGCCACGACCCGCACAAGGTCTACGCGGCTTATCACGAAGCCGTGAACACCAAGGGCATGCCGACCGTGATCCTGGCCAAGACGGTCAAGGGCTACGGCATGGGCGCCTCGGGCGAATCGCTGAACCCGACCCACGGCACCAAGAAGATGGACGACGAAGCCGTCCGCCTGTTCCGCGACCGCTTCAACATCCCGGTCACCGACGAACAGCTCAAGGACGGCGCCGTGCCGTTCTACCACCCTGGCGACAAGTCGCCGGAGGTCGAATACATGCACGAGCGCCGCAAGGCGCTGGGCGGCTACCTGCCGCAGCGCCGCCGCAAGGCCAGCACCTCGCTGGACGTGCCGAAACTCGAAACCTACGACCGCCTGCTCAAGAGCACCGGCGAGCGCGAAATCAGCACCACCATGTCGTTCGTGCAGGCGCTCAACATCGCGCTGCGCGACAAGCAGGTCGGCCCGCGCCTCGTTCCCATCGTCGCCGATGAAGCCCGCACCTTCGGCATGGAAGGCCTGTTCCGCCAGCTCGGCATCTACGCCCCGC
>CBIFVU010000513.1:0-1772 GCA_966185905.1 uncultured Lysobacter sp.
GCGCCCCCTCCGGAATCGCGAACGTAAACTCATCGCGAACGCGCTCACCCGCGCGCGGCCTCCGCGGATTCCCGCCGATCATCGCCGCTAGCGCCGCTGCCGCGAGCGGTAGCGAGCCACCGGCTGCGTTGCCACCGCACGCCTGTAGGAGCGGCGCAAGCCGCGACCGCGCCAGCCGGCGACCGCGCCAGCCAGCGACTGCGCCAACCCACCCTTCGCGCGCCCTTGGCGCGGCGCTCAGCGCGGGTCGATGAAGCGCAGGCCGACGCCCGGCTCGGTGGCGATGTAGCGCGGCGCGGTGGCGTCGTCGCCGAGCTTGTGCCGCAGCTTGCCGACCAGGATGCGCAGGTAATGGGTATCTTCCTGGTGGGTGGGGCCCCACAGTTCGCGCAGCAATTGCGGTTGGGTGACCACGCGGCCGGCATGTTGGAACAGCATCGCCAGCAGCGCGTATTCCTTGCGCCCCAGCGCCACCGGTTCGCCGTCCAGGCGCACTTCGCGCCGGGCCAGGTCGATGCGCAGGCGACCGTCGTCGAACACCGGCACGGCCTCGCCCTGCGGACCGTGCGCGCGCAGCAGGGCGCGCACTCGCGCCATCAGCTCCTGCACCCCGAAGGGCTTGGTCACGTAGTCGTTGGCGCCGCCGTCCAGCGCCGCGACTTTCTCCGCTTCGCTGGAGCGCACGGTCAGCAGGATCACCGGCACGCTCGACCATTGCCGCAGCTCGCGCAGCACGTCCAGGCCGTCGCGATCGGGCAGGCCGAGGTCGAGGATCACCAGGTCGGCGCCGCGGGTGGCCAGGGCCTGCAGGCCGGACTGGCCGTCTGCGGCCGATTCGACCGCATGCCCCTGCGCGCGCAGGGCGATGTCGAGGAACTTGCGGATCTGCGGTTCGTCGTCGATCACCAGCACGCGGGCGGGCGGCGCGGAGGCGTGCGGGGCGGTGGCCTCGGTCATGGCGCGGAGGGCGGTCCGGGATGGATGTCCGGCAGGGTAATGCGGATCAGGGTGCCGCGGCGACCCTCGGCGTCGGCCGGGCCGGGCAGGGCCGCGACGCTGCCGCCGTGCGCGCCGATCATGCCCTGGCAGATCGCCAGGCCCAGTCCAGTGCCCTGGCGGCCGCGGTCGCCGCGCTCGACGCTGTAGAACATGTCGAAGATGCGCGCGCGTTCGGCTTCGGGGATGCCGGGCCCGCGGTCGGCGATATCGATGCGCAGGGCGCTGCGGGCCGCGCCTGCGGCGCCGGCCGCTGCTGCCGCGCCGGCAGCGCTTGCCGTGCCCGCAGTGCGGGCCGCGCCTGCCGCGCCGTCCCCGGCGTCGTCCTCCAGTTCGACCCGGCGCGCGTCCACCCGCACCGCCGCGCCGGGGGGCGAGAACTTGACCGCGTTTTCCAGCACGTTGAACAGCGCCTGCTCGACCAGCGCCGGATGCACCCAGATCGGTTCCAGGCCGGGCTGGAGCCGCAGCTCGAAGCGCGCGTCCGGTTCGTAGCGTTGCAGCCGCGACACCGCCGAGCCGATCAGCTCGTCCACCCCGATCCAGTCGCGGTTCAGCGCCAGCCCGCCGTGGCCGAGGCGGGTCATGTCGAGCAGGTTCTGGATGTAGCGGTCCAGCCGTTCGCCTTCCACGCGGATGGTGTCCAGCAAGGCGTGGCGGTCCTCGCGCGGCATCGCCTCGGCGTAGTGGTCCAGGCTGCTGGCCGCGCCGATGATCGAGGCCAGCGGCGAGCGCAGGTCGTGCGAGACCGAGGACAGCAGGGCCGAGCGCAGGCG
>CBIFVU010000514.1:0-1761 GCA_966185905.1 uncultured Lysobacter sp.
CAGGCGGATGGCGATCAGCGAATGCCCGCCCAGCTCGAAGAAATCGTCGTCGCGGCCGATGCGCTCCAGGCCCAGCAGTTCCGACCAGATCGCGGCCAGGGCCTGCTCGGTCTCGCCCTGCGGCGGGATGTGGGCGCGGCGGCCGAAATCGGCGTCTTCCGGCGCCGGCAAGGCGCGGCGGTCGAGCTTGCCGTTGGCGGTGACCGGCAAGGCGTCCACCAGCACATAGGCCGACGGCACCATGTACTCGGGCAGGCGTCCGCCCAGGTGGGCGCGCAACTGCGCCACGTCCGGTGCGCCCGCGCCCGCGGCCGGCGCCAGATAGGCCACCAGGCGCTGCTCGCCGGCCGCGTCCTCGCGCGCGATCACCGCCGTCTCGGCCACGCCGTCGAGCGCGGCCAACTGCGCCTCGATCTCGCCCGGCTCGACCCGGTAGCCGCGGATCTTGAGCTGGAAGTCGTTGCGGCCCAGGTATTCCAGGCGGCCGTCGGCGCGCCAGCGGCCCAGGTCGCCGCTCTGGTACATGCGCGCTTCGCCGCGGCGGTCGAAGGGGTCGGCGCGGAAGCGCTGCGCGCTCAGCTCCGGCCGGCCCAGGTAGCCGCGCGCCACCGCGATGCCGCCCAGATGCAGTTCGCCGGCCACGCCTTCGGGCACCGGCCGGCCGTGCGCGTCGAGCACATACACCCGGGCGTTGCCGATCGGCCGGCCGATCGGCGGCAGGTCCGGCCACTGCGCCGGGTCGCCGTGCAGGGTGTGGGCGGTGACGACGTGGGTTTCGGTCGGGCCGTAGTGGTTGTGCAGGCGCGCCTGCGGGTGGCGTGCGAACAGGCGCCGGATCGCCGGGGTGATGCGCAGTTGCTCGCCGGCCACGATCACGTCCTGCAGCAGCGGCAGCGGCTCGCGCCGTTGCGACCACATCTCGCTCAGCGCGTTGAGCGCGATGTACGGCAGGAACAACCGCTCGATGGATTCGCGCGCCAGCCAGTCGGCCAGCGCAGGCAGGTCCTGGCGCAGCGATTCGTGCAGCAGCACCAGGGTGCCGCCGCTGCCCAGGGTCGAGAAGATTTCCTGGAACGCCACGTCGAAGCCGAGCGCGGCGAATTGCAGGGTGCGCGCCGGCTCGGGCAGCACGCTGCGCTGCCAGCCCAGCAGGTTGGCCAGGCTTCGGTGCGGCATGGCCACGCCCTTGGGCGTGCCGGTGGAGCCGGAGGTGTAGATCGCATAGGCCAGGTGGTGCGCGCCCAGGCCGATCTCGCCGGGGTGCAGGTTGGCGGCCGATTGCTGCGACCACGGCGGCGCCGGCGAGTCGAGCAGCAGGCTCGGCGCATCGAGCGTCAGGCGCGGCGCCAGCGCGGCCTGGGTCAGCAGCGCCCGCGGCTGCGCGTCGGCCAGGATCTGCGCCAGGCGCTCGTCCGGCAGCGTCGGATCCAGCGGCACGTAGGCGCCGCCGGCCTTGAGCGTTGCCAGGATCGCGATCACCATCGCCGGGCTGCGCTCGGCGCACACCGCCACCCGCGCGTCCGGGGTCACGCCGAGCTGGCGCAGATGCCGGGCCAGGCGGTTGGCCTGCTCGTTCAAGTCGCGGTAGCTGAGTTGCGCGCCGTCCAGTTCCAGGGCGATGCGCTCGGGGTGGGCCGCGGCCTGCTGCTCCACGCTTTCATGCACCAGCGCGGGCGTGGCGTACTCCTGGCGGCCGCCGTTGTGGCCGAACAGGACGAGGCGGCGCTCCTGCGCGGGCAGCACGTCCCATTCCGACACCGG
>CBIFVU010000515.1:0-1758 GCA_966185905.1 uncultured Lysobacter sp.
GGTGGTCAGCTTCGGCGCGATCAAGGGCGGCATCCGCTACAACATCATCCCCGACCAGGTGGAGATGATCGGCACCATCCGCACCTTCGACGAAGGCATGCGCCAGGCGATCTTCAAGGACCTCAAGAACGTCGCCGAACACGTGAGCGCCGCGCACGGCGCCACCGCCGTGGCCCAGGTGCCCGACCAGGACGGCAACCCGGTGACCTACAACGACCCGGCCCTGACCGCGCGCATGCTGCCGAGCCTGAAAGCGGTGGCGGGCGAGCGCAACGTGCTGGAAATGCCGCTGGTGATGGGCGCGGAGGACTTCTCGTACTACGCCAAGGAAGTGCCGTCGATGTTCTTCTTCGTCGGCGCCACCGAAGCCGGCGTAGACCCGGCCACGGCGCCGAGCAACCACTCGCCGAAGTTCAAGCTCGACGAAAGCTCGCTGGACCTGGGCGTGCGGGCGATGCTGCAGGTCACGCTGGATTACTTGAACGGCGCCAAGGCCGGGTAAGGCCGCCCCTGCGGATTGCCCGACCGGCTTGTCCTGCAGGAGCGGCGCGAGCCGCGATCCCGCCGCGATCCCGCCGCGACGTCGCGGCGGGTACAGCAGGCTACCGGCCTTCCTCCCGAGCCTGCGGTCGGCCATCCCGAGCAAGTAGGTCCAGCGGCGCGTTCGCAGCTTGCGCCGCCCCGACCGGCCCCGGCCCGCCGTGGCCGGCCGGGGCGGTAAAATGCGGGGCATGAGCACCCACGACCTCCCGCTCGGCCGCCATGTCGAGTACCCGCGCGAGTACGACGCCTCGCTGCTGTTCCCCATCGCCCGCGCCCTCGGCCGCGCCGAGATCGGCGTGGACGACCGCGACCTGCCCTTCGTCGGCTACGACCGCTGGCACGCCTATGAGCTGAGCTGGCTGGACCCGCGCGGCAAGCCCCAGGTGGCCACCGCGACCCTGTCGGTGCCGGCCGACTCGCCCCGGCTGGTCGAGTCCAAGTCGCTCAAGCTCTATCTCAATTCCTTCAACGCCAGCCGCTTCGAGCACCCCCAGGCGGTGCTCGACACCCTGGTCCGCGACCTCTCCGCCGCCGCCGGCGCGCCGGTGCAGGCGCGCTTCGGCCTGCCGCCCATCGACCCGCCCTCCAGCGCCGAGTCGATCGACGGCCTGGACCTGGCCATCGACGACTACGGCCCGCCCCAGGCCGGGCATTTGTCCGCCGACCCCGGCCAAGTGGTCGAGGAGACCCTGTCCAGCGCCCTGCTCAAGTCCAACTGCCCGGTCACCGGCCAGCCCGACTGGGCGCGGGTGATCATCGCCTACCGCGGCCCGCGCCTGGACCGCGCCGGCCTGCTGCGCTACCTGGTTTCCTTCCGCGATCACGCCGAATTCCACGAGCAATGCGTGGAGCGCATCCATGCCGACCTGATGCACAGCACCGAGCCGCAGTGGCTGTCGGTAGAGGCCCGCTACACCCGTCGCGGCGGCCTGGACATCAATCCCTGGCGCGGCACCCCGGGCCTGGCCGCGCCCTCGCCGGGACGCGACGAACGGCAGTGACCGGTCCGACCCGCGGGCACCGCAGGAGGCCGCCCAGGGGCCCGGCCCGGCCGGTCATCGGGTTATTCATATTTGTCATCAGTGTTCACGCCGGCGCTATACATTTTTAACAACCGGCATGTCATGTTGCCTGCCGCCAACACGGCAGGAGCCCGCTACCCATGACTACCCCGGACAAGAAAGCCGATTTCTCCGATGTGAACGTCAACGTCGA
>CBIFVU010000516.1:0-1751 GCA_966185905.1 uncultured Lysobacter sp.
CTTCAACCGTACCTGCATGGTGAAACGGACCCGGTCGCCGAGCGCCAGTTGCCATCCGTCCAGGCCGTAGTCGTCGCGGCTGACGCTGCCGTGGGCGACCGCGTCGCAGTCCAGGCCCGGGCGGGCACAGGCGGCCGGGGCCAGAACGAAGGTCTCGATGCGGCTGACCCCGTGCAGGGTCAGGCGGCCGCGCAGTGGGCCGCCGGTGCGCACCCGGTCGGCCGGGTGCGGCTCGGACAGGAATTCGATGAACGGGTGGCGGGTCGCGTCGAAGAAACGATCGCCGCGGGCCAGGCGGGTGTAGCGCTCGGAGTCGCCGACCGCGACCGCGCCGGCGGCCAGGCGGATGCGGACCTGGTGGCGACCATCGGGCAAGGTGGTGACCTCGCCGTCGTAGCGCGGGAACTGCCCGGCGACCTTCTGTCCCCAGCGCGTGCGCAATTCAAAGCTGAAACGGGTGTGCTGGGGATCGAAGCCCTGCTGCACGCCGCGCACCGCGGCGCTGGGCGCCGGCGGCGCGGCCGGCGCGGCGGCCGCCGCAAGCATCGCCAAGGCCGCGCTGGCCCAACGCACCCCTCGGGCTCCACCGGGCCGCCGCGCAGGCCGCGACGGCGTCGGCGTCACGGCCACCAGAACGCGCTGAGCTGGGCGATGCCCGGCTCCAGCGCAGCGCCGGCCGGCAGGCTGAGCACGGCGATGCCCGCCGGCGGCATGCCGCGATAGTCGCCCGACTGGCCGCTGTGCAGCAGTGCGGCCAGCCGCTCCAGCCCCGGGTTGTGGCCCACCAGCATCAGCCGCTCGGCATCCAGGTGGGCATCGGCCAGGCTGATCAAGGTGCCCGGGGTGGCCTCGTAGATCGAGGGCTCGATGCGCTGCTCGACGTAGCCGATCGCGCCGAGGATGGCCTCCAGGGTCTCGCGCGTGCGCCGCGACGGCGAGCACAGCACCGCATCGGGCACCAGCTTGTTTTGTGCCAGCCAGCGGCCGGCGGCCTCGGCTTCGGCCAGCCCTTCGGCAGACAGCGGGCGGTCGAGGTCGGCCTGGCCGTTGGCGGCCGGTTCGGCGTGGGCGTGGCGGAGCAGGATCAGTTCGCGCATAGGGCCTGGAGCCAGTGATGAGGAAGAACGGATGCGGCCGGCGCGAAGCCTGGGAGCGCAGGCAGAGGATGCCTGCGGCCGCCGCGGAAGGGTAGGGGCGCGGTTGCGCGCGCTGGGTGAACGCGGCGCGCGGCGGCGGTGCGGGTGCGATGTGCGTCGGCCTGGGGCCGCTGGGCGGCGTCGCGGCAGACCTGCGTGCGTTGGACGCGCGCGGCGGCGGTGCGGGTGCGGCGGAGCGCGCAGGCCCGGGGGTTCATGCCGCGGGCGCGCGTGCGGCCGGGGTTGGCGCGGGCGGGGCTCGTGCCGCCTGGGTCGGCGCCGCCCGCATGGGCGCGGTGAGCGAGGTCGCGGGCCGCTCCGGCCCGTTCGCCCCGCCGGCCCGCTCGACCGTGGCCGAAGGCGGGCCGGGCGCCGTCGCCGCACTCGGCCCGCGCCCCGGCGTCGCCCGCTTGGCCCGTGGCCGCGCAGCGACCGGGGCTGCGGCCGGCGGCCGCCTTTGCGCTCAGGGCCATGCCGCCGGCGGGCCTATTTGCGGATCCACTTCAGCAACGGCTGCCAATCGGCCTGGTGCTCGCGGATCTGCTGGGAGTGGTAATCGAACAGGCTCTTGCCCAGCGCGGTCATGACCACGTAGGCCTGGCTGTCGCGGATCTG
>CBIFVU010000517.1:0-1730 GCA_966185905.1 uncultured Lysobacter sp.
CGCCACCCCGCTGTCGCTGGCGCTGGCCGCCGCGCTGCTCGGCCCCGCCCACCTTGCCGTCGCCCAGGACGCGCCCGACGCTGCGCCGGAAGGCAAGGACAAGACCACCGAACTGGCCCGGATCGAAGTCACCGGCTCCAACATCCGCCGCCTGGACGTGGAGACCGCCTCGCCAGTGCAGGTGATCAGCAAACAGGACATCGAGAACATGGGCGCGCGCACGCTGTTGCAGGTGCTCGACAACCTGCCGGCCGCGCGCCCGGCGCAGCAGGATTCGCGCTCGCTGTTCACCGGCTCGGACGGCGCCTCGCAGGCCAACCTGCGCGGCCTGGGCGCGCAGGGCACCCTGGTCCTGCTCAACGGCCGCCGTCTGTCGTACTACGGCGCACCGGCCGGTTTCCAGACCCAGTTCGTCAATATCGACGCGATCCCGGCCGCGGCGATCGAGCGCATGGAGGTGCTGACCGACGGCGCCTCGGCCGTGTACGGCACCGACGCGGTGGCCGGCGTGATCAACGTGATCACCAAGCGCAGTTACCAGGGCGCGGAGATCAGCCTGACCACCGATGCCTCCTCGCGCATCGACTCCTACGGCGAACACCAGGCCAGCGTGACCGCCGGCTTCGGCGACCTGGACCAAGACCGCTACAACGTCTACGCCTCGGTCAATCTGTACCGGCGCGACGCGATTCCGCTGAGCGACTTCTACGACAAGCGGCCCAAGCAGTACTACGTCAACAACCCCAACTATCTCAAGAACCTGCGCCTGGGCACCGGCAGCAAGCCCGGCGCGTTCAATCCCGGCACCTATTTCGCCTTCGACCCGGTCACCGGCGCGCGCGTGCAGGAGGCGGCGCCGGGCTGCCAGACCGTGCTCACCGGCGAGGCCGCCGGTCCGCGCTGCATCTGGCAGACCTGGATGAACAACGAGATCGACGCCGGCGCGCAGTCCGAGCGCATCACCGGCTACGTCAACGCGCATTTCCTGGTCGGCGAGAACACCGAGGCCTTCGCCGAGCTGACTTACACCGACATCGACCTGCGCGCCAACGGCGGCACCCCGCGCGCCTACACCACCACCACCGGCAACCCCACCAGCTGGTTCTCGCGCGACACCGGCACCACGGTCAACCAGTTCCTCTATCCCTTCCTGGGGCCGAACAACGAGTACAACCACGCCAGCCCCGAGCTGCGCGCGATGATGGGCGGCGTGGTCGGCCTGCAGTACCTGTTGCAGGACGCCGGCAGCGACTATTTCGGCCAGCGCAACACCGACAAGAGCTACCGCGGCCTGTTCGGCCTGCGCGGCAGCATCGGCGACTGGAACTGGGAGACCGCCTTCGCCTCCGCCGGCACCCATTCGGTCACCTACCAGACCATCAACGTCAACCTGGAGGGCTTCGAGCGCGCATTCGGTCCGTACAGCATCGACCCGGGCACCGGCCGGGTGATCATCTCCGACCATCCCGCGTACAAGTTCGGCGAGATCAGCCAGGCCAACGCCGCCCTGATCCGCGCTGCCTACCCGACCTTCGACATCCAGTCCTGGACGCGCCTGCACACCCTGGACGCCAAGATCGAGGGCCCGCTGTTCTCGCTGCCGGCCGGCGAGGTGCGCGCCGCGTTCGGCCTCAATGCCAGCCGCGAGACCTTCTACACCCCCGGCAACGACGACGCGGCCAACGGCCTGATCACCCAGCAGGGCGGCTCCTGGTTCGACGGCAAGCGCA
>CBIFVU010000518.1:0-1725 GCA_966185905.1 uncultured Lysobacter sp.
GGATCAACCGCATCGGGCCACGATTCACGGTGACCCTTGGCAAACGCAGCGCCCGCAACGTACTCCGACATGACGCAAAATGCAAACTGCCCGGACAGCCCCGTCCGCTCAAGGAAAAAGCATGGATTTGGACACGGTTTTCTACATTCTGGCCGGGCTGCTGGTGGTGCTCGGGATCGCCGGCACGGTCCTGCCGGCCCTGCCCGGCCTGCCCCTGATCTTCGCCGGGATGGCGCTGGCGGCCTGGGTCTCGGATTTCGAGAAGGTCGGCTGGGTGATGCTGGTGGTGCTGGGGCTGCTGACCCTGCTGTCGGTCGGGGTGGATTTCCTGGCCACGGCGATGGGGGCCAAACGGGTCGGGGCCAGCCGGCTGGCCATCATCGGCTCGGTCATCGGCACCTTCGCCGGGCTGTCCTTCGGCCTGGTCGGGGTGTTCGTGGGGCCCTTCGTGGGCGCCCTAGTCGGCGAACTGCTGCACACCCGCGAATTGTCCAAGGCGACCCAGGTCGGGATCGGCACCTGGGTGGGCATCATCGTCGGCACGGTGCTGAAGTTCGGCCTGGCCTTCGCCATGCTCGGCCTGTTCGCGGCGGACTGGGTGCTGTGAGCAGGCGGCTTCGAGCAAACCGTCTGGGCGGGCTGCTGGATGAGGCTGCCTGGCCAGGGGCGCTGCGACCCGGCCGCTGAGGGCGCGCCGATGCGCCGCTCCGATGCCGGCAGCCTGATGCTCGCGCTCTGCCGTCGGTGGTCCGCCCCCCCCGGCCCGATGCGGGCGGTCCCACACCGGTCGTCCCGCTGAGGATCGCCGCAGTTCCAGCGAGGCCGGCCTCGAACGGGCCCCGCCCCTATCGCCGGACGCGGGCCGCGAAGCGGCAACCCTCGGCGCCAGGACAGCGCGCGCGCGACCGGCCTGCATTCCGCCGGCGGCCATGCCCTCTCTGGCCGGCGAGCCGCACCAAGCAGGCGCGACCGCGCGCTTGCCGCACGGTTCACGTTGTTTTCGCGCATCAATGCAAGACTGCTCCGGTTTTCGCACATGTCCTGACGCCATGACTCCAGCCTCTGCCCCCCTCGCCCGCACCGTCCTCGCCACCGCCCTGGCAGCGGCCTGCCTGCCGGCGCTGGCGCAATCGCCAGCGGCGCCGCGCGCGGCCACGCCGGAGGCCTGCCTGGCCATCAGCGGCGACGCCGACCGCCTGGCCTGCTACGACGCGGCCCTGGGCCGCCAGGCCGGCGACGTGCGCCAGGCCGACATCGCCGCCAAGGAAGCCAAGGCGATCCAGCGCAACCTCGAACTGGGCGACCAGATCGCCGGCCAGGCGCCGGCCGAAGGCCAGGCGGAACAGCACGACCGCCGCCGCGCTGGCAGCGTGTTCAGCCACGACGACCCGCTCGGCAGCGCCATCGCCAACGCCGGCAAGGGCGGCCTGCTCGAC
Organism: uncultured Lysobacter sp.; assembly: GCA_966185905.1. GTDB lineage: Bacteria > Pseudomonadota > Gammaproteobacteria > Xanthomonadales > Xanthomonadaceae > Lysobacter. The sequence goes on from CBIFVU010000518.1 coordinate 1,437, forward strand.
AGCCGCTGGGAGTTGGCCCGGGATTCCAAGTTGGGCGTGTTCAATTTCCGCGCCTACAAGCCCGTGTACCTGCTGCCGGTGTTCTGGAACGACGACCCCAACGTGCTGCCGCATTCGCCCAACCCGCGCAACACAGTCGCCGAGCCGCAGTCGCTGAAGGACATCGAAGCCAAGTTCCAGGTCAGCTTCAAGACCAAGGCGGTGGAAAACCTGTTCGGCGACAACGGCGATGTGTGGATGGGCTATACCCAGTCCTCGCGCTGGCAGGTCTACAACGGCGAGGACTCGC
>CBIFVU010000519.1:0-1706 GCA_966185905.1 uncultured Lysobacter sp.
CGCGTGGCGCGAGGGCTTGATCAAGGCCGGCGGCATCCCGCCCACCCATGCCCCGCAGCGCGCGATGGCGCCGCGGCGCGAGCTGCGGGTGGAGGAAGTGGTCGGCATGGCCTCGTTGCTGCAGCCCGAGCCGCCGGACGCCTACGCGCGCGCGCTGGCGGTGTCCGGGCGGCTGGGCGAGACCATCCGCGACCAGCTCTACGACGGCGCCCGCCGGCTCGGCTTCAATCCCGACCAGACCTGCTTCAGCGCCGAAGAAGACGACGCGATCGACCTGGTCGCGCTGTTGTTCGATTCGCTGTTCCGCAACCACGCCCTGCAGGACCGCGCCCGCCGCGTGTACGCGCGCCTGGTCATGCCCTATGTCAAGGTCGCGTTGACCGACAGCGCGGTGTTCGTCAAGCGCGAGCATCCCGCGCGGCGCCTGCTCGACGCCATCACCGAGGCTTGCGAAGGCAACGACGGCGAGACCCCGCAGGACCGCGATCTGCTCGAGCGCGCCTCGTCGATCTCCCAGCGCATCGTTTCGGACTACAACGAAGACTTGGCGGTGTTCGAGCTGGCCCATGCCGAACTCGACGCGCTGCTGGCCCAGCACCGGCGCCGGATCGAATTGCAGGAACAGCGCGCGGCCAAGGCCACCTACGGCCGCGAGCGCCTCAGCGCCGCGCGCGCCCAGGCCGACAGCGCCGTGCGCGAACGCATCGGCGAGGCGCGCCTGACCCAGGCGGTGGCCGACTTCATCGCCACGCCCTGGCGCCACCACATGGTGCAGGTGCTGCTGCGCGAGAACGAAGACCCCAAGCGCCGCGCCCAGGCCCTGGCGCTGGGCGACGCGCTGGTGATGGCCGACCGCCTGGCCGCGGAGAACCGCGGCCGCGAACTGGCCGACCAATTGCTGGCGCTGCAGCCGATCATCGTCCAGTGCCTGGCCAGCTCCGGCCTGGACGACAGCGCCGCCCAGCACGGCATGGCCCAATTGGTGAAGGCCCTGGCCACTCCCGACATCGACCGCGCCGAGCACCCGCTGCCCAGCGCCGCCGAGGTCGAGGAAGACGTGGCCGAGGAACGCCGCATGTACCTGGCCGGCGGCACCGCCCAGGTCGCCCACGACCCGCTGCTGGCCGAGCGCATGCGCCAGCTCGAACCGGGCGACTGGCTGCGCCTGACCAACGTCCAGGGCGAGACCTTCGCGGTCAAGATCGCCTGGATCAGCCCGCTGACCTCGCGCTTCTTGCTGGTCAACCGGCGCGGCGTGCGCGCCTTGGTCGCCTCGGCCGAGGAACTGGCGGTGCTGGCCGCGACCGGCCGCCTGCTGGTCGGCGCCGAACGGACCGCGTTCGACGAAGCCATGCGGCAGGTGCGGCGGCATCTGGACCGGGTGATTTGAGGCGGCTGCCGAACGCGGAGCGTAGAGCGTAGAGGAGCGAACGACGCAGGGGCCCAGGCTCTTGCCTTGCTCACTCCTCTCTGCTCGCTCCTCTCACTCGCCCGCCGCGGTGTGCCGCCCGCTGTCGCGCGGCCCAGGAGGCGAGCGCTAGCCGAGCGCGCAGCGCCTGGAGTAGTGAGCAAGGCAGGGCCCAGGCTCTTGCCTTGCTCACTCCTCTCCACTTGCTCCTCTCCATTCGCCCGCCGCGGTGTGCCGCCCGCTGTCGCGCGGCCCAGCAGGCGAGCGCTGACCCAGTGCGCAGAGGAATGAGCAAAAC
>CBIFVU010000520.1:0-1702 GCA_966185905.1 uncultured Lysobacter sp.
GCGGTAGGCCCAGTCGGTGTAGACGTAGAACTCGTTGCCGTTGGCCAGCGGCAGGCTGTAGCGCGCGGTCAGGTTGTAGACCCACTTGGGCGCCTGCGGCAGCGGGTTGCCGTCGATGCGCGCCAGCGCGCCGCCGCCGGGCTGGGCGACCAGCGGATCGGTCACGGTGCAGCCGCCGGCGCAGGGCGCGACCAGCAGGCCGGCGTCCTGGATCTCGGTGTCGTTGTAGCTGGCGCCGAAGGTGACCATCAGGTTGTCGGTCAGGTAAGCGTCCAGGTCCACCTCCACGCCCTGGCCCACGGTCTTGTCGGCGTTGAGCAGGATGGTCTGGTTGAGCGCGCCGCCGACGGCGTTGAGCTGCTGGTTGTCGACGTTGTAGCGGAACACCGCCACGCCCAGGCGGGCGCGCTTGTCGAACAGGTCGGCCTTCACCCCGGCTTCGTAGGAGATCACCTTCTCCGCGTCGGCCACCGAAGGCTGCGGCGGGGTCTGGAACAACAGGCGGCCCTGGATGCTGGGCGCGCGGAAGCCCTTGGCCACGCGCGCGTACAGGTTGACCTCCTCGCTGGCCTGGAACACGCCGCTGATGTCCCAGCTGACGTCGTCCACATCGGTCTTGACCTTGAACGGGCCCGACACCGGCGCGCCGAACGGCGCGCTCTGCAGCACGCTGGCGGCGAAGTCCTTCTTGTCCTGGGTGTAGCGCAGGCCGCCGCGCAGCTTGAAGCGGTCGGTGACGTCGTATTCGACCGAGCCGAACGCCGCCCAGGCCTTGTTGCGCTGCTTCTGCTGGGCATGGCCGGCCTGCACGCCGCCGGCGAGGGTGTCGTAGTTCAGGCTGTCGACGGTGATGTCTTCGTCGAAATAGAACAGGCCGGCCTGCCAGTTGAACGGCCCGGCGTAGTTGGACTCCAGGCGGAATTCCTGGGTCCACTGGCGATGCTCGGGCAGGCCGTCGGCCGATTCGGCGGTGAACGGGATGCCGGCCGGGGTGCTGCCGCCGGGCAGGAACATCGCCCCGACGCCGCCGTCGATGTCGCCGCGGCTGAGCGAGTCGGCCGACTCGTAGCCGGTGATCGAGTACAAGGTCAGCTCGTTGGGCAGATCCCAGCTCAGGCGCGCGCTGGCGCCGAGAGTGTCGAGCTTCTGGAAGTTGCGGCCGTCGATGCCGACCTTCTCCTCGTCGAAGCCGTCGACCAGGTCGTTGCTGCCGGGCTTGAACAGCATCGCGCGGAACAGCCGCGCGGTGCCCTTGAGATGGCGCGCATGGACGTTGAACAGCGCGTGGAAGGTGTCGCTGCCGTCGTACTGCAGTTGCAGGCGCAGGGCCGACTCGTCGTAGCCTTCCAGCTCGCGGTTGCTGCTCGCATTGGGGTTGGTGTTGTCGACCCAGTCGCCGCGGCGCTGGTAGAGGCCCGAAGCGCGGCCGGACCAGTTGGCGCCCAGCGGGCCGCTGACCGCGCCTTCGAAGTTGGTGGTGCCGTAAGTGCCGTAGGACAACTGGCCGTAGCCTTCCATTTCGCGGGTCGGCCTGGCCGATTCGAACTTGACCACGCCGGCCGGGGTGTTGCGGCCGAACAGCGTGCCTTGCGGGCCGCGCAGCAGTTCCACGTTCTCCAGGTCGAACACCGGGAAGCCCTTGAGCAGCGGGTTCTCCAGGACGATGTCGTCGTACACCAGCGAGACCGGCTGGGAGGCGTTG
>CBIFVU010000521.1:0-1684 GCA_966185905.1 uncultured Lysobacter sp.
ATCGGGTCGCGGGAAGGGCGCGCCGCCGGGACCCGGGCGGCGGCGCGACCGCCTGCCCGGACCCGCCACCACAGCCTCGCCGGACGCCGGCAGCAGGCCGGCGTCCCGCGCCGTCCGGGGGAGCGGCGCAGGCGATGGATCGGTGAAGGGCAACCCCGGGCGGGCGGTTCACCCCAGCCAACGCCGGTGCTGTCGCGCCCAGGACACGCGCGCCCGCCGCCGCGGCAGCGGCCGGTCCGGCGCGCGCTTCGCAGAAAAGTCAGGCAAAAACAATAAGATGGGTGCGCGGGGCGCCGCGCCCGCCGGCGCGGATTGTTGCAAACCTGCATCCCGGCGCGCCGGCCTCAGCCCCCGGTCACGTCGATCCCGGCCTCGCTCAGGGCCTCGCGCCAGGCGGCCAGCTTGGCCGGATAGGCCAGCGAGGCATGGGCCGGGCTGGTGGAGGGCAGGCGCCGCAGGCGCAGGTCCGGGCGCGCCAGCGGCCCGGCCACGAAGCGGCGGAAACTGGCCTCGGCCTTGGCGCCGTTGAACAGCACCGTGGCCACGCGCCGGTGGTGGCGCAGGAAGCCGGCGAAATCGTTGGCCACCGCGGTCTCGTCGCGGATCGCCGAGTCCAGGCTGCCCTCGCGCTCGCATTCGGCCAGCACGTCCCACAGGGCGATTCCGGCCGCGCGCAGGCGCTGCATCCGCTGGGCATACGGCAGTTCGGGCCCGGCGCCGACCAGCGCGCCCATGATCGGCCAGAAGCGGTTTTGCGGATGCGCGTAATACTGCCCGGCCGCCAGCGAGGCCGCGCCCGGCATGCTGCCGAGCACCAGCACCCGGGCGTCGGGAGCTTGCAGGGGCGGGAAACTGCGCAGCATGGGCCGGGCGGGAATGCGCGAGCGCGGGCGCTCCAGTGTAAGGCCCGCGCTGGAGGGGGGCGCAGCACTCACATGGGCCCGCGCGCCAGCCCCGGCCCGCGCTGCTAGACTGCGCGCCGTCAACGCCCCACAGGAGAGGCCATGCGCCGCAGGATCGTCGCCGGTAACTGGAAGCTGCACGGCAGCCGGGATTTCGCCTTCGCCCTGCTGGACGAAGTGGCCGCGCAAGTGCCGCCGCCGGGAGTGGAGCGCCTGATCCTGCCGCCGCTGCCCTACCTGGGCGAGCTGATCGAGCGCTACGGCGAGCGCGGCCTGGCCTTCGGCGCGCAGGACGTGAGCTGCAACGAGAAGGGCGCCTACACCGGCGAGGTCTCCGCGTCGATGTTGCGCGATGTCGGCGCCGGCTACGGCCTGGTCGGTCATTCCGAGCGCCGCCAGTACCACGGCGAGAGCAGCGAGCTGGTGGCGCGCAAGTTCGCCGCGGCCAAGGCCGCCGGGCTGGTGCCGATCCTGTGCGTGGGCGAGAGCCTGGCCGAGCGGGAGGAGGGCCGGACCGAATGGCGTCTGCAGGAGCAGTTGGCGCCGTGGTTGCACAGCCAGGGCGTGCAGGCCCTGCAAGGCGCGATCCTGGCCTACGAGCCGGTCTGGGCGATCGGCACCGGCAAGACCGCCAGCCCCGAGCAGGCCCAGCAGGTCCACGCATTCATCCGTAGCGAAATCGCCGCGCACGATGCTACAATCGCTGGCTCGCTTCCCATCCTCTATGGCGGAAGCGTGAAGGCCGACAACGCCGCCGCGCTGTTTTCCCAGCCCGACGTCGA
>CBIFVU010000522.1:0-1679 GCA_966185905.1 uncultured Lysobacter sp.
GCGGAAAGCCTTCCGCCGCCGCCTCCGCCGTCGCCCTTTGAGAAGGCGCTGGGAGGCACCGCTCCCTCCCTCGCCCCGCCAGGAGCCCGCATGTCCGCCAGCTTCGCCCGCCTGCCCCCGCCGCCTTACTACGCGGTCATCTTCAGTTCCCAGCGCAACGGCGAGGATGAGGCCGGCTACGGCCGGGCCGCCGAGCGCATGGTCGAACTGGCCGCGCAGCAGCCCGGCTTCCTCGGCGTGGAATCGGTCCGGGGCAGCGATGGCTTCGGCATCACCGTAAGCTATTGGGCCGACGAGGCGGCCATCGCCGCCTGGAAGCGGCAGGCCGAACACGCCGCCACCCGCGCCCACGGGCGCCAACACTGGTACGACCATTTCGAATTGCGCGTGGCCAAGGTCGAACGCGCGTACGGGAGCAAGGGCAGGGCATGAGCGACATCCTCAACACCATCCTCGCGCGCAAGCAGGTGGAGATCGAACAACGCAGCCGGGTGCGGCCGCTGGCCGACCTGCGCGCACGCGCGACGGCGATGCCCGCGCCGACCCGCGGCTTCGTCGAGGCGATCCGCCGCCGTCACGCCGCCGGCGAGGCCGCGGTCATCGCCGAGGTCAAGAAGGCCAGCCCGTCCAAGGGCCTGATCCGGGCCGACTTCCGCCCGGCCGAGATCGCCCGCAGCTACGAGGCCGGCGGCGCGGCCTGCCTGTCGGTGCTGACCGATGTGGACTTCTTCCAGGGCAGCAACGCCTACCTGGGCGAAGCCCGCGAGGCCTGCGCGCTGCCGGTGCTGCGCAAGGACTTCACCGTCGATCCCTACCAGGTCTACGAAGCGCGCCTGATCGGCGCCGATGCGATCTTGCTGATCGTGGCGGCGCTGGAAGACGGGCCGATGATCGAGATGGCCGGCCTGGCGATGGAGCTGGGCATGGACGTGCTGGTGGAGGTGCACGACATCGACGAGCTGGAGCGCGCCCTGCAGACCGATTGCGAGCTGATCGGGGTGAACAACCGCAACCTGCGCACCTTCCAGGTCTCGCTGGACACCACCCTGGCGTTGCGTGAGGCGGTGCCGCCGGACCGCACCCTGGTCACCGAGAGCGGCATCGCCACCCCTGCCGACGTGGCGCGGATGCGCCAGGCCGGCATCGGCACCTTCCTGGTCGGCGAGAGCTTCATGCGCGAGCGCGACCCCGGCGCGGCCCTGCAACGCCTGTTCGCGGCATGAGCGCGGTGCGGCCGGAGGCGGCGGGCCGGTTCCCGGCGGTGCGCGAGGGCGCGCCGCTGATCGTGTTCGATTTCGACCACACCCTCTACGACGGCGACTCGGGCAGCCACCTGTTCGCCTGGCTGATCAAGCGCAGTTGGTGGCGGTGCGCGCTGGCGCTGCTGATCGCGCCGCTGGCCGGGCCGATGGTGGCCTGGCTGCCGACCCGCCGTCGCGGCATCTCGGCCTTCGTCTGGATCGGCACCATCGGCATGCGCGGGCCGCGCACGCTGGACGCGGCCATCGACCGCTACGTGGCCGGCCACACCGAGCAGATCCGCGCCCGCCTGCTGCCGGTGGCGCTGGACGTGCTGCACCGCCACCGCGAGCAGGGCGACCGGGTGGTGGTGGCCACCGGCGCGCCGCCGGAACTGGCGCGGGCGATCCTGGCCTTCGTCGCCCACGAGGACGTGCCGG
>CBIFVU010000523.1:0-1676 GCA_966185905.1 uncultured Lysobacter sp.
TGCTCAAGGTCACCAAGCAGGACCTGCTGCCCAAGGCCAAGGACGAGGCGGCGCTGGCGCGCCGTCCCTGATCGGGCCGGGCGACCGGACGTACCGGAAAGGCCGCGCACTGCGCGGCCTTTCTTTTGCGCGCCGCGCCGACGGTGCGCGCGGCGCGGCGGCCCGGTGGGCCTGCGGCCACCGGCAACCGAACCGGCCGGACACCGGCCAACCGGCCAACTCGGCCAACTCGGCCGTCCGCCGCAGGCGCGGCCCGTGCGCAGCGCGACGATGTCCCCGTGCGGCGGCGGGCTGCGCCCGGATTGACCCTGCCAGCGCTTCGCGGAAGACTGCCGGGACGTTCGCAACCACATGCTCGCTCATGGCCTCCACGGCCGAGGGCGAGCTGTATTTCACCGACGACAGCGTGGGCTGGATGCAGGCCGAGCCGGCCCTGTCGCCTACGTCCGGACCTTGCCGCGCCGAGCGCGGCGCACAGGAGACTGCGATGCAAGCATCCCACCCGGCGGCCGCCGCCAACGCCGAGCAGATCGAAAGCTGGAATGGCGCGGTCGGCGAACGCTGGCTGACCTATAACGACTGGCTGGACCAGCGCACCGCCGCCTACGGCCGCGCCGCATTGGCCGCGGCCGCGGCCCGGCCGGGCGAATCGGTGCTGGACGTGGGATGCGGCGCGGGCGCCACGGCGATCGAGCTGGCGCGCGCGGTCGCTCCGGGCGGTTCGGTGATCGGCGTGGACGTGTCCGAGCCGCTGCTCGGCCGTGCCCGCGAACGCAGCGCCGGGCTGGACCTGCCGTTGGAGTTCCGCCTCGGAGACGCCAGCCGGCCGCTGTTCCCGGCGCAGCGGTTCGACCTGCTGTTCTCGCGCTTCGGGGTGATGTTCTTCGACGATCCTGCCGGCGCCTTCGCCGAATTGCGCCGGACCCTGCGGCCCGGCGGCCGCATCGCCTTCGCTTGTTGGCAGGCGCCGGAGCTCAACGACTGGTACACCCTGCCGCTGCAGGCCATCGCCGATGTGCTGCCGCAACCGCCGGTCGATCCGCTGGCGCCGGGGCCGTTCGCCCTGGCCGACCGCGACCGCCTGCGCGGGCTGCTGCAGGGCGCCGGTTTCCAGGACGTGGCGATCGAGCCGTTCCAGGCGCCGTTCTATGTCGGCCTGGGAGACAGCGTCGAGGCGATGGCCGCCGACGCGATGGAGCAGGTGTTCCGGGTCGGCCCGGTGGCGCGGCTGCTGCAGGGGCAGGACGAGGCCGTGCGCGAGCGCGCGCAGGCCGCGATCCGCCAGGCCCTGGCCGGGCTGGCCGACGATCAGGGCATCCAGGTGGGTGGGGCGACCTGGGTGGTGACGGCGCGCGCGGCCGCCTGAACCCACCAGCGACGGTCACGCCGGCAGGGCGCTGGGCCGAACCGGCTCAGCCGGCGGTTGCGCCCGCGGCCTGGGTCGAGACAGGCCGGGCAAGGCGGGACCGGCCCCGCGATGCCCGGCCGGATTGCGCGCTGAGGCGCCGCGAGCGCCTCAGTCGAAGGCGTTGGCGTAGCCGGTGTTGACGATGCGCTGCTGCAAGGCCTCGGCCACGCGCAGATTGCCGGCGACGATCTGGCGGGGGGGCAGGCCGCGGTGGTCCATCGGCCCGGTCGGGCGGCCGCGGAAATCGGTGAGCTTGCCGCCGGCCTCG
>CBIFVU010000524.1:0-1675 GCA_966185905.1 uncultured Lysobacter sp.
CATCGTGCGCGGGCCGTCCTACTACGATCCGCGGCGCAATCCCGAGCGCGCGCTGTCGCGGCGCAACTTCGTCCTGGGCGAAATGCGCGAGACCAACCTGATCGGCGAGGAGGAATACCAGCGCGCGCTCAAGGCTCCGCTGGAGATCACCCAGAACCCAGGCAACATCGCCGCCAACCGTTTCCCGGCCTACGTCGACCTGATCCGCCGCCAGCTCGCCCGCGACTACCCCGCCGATGCGCTGGCCGGCGCCGGCCTGAGCGTGATGAGCGGCATGGCCCCCTCCGCCCAGGCCCAGGCCGAAGGCGCGGTGGCGCGCACCCTCAAGAGCCTGGACAACAAGCGACGGCCGCCGTTGCAGGCCGGCCTGGTGGTCACCGACGTACACAACGGCGAAGTGGTGGCGGTGGTCGGCAGCCGCGATGTCGCCCAGCACGGCTTCAACCGCGCGGTCGAGGCGCAGCGCCCGGTCGGCTCGCTGCTCAAGCCCTTCGTCTACCTGCTCGCGCTGGCCCAGCCCAACGAGTTCAACCTGGCCTCGTGGGTGGACGACTCGCCGGTCACGGTCAAGCTCGGCCGCGGCCGCAACTGGAACCCGGGCAACTCCGACGGCCGCAGCCACGGCATGGTGCGCATGATCGATGCGCTGGCCATGTCCTACAACCAGTCCACCGTGCGCATCGGCATGCAGGTCGCGCCCGAGCGCATCGCCGACCTGGTCAAGACCCTGGCCGGGATCGAGGCGCCGAGCAACCCCTCGCTGATCCTCGGCGCGGTCGATCAAAGCCCCTATGCGATGGCCCAGCTTTACCAGTTCCTGGCCTCCGGCGGCGAGATCCAGCCGCTGCACGCGGTGCGCGGCGTGCTCGACGCCAGCGGCAAGGCGGTCAAGCGCTACGACAAGGAGCCGGCGCCGGCGCAGGAAGGCGACGCCATCGCCGCGCGCCTGATCACCATCGCCCTGCAGCAGGCGGTCAGCGGCGGCACGGGCCGGCAGTTGGTCGCCGACGGCCTGGGCAAGCTGTCGCCGGCCGGCAAGACCGGCACCAGCAACGACGGTCGCGACAGTTGGTTCGCCGGCTGGACCGGCGACCACCTGGCGGTGATCTGGGTCGGCAACGACCAGAACCAGACCACCGGCCTGTACGGCGCCACCGGCGCCATGCGGGTGTGGTCGGCGATCTTCTCGCGCCTGCCCAGCGCGCCGCTGAAGGTCACCGACAAGGGCATCGACTGGCAGCCGGTGGTCGGCACCAACACCACCGACGCCGCCTGCGCCGGCGCGCGCCGGTTCCCGTTCGTGGCCGGCTTCGCCCCGGCCTATGCGCCGTGCCCGGCGCCGCAGCCGGTCGCCGAGGACGGCGCCAGCGGCGGCGGCTGGCGCGAATGGTTCGGCCTGGGCAAGGACAAGGACGAGTCCGCGCGCGAGCCGGCCGCGTCCAATCCCCCGCCCCCGGAGCAGTGACCATGCAACGCAGCACCTTCGCCGGCGCCTTCCCCCGGGGCGCCGTCCTCCTTGTCCTGACCGCGCTGGCCGCCGGCTGCGCCACCGCGCCGCCGCCGGCGGCCGAACTGGCCGCAGCCAGCTTCGATGGCGAAGCCGCGCTGGCCCGGGTCCGCGCCGCCGGCGGCGCCGACGCGCGCGAGCTGGACGTGCAGCCGATCCGCGACCCCC
>CBIFVU010000525.1:0-1662 GCA_966185905.1 uncultured Lysobacter sp.
TCAGCGGCACCCATCGCGCCCATCCCTATGCCGCGGCCTGGCGCGCGCTGCAGCGGCGCGCGGTCGCGCTGGGCGCGCTGCAGTGCGACGAGGCCCAGGGCCTGGCCCTGGCGCGCGAACTGGCGGTGTTGAGCTACCGCACCCCGGAAGAATTCGCCGAGCGCTTCGGCGCGGCCCAGGTGATCGACGGCCGCGTGCGCGTGGACGCGGAGGACTACCTGGACCACTGCGGCCACAAGTACGTCGCGCGCACCTCGCCGACTGCGTTCCTGCGCCTGTCGGAGTCGATCGACCTGCAACAGGTCGATCCGGCCGCGATCCACGCGCCGGTCACCGTGGTCGCGGTCAACGAGGACCGGCTGATCCCGCTGGGCGAGGCCTACGACCTGATCGAGCGCCTGCGCGGCCGCACCCGCCTGCGCGCGCTGCGCTCGATCTACGGCCACGACGCCTGCCTCAAGGAGCAGGCGCAGATCGACACCATCCTTCGCGAAGCGTTGGCCGACTGTACGTCGGCGGCCGCCTGAGCATTCATTCCTACGGAGCGGCCCCTGTGAGCATCGAACCCACCCCCAGCCTCGCCCGCAACGCCCAGCCCCGGCAGGCCTGCACCGCCGCGGTGCGCGCCGGCATCGACCGCGACGCCGCCTACGGCGCCGTCACCCCGCCGATCGTGCTGTCGTCCAACTTCAGCTTCGCCGGCTTCGACGACAAGCGCCAGTACGACTACACCCGCAGCGGCAACCCCACCCGCGACCTGCTCGGCGAAGCGTTGGCCGAGCTGGAAGGCGGCGCCGGCGGCGTGGTCACCTCCACCGGCATGTCGGCCATCACCCTGGTGCTGCACGCCTTCCTCAAGCCCGGCGACCGCATCGTGGTGCCGCACGATGGCTACGGCGGCAGCTGGCGGCTGTTCAACGCGCTGGCGGCCAAGGGCGCGTTCGAGCTGGTCACCGCCGATCTGACCGATCCGCGCTCGCTGACCGAGGCGCTGGCGGGCAAGCCGGCGGTGGTGTGGATCGAAACCCCGTCCAACCCGCTGCTGCGCATCACCGACCTGCGCTTCGTGATCGAGGCCGCGCACGCGCAGGGCGCGCTGGCGGTGGTGGACAACACCTTCCTCTCGCCGGCGCTGCAGCGCCCGATCGCGTTCGGCGCCGACCTGGTGGTGCATTCCACCACCAAGTACATCAACGGCCACAGCGACGTGGTCGGAGGCGCAGTGGTGGCGCGCGAGGCCAAGCACCACGAGCAACTGACCTGGTGGGCCAACGCGCTCGGCCTGACCGGTTCGCCTTTCGACGCCTTCCTGACCCTGCGCGGCCTGCGCACCCTGGACGCGCGCCTGCGCGTGCACCAGGAGAACGCCCAGGCCATCGCCGCGCTGCTGGACGCACACCCGGCGGTGCGCGTGGTGCATTACCCGGGCCTGGCCTCGCACCCGGGCCATGCCCTGGCCGCGCGCCAGCAGAAGGGCTTCGGCGCCATGCTCAGCGTGGAGATCGAAGGCGGCACCGACGCGGTGCGCGCCTTCCTCGATGGGCTGGCCTGCTTCACCCTGGCCGAATCGCTGGGCGGGGTGGAAAGCCTGGTCGCGCACCCGGCCACCATGACCCATGCGGCGATGTCGCCGGAAGCGCGCGCCGCCGCCGGCATCGGCGA
>CBIFVU010000526.1:0-1657 GCA_966185905.1 uncultured Lysobacter sp.
CTGTTCAGCTTCCCGTCGGTTTCGCCGCCCGAATTTTGCCAATTTGTTTAATTTTCGTTAATAACCCACTCCTCGCTCACAGGTTTGCGGCACCGCAGCATGCCCGCGCATAATCGATGGGTTCCGGCCGCCGCCGCTTGCGCTCCGGCCGGCCCTCACACGCCACAGTTTCCGGAGTTCCGCCATGAGCGATGTCGTCATCGTCGGTGCCAAGCGCACCGCCATCGGTTCCTTCCTCGGCCAGTTCACCGGCGTGCCCACCCCGACCCTGGGCAGCGCCGCCATCGCCGGCGCGCTGGAACAGGCCGGCGTGGCCGCCGATCAGGTCGACGAGGTCATCATGGGCTGCGTGCTCCCCGCCGGCCTCGGCCAGGCGCCGGCGCGCCAGGCCGCGCTCGGCGCGCAGTTGCCGGCCGCGGTCGGCTGCAGCACCCTCAACAAGGTCTGCGGCTCGGGCATGAAGGCGATCATGCTGGGCCACGACCTGATCAAGGCCGGCTCGGCCAAGGTCGTGGTCGCCGGCGGCATGGAGTCGATGACCAACGCCCCGCACCTGCTCAACAACTCGCGCACCGGCATCCGCTACGGCAGCGCCGAGTTCCTCGACCACATGGCCTGGGACGGCCTGACCAACCCCTACGACGGCAAGGCCATGGGCGTGTTCGGCGACGCCACCTGCGCCGCATACGGCTACGATCGCGCGGCGATCGACGCTTATTCCGAGGAAAGCGTCAAGCGCGCCCAGGCCGCCCAGCAGGCCGGCCGCTTCAAGGACGAGATCGTCCCGGTGACGGTCAAGGGCCGCAAGGGCGAGGTCGTGGTCGACAGCGACGAGGAGCCGGGCAAGATCGACGTGGCCAAGATCCCGGGCCTGCGCCCGGCCTTCGGCAAGGACGGCGTGCTCACCGCCGCGGCCTCCTCCAAGATCTCCGACGGTGCCGCCGCCGCGGTGCTGATGTCGGCCGAGGACGCTGCCGCCCGCGGGCTCAAGCCGCTGGCCCGCATCGTCGCCCATGCCGGTCACGCGCAGGCGCCGGAGTGGTTCACCACCGCGCCGGTGAAAGCGATTTCAAACGTGCTGGAGAAGGCCGGCTGGCAGGTCGGCGAGGTCGATCTGTTCGAGGTCAACGAAGCCTTCTCGGTGGTCGCCATGGCGCCGATGAAGGACCTGGGCATCCCCCACGACAAGCTCAACGTCAACGGCGGCGCGGTCGCCCTGGGCCACCCGATCGGCGCCAGCGGCGCCCGCCTGGTGGTCACCCTGATCAACGCCCTGCGCCAGCGCGGCGGCAAGCGCGGCGTCGCCTCGCTGTGCATCGGCGGCGGCGAGGCCACGGCGATCGCCGTGGAGCTGCTGTAAAACGTTAAAAACGCGTTCTACAAAAAAAACCGGCAGGCCGCTTGACACACGTCACCGGCTTGTCATCATGTTATCGGCGCGCTATTGCGCGTTGCCTAACTAAACGACGAGGAATCCGAACCATGAATTTCAACAAGGCGCTGATCGCCCTGGCCCTGGGCCTGGCCCTGGCCGCTTGCTCGAACCAGAAGGCCGCTGAAGAGGCTTCGGCCGACGCCGCTGCCGCTTCGACCGAAGCCCAGGCCGCCGCCGACACCGCCGCCGCCGCTGGCGACGCCGCCACCGCCGACGCCGCGC
>CBIFVU010000527.1:0-1655 GCA_966185905.1 uncultured Lysobacter sp.
CCGCGACGACGATTTCTTCGAGCTGGGCGGGCATTCGCTGATCGCCATCCGCCTGCAAGAGCGCCTGCGCCGGCGCGGTTGGCGCGCTGACATCCGCCTGTTGTTCGATCATCCGCGCCTGGCGGCGCTGGCCGAGGCCCTGGATGCCGTGCCGGCCCAACCGCCCACGGCCGAAACCACGCCGCAAGGCTCGTCCATTCCCGCAGGTTGCACCCAGATCCAGCCCGAATGGCTCGACTTGGTGAGCTTGCAGCGGCCGCAGTTGCAGGCCATCGAACGCGCGACCCCCGGCGGCGCCGCCAACCTGCAGGACCTCTACCCGCTGGCGCCGCTGCAGCAGGGCATCTTGTTCCATCACCTGCTCCATCGCGACGCCGACACCTATGTGCTGCCGACCTTGCTCGCCTTCGACCGGCGCGAGCGGCTGGACCGGTTCATGTCGGCGCTGCAGCGGGTGATCGCGCGCCACGACATCCTGCGCACGGCCGTGCACTGGGACGGCCTGGCCGAGCCGGTGCAGGCGGTGCTGCGCCAGGCCGAGGCGCCGCTGCAAGTGCTTGAGCTCGAGCCCGGCCCCGGCGATGCCGCGCTGCGCCTGCGCCAGCATCCGCAGGTGCGGGCGCTGCGCATCGATGTGGGCCAGGCGCCGATGCTGCGCGCGCAAGCGGCCTTCGACGACGAACACCAGCGCTGGTTGCTGCTGCTGTCCTATCACCACTTGGTGATGGACCACACCGCGCTGGAGCGGTTGGTCGAAGAAATCCAGGCGATCCAGGACGGACAGGAGGACCGATTGCCGGCACCGGTGCCGTTCCGCGAGTTCGTCGCCGCGACCGGGCAGGGCGCCGACGCGGCTGGGCACGAGGCGTTCTTCCGCGCCATGCTCGGCGCGGTGGACGAGCCGACCGCGCCGTTCGGCCTGCTCGATGTGCAAGGCGACGGCTCGCGCATCGACCAGGCGCAATGGACGTTGCCGGCGACGCTGGCCGCGCGCCTGCGCGCCCAGGCCCGCGCGCACGGCGTAGGCGCGGCCAGTCTGTTCCACCTGGCCTGGGCGCGATTGCTGGCCCAGTGCAGCGGCCGCGAGGACGTGGTGTTCGGCACCGTCCTGTTCGGGCGCATGCATGGCGGGCTGGGCGCCGATCGCGCCATCGGTCTGTTCATCAACACCCTGCCGCTGCGCCTGGAGTTGGCCGACCGCGGCATCGCCCAGGCCCTGCGCGAGACCCACGCCGCGCTCAGCGGCTTGCTGCGCCACGAACACGCCTCGTTGGCGCTGGCGCAGCGCTGCAGCGCCATGCCCGCCCATACCCCGTTGTTCTCGGCCCTGTTGAATTATCGCCACAGCCCGGCCGGCCGCAGCCTCGCGTCCCACGCCGGAACCGGCGCGGACGCCGGCGTGCCGGTCCTGCCGGGCGTGCGTTTGCTGGAGGTGCGCGACCGCACCAACTATCCCTTCGGCCTGTATGTGGACGACACCGGCGAAGGCTTCGAGCTGACCTTGCAGATCGACGGCGCGATCCAGGCCGAGCGCATCGCCGGTTTCATGCAGCAGGCACTGCAAGGGCTGGCCGACGCCCTGGAACAGGCGCCGCAGACACCGGTGTCGGAATGGGACGTGCTGCCCGCGCAGGAGCGCCGCCTCGTCCTGTTCG
>CBIFVU010000528.1:0-1654 GCA_966185905.1 uncultured Lysobacter sp.
TCTTGGCCTGCTCGAACATGTCGCGCACGCGGCTGGCGCCGACGCCGACGAACATCTCGACGAAGTCGGAGCCGGAGATCGAGAAGAACGGCACCTTGGCCTCGCCGGCGATGGCGCGGGCCAGCAGGGTCTTGCCGGTGCCCGGCGGGCCGACCATCAGCACGCCGCGCGGAATCTTGCCGCCGAGCTTCTGGAACTTGGACGGGTCGCGCAGGAACTCGACCAGCTCGCCGACCTCTTCCTTGGCCTCGTCGCAGCCGGCCACGTCGGCCAGGGTCACCTTGACCTGGTCCTCGCCCTGCAGCTTGGCCCGCGAACGGCCGAAGCTCATCGCGCCCTTGCTGCCGCCCTGCTGCATCTGGCGCATGAAATACACCCAGATGCCGATGAACAGCAGCCACGGCAACACGTTGATCAGGATCATGACCAGCGAGGGGCTGCCCGACTGCGGGCTCTGCTCGGTGACGACTTTGTGGTTGATCAGGTCGTTGATCAGGTAGGGGTCCTGCGGCGCGTAGGTGGTGAACTTGGTGCCGTCCTTGCGCGTGCCGACGATGGTCGAGCGATCCTCGGAGATCTTGACCTCCTTGATGCTGTCGGCCTGGACCTGGTTGATGAACTGGTCGTAGGCGAGCGGCTCGGTGCCGCCGGTGCGCGTGCCGAGCATCTGGAACACCACCATCAGCACGACGGCGACGATCACCCAGAGCAGCAGATTCTTGGCCAAATCGTTCATTCGTTTCCTACCCTGCGGCCCCGGGGGGCCTCGTGTCCTCCGACGCCTCGTGCGCCGGCGGTAACCGCCAGATTCTCATACACCCCGCCTCCGGGCACCTGCCCGACGCGGTCTTGTTCACGAACGGGCCGACCGGCCCGCCCGCCGCCGCCCCGTTCAGGCCGGGGTGGCGCGCTTGCCCTGCGCCAGGGCGTAGACCTCCGGCGAGCGCTTGCGCGAGGCCGCCGGCTTGCGGATGGAGACCTTGGCGTAGCGCCGGCGCAACTCGCGCACGTAATCGTCGAAGCCCACCCCCTGGAACAGCTTGATCAGGAAGGTCCCCTCCACCCGCAGGTGGCGGTCGGCGAACTCCATCGCCAACTCGGACAAGTGCATCGCCCGGGGCAGGTCCACCGCATCCACCCCGCTCATATTGGGGGCCATGTCCGACAGCACAAGGTCCACCGCCTGGCCGTCCAGAGTGGCCTCCAGCCGTTGCAGCACCGCATCATCGCGGAAATCGCCGTGGATGAACTCGACCCCGGCCAGGCTGGGCATCTCCAGGATGTCCAAGGCCACGATCCGGCCGGGCTGGCGCGGCCACAGCCGCTGCATTTCCTGCTGGACCCATTGCGACCAACCGCCCGGGGCGGCGCCCAGGTCGACCACGACCATGCCCGGCTTGAGCAGGCGGTCGCGCTCGACCAGTTCTTCCAGCTTGTAGGCCGCGCGCGAGCGCAGACCCTCGGCCTTGGCCTTCTTCACGAAGGGGTCGGAGAAGTGTTCCTTGAGCCAGCGCTGGCTGGATTTGCTGCGGGTCGCCATGGGCGGGCGGCCGTCCGGATGGGCCTGGGGGGCGCCATGATACCCTGAGCGCCCTTCCGACTCCGTTCGCGTGACCCGATGCCGACCCTGCTGACCTCCGCCCAGACCCGTTTC
>CBIFVU010000529.1:0-1646 GCA_966185905.1 uncultured Lysobacter sp.
GGGGGCGATCGCCCCCGCCCGCCCCTCGGCGGTCCGGTCCATGGAGCCTGGACGCACTAGGCTCGGCGATAGCGGGCGCCGCTGGCAAGCCTGGACTGACAGAACTGTCAGCCTTCCGGTCGGCTCGAAACGGATCGTTGCGCGGTTCTCGACACGCGCTTGCGGGCCAGTGCCTAGAATCCTTGGCTTCCCGTCCGCCGGAGCCGCCATGCCCGCCACCGCGTCCAGCGCCGATCCGAACGCTCCGAACGCTCCGCCGGCGCGCTGGGCGGCGGCCGCGGCCGCGCTCGCCCTGGCGCTGCTGCCGCCGACGGCAGCGGCCGAGCCGGCCGTCTACGGTCTGGACCCGGTCCACACCCGGGTCATGTTCGCCGTCTCCCATGCCGGCTTCTCGCAGGCGCTGGGCACGATCTCCGGCAGCCGCGGCCGGCTGGCGTTCGACCCGGAGGATTGGCGCAGCGCCACCCTGGAGGTGCAAGTGCCGGTGGACCGGCTCGACCTGGGCGATGCCGCCTGGAACCGCGCCACCCTCGCCTCGGGCCTGCTCGACGGCAAGCGCCATCGGCTGGCGCGGTTCGTGTCCGAGCGGGTCGAACCCGATCCGACCGCGGCCGACCGCGCCCGGGTCTGCGGCCGGTTGAGCCTGCGCGGGGTCGAACGTCCGCTGTGCCTGGAGGTGCGCCTGAACGCCCTCAAGCGCCACCCATTGCCGCCGTTCCGCCGCACTGCCGGCTTTTCCGCGACCGCGCGGCTGAACCGCTCGGACTTCGGCATCAGTGCGTGGGCCTCGGCCATCGGCGAGGAGGTCGAACTGCGCATCGAAGCCGAGGCAGTGCGCGGCAAATACCTGTCGCTGGAGCCCGGCGCCGAGGACGCGGCCGAGGTCGATACCGATACCGATACCGATACCGATACCGATCCCGCCGCCGGCGCCGCGCCGCCCGCCCCGGCGGCGCCTTCCAGCCGGCCTTCCAATCCGCCTTCCGCCACGCCCGACCCGGAGCCCCGCCGATGACCTTCAAGAACACGCCCGAACGCTGGGGCCACGTCAGCCAGGCCTTGCACTGGCTGGTCGTGCTGCTGATCGCCGCGTTGGCGGTGATCGGCCTGACCATGGTGGACATGCCCAACGGGCCGTCCAAGATCAAGATCTACGCGCTGCACAAATCCCTGGGCCTGAGCCTGCTGGCGCTGGTCGCGCTGCGCCTGCTGTGGCGCTGGCACGCCGGCGCGCCGGCGCCGGTGGCCGGGACGCCGCCGTGGCAGGCCCGCATCGCCTCGGTCACGCACTGGGCGCTGTACGCGCTGATGTTCGCCATGCCGCTGTCGGGCTGGGCGTTCAATTCGTCCTCAGGCTATCCGCTGCAATACTTCGGCTGGTTCAACTTGCCCAAGATCGCCCCGCGCAGCGAAGAGTTGGCGCAGCTCAGCCGCAACCTGCACGAGTACGGGTTCTGGCTGTTGCTGGCGCTGGTGCTGGCCCACGCCGGCGCCGCGTTCTACCACCACCTGTTCCAGAACGATGCCACCCTGGCGCGGATGCTGCCGGGCGGTCGCCGCCGCGCGCCGGCCGCTGTCTCGGCCGCTGTCTCGGCCGCCGACCAGGCCAGCGCCGCGACTTCCGCCACCGCCGCAGCGCCGGTCGC
>CBIFVU010000530.1:0-1614 GCA_966185905.1 uncultured Lysobacter sp.
GGATTCGGGATTGGGGATTTGCGAAGCACAAGCCAAAAGCGATGCGCCTGGGGGAATCGTAAGCCAAGAGCCGGCGCCAGCACCGAGCTTCTGCCAATCCCGACTCCCGAATGCCCAATCCCGACAAAACGCAACGAGCCGGCAGCGCCCGAGGCGCAGCCGGCTCGAAGGTCGATCCTCGCAGGCGCCGGCCGCGGGGCCGGTGCAGCGCGGAAGCGCGATCAGTACAGGCGCTGGCGCTTGGTCACATCGCGCGAGGCGCGACGGGCCTGGCGCTTCACCGCCGCGGCGGCCTTGCGCTTGCGCTCCTGCGTCGGCTTTTCGTAGAACTCGCGCTTGCGGGTCTCGGCCAGGACGCCGGCCTTCTCGCAGGTGCGCTTGAAGCGGCGCAGGGCAAACTCGAAAGGCTCGTTTTCGCGGACTTTGACGCTGGGCATACGTTATCTCGTTGACGGGGACCGGCCCGGGCAGACCGGGAGAGCCGCGCATTATAGCGATGCTCGGACGGAAGGTGCAACATAGGCACCCATGAACGCGACATTCTCCCAGAAATCGGTGCCCGTGGCATCCCATGGAGCCCGCCGATGAAGGTCCTGGGCATCGAGACCAGCTGCGACGAGACCGGGGTGGCGGTCTACGACACCGACACCGGCCTGCGCGCCCACGCGCTCTACAGCCAGATCGCCCTGCACGCCGAGTACGGCGGGGTGGTGCCCGAGCTGGCCAGCCGCGACCACGTGCGCAAGCTGCTGCCGCTGGTCCGCCAGACCCTGGCCGAGGCCGGCCTGGAGGTGGCGGACCTGGACGGGGTGGCCTACACCGCGGGGCCCGGCCTGGTCGGCGCCCTGTTGGTCGGCGCCGGCGTGGCGCGGGCGCTGGCCTGGGCGCTGGAGGTGCCGGCGGTCGGGGTGCACCACATGGAGGGCCACCTGCTGGCGCCGCTGATGGAGGACGACCCGCTGGGCCGGCCGGAGCCGCCGTTCGTGGCCTTGCTCGTCTCCGGCGGCCACACCCAACTGATCGCAGTGGATCGGATCGGCCAATACCGCCTGCTCGGCGAGACCCTGGACGATGCCGCCGGAGAGGCCTTCGACAAGACCGCCAAGCTGATGGGCCTGCCCTACCCGGGCGGCCCGCAACTGGCCGCCCAGGCCGAGCGCGGCGTGCCCGGCCGCTACAAGTTCGCCCGCCCCATGACCGACCGCCCCGGCCTGGACTTCAGCTTCAGCGGCCTGAAGACCCAAGTGCTGCTGGCCTGGAAGGACAGCGACCAGAGCGAGCAGACCCGCGCCGACATCGCCCGCGGCTTCGAGGACGCGGTGGTGGAGACCCTGGCGATCAAGTGCGCCCGCGCCCTGGACGCGGCCGGCTGCCGCACCCTGGTGGTCGCCGGCGGCGTCGGCGCCAACACCCGCCTGCGCGCGCGCCTGGCGGAGATGGCCGCCCAGCGCGGCGGCCGCGTCGCCTTCCCGCGCCCGATGTTCTGCACCGACAACGGCGCCATGATCGCCTACGCTGGCGCCCTGCGCCTGCAAGCCGGCCAGCGCGCCGACGCGGCTGTCCAGGTGCTGCCGCGCTGGGACATGGCGTTGTTGTGAGGGGCGGGGATTGGGG
>CBIFVU010000531.1:0-1594 GCA_966185905.1 uncultured Lysobacter sp.
CATGCGGAGCGGGGCACGGGGCGCGGGGGCGTCGCATTCAGTATCCGGCAATCGGGTTAGGCGGGCGTCGGCGCGGCGTTCAGGCCGTCAGGCGCGGTGGCGCGAGGGCGGTGGCCGGGTGGGCGTGGCGGCTGCGGCGGCTGCGGCGGCAGGCGGTGCGGCTGCGTTACAGGCCCTGCGTCGCCGGCGTGGTCCGACTTTTGCGGTCTCTGAGGGGGAACCGTGCAGTGCGTGGCGGTCGGCCCTGGCGTTGCGGGCGATCAAGGGGGCATTGCGTCGAGCCGCCCCGCGGCTACGCGGCAGGGTCGTTTGCTACGCGGCCGAGCTGTTTGCCGAGCTGTCGAATCGCCGATTTGCCGAGCTGCCGAGCGCCCGGACCGCCGGAACGCCCAGGCGCCCCCGAAGCCAAAGCCGGCGCGATCCCGGGATCGCGCCGGCTTCGGTTTCAGTCGCTCACCGCTTCATTCGCGGAAGTAGTCGTGCCGGCGGCTGCCCTCATAGCGTCCGCTGTGCAGGCAGCACTGCCTTGAACCTCCGGGCCGAGCCGCAGGGGCAGGGGTCGTTGCGGCCGAGCTTCTCGACCAGTTCCTTGTCGCCGTGCACGAACCGCCGCCCGCGCTTGACCCGGGTCTCGGAGGGATAGCCCTTGCGGCGCTTGCGGGTGAGCTCGCGCGAAGGCGAGTCGCGCTCGCGCCCGCGAGCCTGGACGGCGGCGAGCGCGTCCGCAGGAACCGCGGAGGCGGCGGCACCGGCGTCCGCGGCGAGCGGCGCGCCGTCGGGCGGCACGGCGGCGGGATCGAGCGGCGCGGGTTCCGGCGGGCCCACAAGGGCCTGGTCGAGCGCGTGCAGGAGACGGCCTGGATCGGCGGCTTGCGCCTCCGCCGGGCTCGCGGCCGCGGCGCGGTCGGGCTCAGGCGGCGTGAAAGCAGCCGGGGAGGACGATGGACTGGGGTTGCATGATGCACCTCCGATGGTGCGGCCCTTGCGGGCGATGGCAGGCCGCGAGGGACTCGCGGCCGGAAGGCGGCGCAGCCGTGGGCCACGCCGGTGAGGCTCGGGCCGGCCGGGGCCGGCCCCTTGCAGTCTGCAGGCGCAGGGCGCGCGGTGAGGGCCTGGCGCGGCCTCAGCCCGCCAGGCGCTTCTTGGCCAGTGCCGAGACCTGGCCCATGTCGGCCTTGCCGCCGAGCTTGGCCTTCAGCGGCCCCATCAGCTTGCCCAGGTCGGCCGGCCCGGCCGCGCCGACCTCGGCGATGGTCGCCTCGACCACCGCCAGGATCTCGTCCTCGCCCAACTTGGCCGGCAGATAGCGCTCGATCACTGCGATCTCATCGCGCTCGACCTGGGCCAGGTCCTCGCGTTGGGCGTTCACGTACTGCACGACCGAATCGCGGCGCTGCTTGACCATCTTGTCGAGCACGGCGATCACCTGGGCCTCGTCCAGCTCGATGCGTTCATCGACTTCCTTGCGCTTGATGTCGGCATTGATCAGGCGGATCACGCCCAAGGTCTGCTTGTCGCCGCTCTTCATCGCGGCCTTCATGTCTTCGGTGAGGCGGGTTTTGAGGGTCATGGCGGTGGGGCGGGGATTCGGGAG
>CBIFVU010000532.1:0-1563 GCA_966185905.1 uncultured Lysobacter sp.
TCGATCCCGCCCATGTAGCGGCGCAGGGCCTCGGGCACGGCGATGCTGCCGTCGGCGTTCTGGTAGTTCTCCATCACCGCGATCATGGCCCGGCCGATGGCCACGCCGGAGCCGTTGAGGGTGTGCAGCGGTTCGGGCTTGCCGGTCTCCGGGTTGCGCCAGCGCGCCTGCATGCGCCGGGCCTGGAAGGCCTCGCAGTTGGAGCAGGAGGAAATCTCGCGATAGCGCTGCTCGCTGGGCAGCCAGACTTCCAGGTCGTAGGTCTTGGCCGCGGCGAAGCCCATGTCGCCGGTGCACAGCAGCATGCGCCGGTACGGCAGGCCCAGGGTCTCCAACACCACTTCGGCGCAGCGGGTCATGCGCTCGTGCTCGGCGTAGCTGTCCTGCGGCCGGGCGATGCTGACCAGTTCGACCTTCTCGAACTGGTGCTGGCGGATCATGCCGCGGGTGTCGCGGCCGGCGCTGCCGGCCTCGGCGCGGAAACACATCGAGTGCGCGCTCATGCGCAACGGCAGCGCCGCGTCCTCGACGATCTCATCGCGCACTACGTTGGTCAGCGGCACTTCCGAGGTCGGGATCAGGTAGCGCTTGCTGGCCGCCTCGCCCTCGCCGACCACAGTGGCGAACAGGTCGTCCTCGAACTTGGGCAACTGGCCGGTGCCGCGCATCGAGTCGGCGTTGACCAGCAGCGGCACGCTGGTTTCCTGGTAGCCGTGCTGGTCCACGTGCAGGTCCAGCATGAACTGGGCCAGGGCGCGGTGCAGCCGGGCCAGGCCGCCGCGCAGCACGGTGAAGCGGGCGCCGGAGAGCTTGGCCGCGGTCTCCGCGTCCAGCCAGCCGTGGCGGGCGCCCAGTTCGACATGGTCCTTGGGGGCGAAATCGAATTCGCGCGGGCTGCCCCAGCGGTGCTGTTCGACGTTGGCGTTCTCGTCGGCGCCCAGCGGCACCGAATCGTGCGGCAGGTTGGGGATGGCCAGGGCGATGGCCTCGATCTCGGCCTTGATCGTGTCCAGGCGCGCTTCGCTGGCCTTGAGTTCGTCGCCGAAGGCGGCGACCTCGGCCATCAGCGCGGCCACGTCCTCGCCCTTGGCCTTGGCCTGGCCGATCGCCTTGGAGCGGGTGTTGCGCAGGTTCTGCAACTCCTGCGTGCGCACCTGGATCTGCTTGCGCTCGTTCTCCAGCGACACCAGCCAGGCCGGATCCAGGGTATAGCCGCGCGTGGCGTGCAGGCGGGCGGCGAGTTCGCCGGGCTGTTGGCGCAGCAGGTTCGGATCGAGCATGGCGTGGCGCGTGGGGACGGATGTCGGGACCGCAGATTATCGCGTCCGCCGGGGTTTTTCGCGAACCCCAGGGCAGTCGCGGCGGGGCGAGGGCCGGGCCGGGGCCGGCGCGAAGCGGCATTTCGTTGCAGAATGCGGGTCCGCCGCCGCGCCCGCGGCCGCCCGGCCGAGCAGGCGCCGCGCGCGCCGGGCCACGGCGCATCGCCCGGCCGCTCCTGCCGGACCGCAACTTCGAGGACACCAGACCGCCCATGTCGACCCCGCCGCCGCTTCCCACGCCGCC
>CBIFVU010000533.1:0-1555 GCA_966185905.1 uncultured Lysobacter sp.
CTGCGAGGGCCTGTCCGCCAAAGCGGCCGGGGGCTGGGGCGGCCGGTCGTGCAGCGGCCGGGGGCCCCTCACCCCAGCCCTCTCCCGCAAGCGGGAGAGGGAGCCGTGGGGAGCCTTAGGCGCCGGGAGGCGGGGCAGGCAGCAAGCGGGCGGCGCGGCGCGGCGACTTGCGATCGAGCGGGGCTCGTCACACATCGCCCGCAGCCGCCTGGCCCCCTCTCCCGCTTGCGGGAGAGGGTTGGGGTGAGGGCCCCGCCGCGAACCACCACCGCCGAAAAAACGCAACGAGCCGGACTGGCCGGCTCGCTGCGCGTCCCACACCCACCGGCTCGCCGGTACGCGGCGGGCTTACTTCTTCTTGGGCTTGGGCGCCGGCTTGGGCGGCTCCAGGCCGAGCAGTTCGGCCTCCTTGCGCGCCAGTTCGGCATCGCGCTCGCGCGCAGCGCGCAGCTTGGCCGCCTGCTGGCTGGCCACGTTGTCCAGCAAGCCCTCGGCCTGCTGACGGGCCTGCGCCTCTTGGTCGGCGGCCAGACGCAGGCGCTCGGCCTCTTCGGCCTGGATCTGGGCCTGCACGCGCAGGCGCTCGGCCTCGGCGCGGGCGCGGTCGGCGTCGCGGCGGCTGGCTTCCACCAGCAGTTCGCTGCGCTCGCGGTCGAGCCGGTCGATCTCGCGCTGGGCCAACTGGGTGCGGGTGACGATCTCGGCGGTCTCGACCCGGCGCTCGGCGATGCGCAGGGTCCAGTCGCGGTCGCGGCTGCGGGCGGCGCGGGCGGCGTCGATGGCCTGGCGCGCGCGCAGGCGCTCGAAAGCGCCGGCCTGGGCCGCGTCGGGATTGGCCTCGATCGCGCTGACGCGCTGGGACAGGCGGGCGAAGACGGCCTCCTCGGCCGGCGCTGCGACCGCGGCGGCGCAGGCCAGGGCCAGGGTGGCGGCGAGCACGCCGCGGCTGAGGCGGGCGGCGCTCATCGGCCACCTCCGGCCT
The DNA here is from genome assembly GCA_966185905.1 of uncultured Lysobacter sp. Lineage (GTDB taxonomy): Bacteria > Pseudomonadota > Gammaproteobacteria > Xanthomonadales > Xanthomonadaceae > Lysobacter. The sequence goes on from CBIFVU010000533.1 coordinate 983, forward strand.
GCAGGCGGCGGCGCAACTCGGCGATCTCGGCCTGGCGCTGCTCCAGTTCGGCCCGGGTCACCGCCTCGCGGCTGTGGGCGTGGGCCAGGTCGGCCTCGGCGACGGCGGTCTGGGCCAGTCGCCGGGCGTCCTCGTGCTTGCCCTGGCTCAACGCCGCCTGGGCCGCGCTGAGCGCGCTGCGGGCGGCATTGAGGTCCTGGGGGGCGTATTGGTCGGCATCGGCGTCGTCGGCGCGCAGGACCGCCTGCTGGGCGGCGGAGAGCTCGCTGGTCGGCGGCGGGGCCGAGGCGCAGCCGGCCAGCCCCGAAGCGAGAACTGCGGCCAGCAGCGGCAAACGAAATTGTGCGAAGCTTGCGGTCATTGGGGAGCGCCGTCCGGGTTGTGTCGCACGGCCATTGTCGTAAAGCCGGCAGCGTGCTTGCAACGGGCCCGTGCCGTCAACAAGGGGTAAGAACGCATGGACATCGGCTATTTCCTGAAGCTGATGACGGAAAAGAACGCGTCGGACATGTTCCTGACGACCGGCGCGCCGGTGTACATCAAGGTCGAGGGCCGCCTGTACCCGCTCGGCAA
>CBIFVU010000534.1:0-1528 GCA_966185905.1 uncultured Lysobacter sp.
GCGCGGAGGCTGGGGCAGACTACGGCCGCGCGCCCGGGCGATATTCACGCACCGCGTTCAAGCACCCACATACGCCCCCTCGAACACCGGCGTCCAGCGCCCATCCTTGCGGCGCCAGATCTCCAGCGAATTGCCTTCGTATTGGTCCAGGCGGAACAGCAGTTCCGGCTCGCCGTCGCCGTCCAGGTCGGCCTGATCGAGAAAAGCGTGGGTCTTCACCGTATCGCCGACGGTGCGTTGGGCCAGGCCCCCGGCGGCGACATAGCCACCACGGCCGTCGCTCTCCAGCACCGCCACGGCGTCGAGCACCGGCGGGATCTGCTCAGGCTGGGACACCGGTTCTTCCCATTGCACGGTGGCCACGAAGATCGGACCGCGCGGCCCCGGTGCGAGCGCATGCAGGCTCAGGCCGAAGGGTTGCTCGCGTCCGGGCCGGGCGGCGAGGGCCTTGGCGATCTGCGCCGGGGCGGCCTTCAGGCCGCGCAGGCGCGATTCCAGTTCGCGCTCGGCCTGTTTGCGCGCCGCGGCCGGGACGCTGGCGGCAGGCGGGGCCTTGGCCGCTGCGCCGGGCAGCGCCCAGTTGCTCGCAATGCCGATCAGGTCCTCGGCGATTGCGGTCGCCGGCGGATGGCGCACGCCGGCTTGTTCGAGGTAGCGATCCGGCGCGATCACCTGGACGATGCCGTCGGCGCCGCCGCGGCGATAGAAATGCAGGCTGCGCCATTGGGGGAAGTACTGCGAGCCGCTGCGGTCGAGGTGGTGGTCGGCCTGGGCCTCGATGTAGCCGCCGCGTCCGTCGGGTTGGGCCAGTGGCCGCACCTGGCCCTGCTCGACTACGAACAAGGTGTCCGGTTCGCCTGGCAGGCGCTCGGCGGTGGGGGCGAGCAGGCGCTGGCGCAGTTGCCGCGCGCGTTCGGCCGCGGCGGTGTCGCCGGTTTCGCGCAGGGCCGCGGCGAGCAGGTCGTGGCCGCGTTCCTGGTGCGGCGCCAGGGCGATGGCGCGTTCGGCCAGCAGCACCCGTTCGGCCGGCGCGGCGGCCTGGAATTGGGCGGCGAGCGAATCCAGGGTGGGCGCACGCTCGGCCAGCAAGTCCGAGCGGATCCAGCCGACGGCATGGTCGCCGACGCCGCGCATCCAGCCGTCGATCTCGCACTGCACCTCGACCCGGGTGGCGATGGGCAGGCTGCGCGCGTCGCCGGGCGGGCCGGACTCGCCGGGATAGCTGCGCAAGCGCGCGGAGGTCGCGGCGACGTAGCGCACCGAGGGAGCCGGCTTGGCCTCGCAGGCGGCGATGGCGGCGTGGTAGCGGGCGGTGACGTCGTCGGCCGCGGGCGCAGCCGAGGCGCCGGCGCTGGCCAGGGCCAGGGCGGCCAGGGACGGGCCGCGCCAGGCGCGGAGGGTGGGAAGCCAAGACATGTCGCGCGGTCCTTGTGCGGGGTCTGCGTCGGCGAGGCTAGGCGCTCGGCCGCCGCAACGCCATCGGCTCGGCGCAATCGACCCGGTGCAATCGGCCCGGCGCGGGCGGGGC
>CBIFVU010000535.1:0-1525 GCA_966185905.1 uncultured Lysobacter sp.
TTCGAAGCCCTGCTGCAGGCCGGCGGCGCAGTCCAGACGGCAGGCAGCATCGAACGCGGCAACACGGTCTCGGATTTCGATCCGGTCGAGAAGCAACGCGGCCATTCGCTGGATTGCGCGATCGCCAGCATCGACCACGGCGGCGCGCCGGGCGGCGCGATCCACGTCAACCTGATCGACACCCCCGGTTATCCGGACTTCCGCGGCCCCACGTTGTCGGCGCTGGCGGCGGTGGAAACCGTCGCGGTGGTGGTCGACGCCGATGCCGGCGTCGCCTACGGCACGCGGCGGATGATGGAGCACGCCAAGGCGCGCGGGCTGTGCCGGGCGCTGGTGGTCAACAAGATCGACCACGACGGCGCCGACCTGGGAAGCCTGCTGGAACAATTGCGCGACACCTTCGGCCCCGAATGCCTGCCGCTGAACCTGCCCGCCGACGGCGGCCAGCGCGTGGTCGATTGCTTCGGCAACGCCGAAGGCGACAGCGACCTGGGCGCGGTCGCCGACTGGCACCAGAAGATCATCGACCAGGTGGTGGAGATCAACGAGACGGTGATGGAGCACTACCTCGACCTCGGCGAAGGCGGCCTGTCCGGGCAGGAGCTGCACGACGCCTTCGAGCAATGCCTGCGCGAGGGCCACCTGGTGCCGGTACTGTTCTGCTCGGCGCGCAGCGGCGCGGGCGTGGCCGAATTGCTGGACACCGCCGAGCGGCTGTTCCCGCATCCGGGCGAGGCCAATCCGCCGCCCTTCGCCAAGGGACGCGGCGAACACGCCCAGCCGATCCAGGCCCGGCCCGACCCGGACGCGCACGTCATCGCCGATGTGTTCAAGATCGTCAACGACCCCTTCGTCGGCAAGCTCGGCGTGTTCCGCGTCTACCAGGGCACGGTGCGCAAGGACACCCAATTGTTCGTGGACGACGGCAAGAAGCCGTTCAAGGTCGGCCACCTGTTCAAGCTGCGCGGCAAGGACCATGTCGAGATCGATCAGGCCGTGCCCGGCGACATCGCCGCAGTGGCCAAGGTGGAGGAACTGCATTTCGACGCGGTCCTGCACGACAGCCACGACGAGGACCACATCCACCTGGCGCCGCTGGATTTCCCGCGGCCGATGTTCGGCCTGGCGGTGGAAGCGGCGAGCAAGGGCCAGGAGCAGAAGCTGGCCACGGCCCTGCACAAGCTGGCCGAGGAAGACCCCTGCTTCCACGTCGAGCACGAGGCCGAGACCAACGAGACCGTGATCCGCGGCCTGTCCGATCTGCACCTGCGCATCAACCTGGACCGGCTCAAGGACAAGTACGGCGTGGAAGTGGCGTCGCGGCCGCCGCGCATCGCCTACCGCGAGACCGTCGCCGGCAAGGCCGAAGGCCACCACCGGCACAAGAAGCAGACCGGCGGCGCGGGCCAGTTCGGCGAGGTGTTCCTGCGCATCGAACCGCTGCCGCGCGGCGGCGGCTTCGAGTTCGTGGACGAGGTCAAGGGCGGCACCATTCCCGGCCAGTTCCTGCCGGCGGTGGAGAAAG
>CBIFVU010000536.1:0-1519 GCA_966185905.1 uncultured Lysobacter sp.
GGCCCCACCCGTGCGCGCCCGGCGCGACCGTCCGCGGCTCGGGCGGGGCCGCCGGGCGCGCACGGGGGGGGCCCACTCGGCGAGTCCTCGTCCAGCGGTCGGCGCGGTCGGCTGAACGAGCCTGGCTGGCCACGCCGCGCCTCCGGCGCGGAGGGGGCGGTCCGCGGACGCGCGCGCCGCCAGCGCTACGGCCGCGCGTGCCGCTGTGGAAGTGCCGAGCAAGGGCACAGACGCCTGGCGAGCTGCCGCCGGCCGGCGCACCGGGACCGAGCGTCCCGGGCCTGGAAGCGGGCCGGCGTCGCTGCGGTCCGACTGCTCGACAGTGCGCGCCTGCGGGGCGCCGCCAGTAGGGGCCGCCCGGCCGCGGCCTTTCCGGCGGTGCATGCGGAGCGGCCGACCCTGGGTGGGCCGCCGCGATGTCCGTCGCCGCGCGCAAAATCCCGCCCGGCCGGGGTTTTTGCGCGGTTTTTGCCCAATCCCGCGATTTGCCGCACTGCACTTTTACACGCGGCCACGGCGGATGCGATGATCGGCAGCTTGCGCGGGCGCCGCCCAGCGGCGTCTCCGCCCGCGCATACGCCGCCGCACCGACCGCCCCAACCGCGATGGAGACGCCGATGGCCTCATCCGCTCAGCCGCAATTGACCTTCCGAGCCGTCCTGCTCTCCGTCGTCCTGGCGGTGATCCTGGCCGCCGCCAACGCTTACCTGGGCCTGTTCGCCGGCCTGACCATCGCCACCGCGATCCCGGCCGCGGTGATCTCCATGGCCGTGCTGCGCCTGCTCGGCGGCGGCACGATCCTGGAGAACAACATCGTCCAGACCGGCGCCTCGGCCGGCTCCTCGATCGCCGCCGGCGTGATCTTCACCATCCCGGCGCTGGTGATCCTGGGCTACTGGCAGGACTTCCGCTATTCCTGGGTGCTGGCCATCGCCGGCCTCGGCGGCCTGCTCGGCGTGTTGTTCTCGGTGCCGCTGCGGCGCTCGATGATCGTCGAGGACCCGCTGCCCTTCCCCGAAGGCAAGGCCGCGGCCGAAGTGCTCAAGGCCGGCGAGAACCCCGGCCCCGGCATGAAGATCCTCGGCCTGGCCGGCGGTATCGGCGCAGTGCTCAAGCTGGCCGCCGAGAGCGGCATGAAGCTGATCCCCGACAACGCGGTGGTCTCCGGCTTCATGGGCAAGTACCTGGGCTACATGGGCACCAACCTGTCGCCGGCGCTGATCGGCGTGGGCTACATCGTCGGCCTGAACGTCGGCATCGTGGTGGTGTCCGGCTCGATCCTGTCCTGGCAATTCGCGATCCCGATCTACCACATGTTCTTCCTGGACTCCGACCCGGCGCTGGCGGCCAAGATCGCCGGCGGCAGCGCCGCCGACATCGGCGGCGCGATCTGGTCGGCCAAGGTGCGTTACCTGGGTGTGGGCACCATGCTCATCGGCGGCGTGTGGACGCTGTTCTCGCTGCGCAAGTCGCTGCTGTCGGGGGTCAAGAGCGGCCTGGCCGCGGCGCGCAAGAGCGC
>CBIFVU010000537.1:0-1517 GCA_966185905.1 uncultured Lysobacter sp.
AACCCAGCCGAACCCAGCCGAACCCAGCCGAACCCAGCCGAACCCAGCCGAACCCGCGCCAACACAGGACCGCCCCGGGCCGGCTGGATTGCCGGACGGCCCGGGCGCGCCCGCGCGGGCCACTCCCGCAGTGGCGGCCTTGCCGCATCGTCCTCGCGACGGGCTCAGGCCGCCCTCAGCGGCCCTTCAGTCGGTCCAGGCCGGCAGTTTGCGCCGCACCGCCACGTTCTTGAGCGTCACATACGCCGGCAGCCCGTCGCGGCCGTAGGGCGGCGGCGCTTCGCCACGCACCAGCGGCTCCAGGTAGCGGCGCGCAGCCGCGGTGATGCCGTAGCCATCCTTGCGGAGGAAGCGCGCCGGCATCTTCTTCTCGTGGTTGGCCACTTTCTCCAGCGCCACCGGCTCGATCTTCCAGCGGTACGGCGCCTCGGAACGGCGCACGATCGCCGGCATGACCGCGTTGCGGCCCGCCAGGGCGTACTCCACCGCCGCCTGGCCGACAGCGCGGGCCTGTTCGACGTCGGTGGCCGAAGCCAGGTGCCTGGCCGAGCGCTGCAGATAGTCGGGCAGGGCCCAGTGCACCTTGTAGCCCAACGCGTCCTTGACCCGCCCGGCCAGGTGCGAGGCGACCCCGCCGAGCTGGGTGTGGCCGAAGGCATCGCGGCCGCCGCCGGCGTCGGCGACGAAACTGCCGTCGGCGCGGCGGATGCCCTCGCTGGCCACCACCACGCAATAACCGACCCGTTCGACCACGGCGCGGACCCGGACGAAGAAGTCGGCCTCATCGAACGGGCGCTCGGGGAACAGGATCAGGTGCGGGGCCGCGTCGGTGCCGTCGCCGGCCAGCCCGGAGGCCGCCGCCAGCCAGCCCGCGTGGCGGCCCATGGCTTCGTAGACGAAGACCTTGGTCGAGGTGTCGGCCATCGCCGCCACGTCCAGCGCGGCCTCGCGCACCGACACGGCGGTGTACTTGGCGGCCGAACCGAAGCCGGGGCTGCAGTCGGTCACTGCCAGGTCGTTGTCCACGGTCTTGGGCACGCCGATGCAGGTCAGCGGGTAACCGAACTCGGCGGCCAGGCGCGAGACCTTGAGCGCGGTGTCGGCCGAGTCGTTGCCGCCGTTGTAGAGGAACCAGCGCACCTCGTGGGCCCGCAGCACCGCCAGCAGGCGTTCGTAGCGGGGGCGGTCGGCATCGACCCCCTTGAGCTTGAAGCGGCACGAGCCGAAGGCCCCGCCCGGGGTGTGGCCCAGGGCGCGGATCGCGGCGGCGGACTCGCGCGAGGTGTCGATCAGGTCCTCGCGCAGTGCGCCCAGGATGCCGTTGCGGGCGGCCAGGACCTTGACCTTGCGCGCCCGTGCGGTCTCGATCACGGCCGAGGCGGTGGCATTGATGACGGCGGTCACACCGCCGGACTGGGCGTAGAGCAGGTTCCCGGCGGGCGCGCGGGCGGCCTGGCCGGGGGGCTTGCGGGACGGGGCTCGGGCGGTTTTTCCGGTCGGCATGGGGATTCCAGGAT